>JBJXGQ010000103.1:0-5500 GCA_046160525.1 Burkholderiales bacterium
GAAATTGGTGAGGTCGAAGTGTCCCAGCCACAGTATGTCCACGCCCGGCACGGCGGCGATCTTGTCGATGTTCTCGATTCCCTCTGGCGTTTCGATGAGGCAGATGACCAGGGTGCGTTCGTTGGCAATCCTGATTTTCTCCGCGACGCTATTGCTTTCGTAACCGTCGTGGGCAAAGCCAAAGGCCGCGCCGCGCCGGCCCGTTGGCGGATAGCGGGTGCATGACACGAGAAATTCCGCTTGTTCCGCGGTGCCCACCATGGGCGCCATGACCCCCATCACGCCCGCATCCATGGCGCGCGCGATGTAGGTGTACTCGATGGCCGGCACACGCGCCATGGGCACGAGATCCAGCCCTTGGCATAACGCGCATTGCGTCTTGATCATGCCGAAGTCCGCGCCGCTATGCTCCATGTCGAGCAACAAGAATTCCGCGCCCGTGGCCTTTACCATCATCGGCAAGCCACTCACCATGAACTCCCACCCGAAGGTGCCAAACACGGGTTTCCCCGCCAGCGCTTTCACTTTAACTGGATTCGATCGCATCCCCATCACCCCTCCTCACGTTTCACGTCTCACGCTTCCCGCCTCACTCACGCATGCCATTTAGCACCCCAACCCGGGTGCTTGAGGGATTCCATATTGACGATGTGGTTGGGCCGCCGCCCATTGGCGAGTTCCACCGCGGCCTTGAAAGCATACTCCCCCAGCAACCGCATGCATTCGTCAGTGTGGCACACCGCGTGGGGTGCCACGATGACATTGTCCAGCTTGAGCAACGGATTATCCACGGGGGTGGGCTCTTGCTCGAAGACATCGATGGCCGCCGCCCGAAAGCGCTTGTCTTTCACCGCTTGCACGAGCGCTGCTTCGTCCACCACGGGGCCGCGCGCCGTGTTGATGAAGAAGGCCGTGGGTTTCATCATGTTGAACTGGCGTGCGCCGATGAGATGATGCGTTTCCTTGCTGAGCCAACAGTTCACCGACACCACATCGGAATCGCGCAGCAGCGTTTCCAGATCCACCATCTTCACACCCAGATCGTTGACGGCGGACTGCGGCACATTGGGGTCGCAGCCCAGAAACTTCATGTCCCAAGGCTTGGCCAGGCGAAACACTTCCTTGCCGATGTTGCCCACGCCGATCACGCCCAAGGTCTTGCCGCTCAAGCCATAGCCCAGGAAATCGCCCTTCTCCTTCCAGCGCCCCTCGCGCACCAACTGGTCCTTGATCTCCAGGCGGTGGGCCATGTAGAGCATGAAGGCCATCACGCTGCTGGCCACGGGGCGGCGCACGCCGTCGGGCGTAATGGTGAGCAACACTCCGTTTTCGGAGCAGGCGGGCACATCGATATTGTCGTAACCCACGCCAAACCGCGCCACCAACTTCAAGCGCCGGTTGGCACCACTAAGCGTTGCCTTCGTCACGCGCGGCGCCATCACGCACAGCGCGTCGTAGCGCGCCGCATGCTCCGCCGTGAACTCGGAAATATTCTCCGGCAAATACTCCCACTCGATGCGCGGATCGTCCAACACCTTCAACGCCTCGCGCCCATACACCGGCTCGCCGCTGGGGCTCAATGCGTCGCGGGTGATACCGACGCGGAATTTATCTGATGCCATTTGGTTCTCCTTAATAATTCGTGAGGAGTGAGGGGTGAGGAGTGAGGGGTAAAAGCGCCGAAATCACGCACCCACCGGGGTTACTCCTCACTCCTCACCCCTCACCCCTCACGCCTAGCATTACATCGACACACTTATCGCCCCATCCACCACCAGCACATGCCCGTTCACGTAGGACGCTTCGTCGGAGGCGAGGAAGACGGCGGGGGGGCCGATCTCGTCCAGCTTGCCCCAACGTGCGGCGGGGGTACGCTTGCAGACCCAGTCGTTAAACTCTTTGTTCTCGATGAGGGCTGTGTTGAGTTCGGTCGCGAAGTAGCCGGGGGCGATGGCGTTTACCGTGATGTTGTGGGGCGCCAATTCCACGGCCAGTTGCCGGGTGAGCGCGTGTACCGCGCCCTTGCTTGCGATATAGGCGGAAATGGTTGGACGTGCGACGATGGCGCTTACCGAGCCTGTCATGATGATGCGCCCGCGCTTGCGCGGGAGCATGACCTTCGCCGCCTCCTTGCAAAGCGCCCATACGGCGGTGATATTGGTGTTCATCACACGTTCGAAGTCCTCGGACTCAAACTCGGCAATGGGCTTGCGGTGCTGAATGCCGGCGTTTGCCACCAGGATGTCGAAGCGGCCGTGCTTTGCCGCGGCCGCCTGAATACAGCGCGCACCGGCGGCTTGGTCGGTGACGTCGAAGGCAGCCGCCTCGCCTTTGAGTCCTTGCGCCTTCAATTGCGCCACCCGCTCTTCCACCGCTTTGGCGTCGCGCGCGTTGATCATCACGTGCGCGCCCGCTTGGGCAAGCGCTTGCGCCATGGCCCATCCCAAGCCGCGGGATGCGCCAGTGACCAGCGCCACTTTTCCGTCTAGTCTGAACATGCTCCCTCCTCGTGCCCCGTATTGTACGGCGGCAAAATAGCCGCGGAGTTAGCGCTTCATATCCCTCGTCAATGACCACGCCATCCATGCCAGCACCCCGGCACCCATGACGAGGGCTGCCCACAAAGACGCTTTCTTGTAATCCAGGGGTGCCACGTGGGCAGCGGGTCCCGCGAGGACTTGCTGCCCATGCAACGAAGCACTACCAATTTGCGGCGCGCGATCGGTACCGAACCCTGGAACGAGGCTCTGAATTTGAAGTGAGGTATCTTGCGCCCTTGCACTGCCGTAGACGAGCCGGAAGGGTGCTTCTCCTTGCGCGACGAACACCAATTTTTCCGCTAACCACCCCGCGCGCAAGGCCAGCGGTTCGGGGATTACGCCGGGTGCGATGAGGCGAATTTTCCAGTAGCGATGCCGCGATACGGGAATGGAAAGTTCGGGATTGGTGACCGTGGGCGCGCGCTGCTGGATCCGGTAGAAGGTGTAGCGCGCTACGGGCATCCAGGGGTCTGACTGTTTTCGTTTCGACAGCACTTCCGCGGGCAGCACCGCATTGGCACTGGCGATGGAGAGCTGGAGCCGGTCCACGGGCATTTGCCCGCCGAGGTCGAAGTCCGCTTCCGCCGTCGCCGGGGACTTGCCAGGAATCTCCTTCCAGCTTCTCTCAGGCGCTACCGTGGTGTCACCCAGCCGGCCGCGAATTGCGCTCACATGAGGTGTGGACAGCGCATCGGGAAAGGTGATGCGTAAGTACCTGCGCTTGCCATGGCGCAGTTCCACCGTATTGCGCAAGAGGCTGTGTCCTGCGGTATTCAACTTGGCCAGCGTGGCCTTACCGGCTGCAACACTCCAATGACCGAGATCCTCGCTTGCCTCGATGCGCACCGCGACCACGCCGTTCTCGCCGCTTGCGTCCCAGTCGAACTCCATGGCCGCTAACGGCGCTTCCAGGGTTTTCAGATCGGCCAGGTAGCCGCGCAAAATTCGCTCGCGCGGCGCGGGTGCCCCGCTACCGTCCTGCAATTGCACAGTCACATCCTTACCGCGCGAAGTGACGCTGACCTTTGCCCCTTCCATGGACACGGGGCCCTGGGAGTACATGGGGAAGTAGGTGAGCGGAACCAGCGCGCCCTGGGTTTTCTCCTGTTGCACCGGCTCGCGTGCGTAGGGCACGCCGCGCCCCTTGTTGTCGAAGACGCGAATATCGGCCAACGCCACGCCCACGGACCCTTCGTAGACTGCGGCGGGAAGCGTGATGCGCACAAGACCGCTGCCCTGCGCCATTTCGATGGGCATGAAGTAGGCAAACTCGCCCGGTGCTTGCGCCGCATGAACGAAGGCAAGGGGCCACAGCAGCCATAGGTGGCGCACAAACTTCATGCGGGTATTGCCGCCTTCTTGGGCGGAACGGGAGAAAAGTAACCCACCACCAGCATCAGCAACCCCACACCGGTGAAGGACACGATGCGCTCCACGCCGCCGATGTTGGAGAGGTCCACTAGAAACAGCTTCACGACCACGACTCCCATCAAGCCCGCGCCCGTGATCCATAGAGCGCGGCGCTGCATGCGTGTGGCGGTGACCATGGTGCACAACGCCAGCACTGTCCAGAAAATCGAGAAGGATGCCTGTACCAGCATGGAGGACAACATTTGCTCGAAGTTAAAAGGCACGCCGGCGTGATGACGCAGGGTTCGCAACAAAATGCCATTGGCGCAGACGAAAGATGCACTGCCGAGTAGTACGCAGAACGCGCGCCGCGGGCCAGCTCGGACGATGAGATCCTTGCGCACGCAATCCTTGAACCACGACAGCGCCGCAACCAGCGCCCCCAACTGCGCCAAATCCAGGGGACTCAGCACAGGCACATAGGGCAAGGGCGCCGGGTTACCATCGTTGGTAGCCGTCGAGTAGATGACCCACAGACCAAGGAATCCGGCCAATGGAACGGCGCCGTGGAGGAGGTAGGCCTTGTAGTGGGTGGCTACCGGCCAGGCCAATCGCTCGCCCTTCGCGGTAAGCATGACGAGCAGGGCCGTAGGGACGAGCATCCATGCAATCAATCCCCAAACCGTGGTGGATGCGATCCAGAAGTCGAACCAGAATCCCAGTTCCCATGCTCCCACGATGGCCAGGAGCCACAGACCCGCGGCGTGCAGCCACGGGCTGAGCCGAATGAATTGCGCCTCATGCCGCTTGAGCAGCCAGAAATGACTGGCGATCCATACCGGCCAAGCGAACCAACCCAATGCAGCGGATGGATGGCGTCCGGAGAAATTGGTATTCACGATCAAGACCAGAGAGGCGGCCGGAATCAGTCCCAGCATGGGAAGCTTCGCGAGCGGCCAGTTCCAGCGGCGGTGCGCAATGCTGAAGGCAATGCAGGAGAGCGTGACAAAGATGAGTAGGGAATGGGAACGCAGCGCCGCCGCGACTTGCCGGTCGATCTCGCTGATACCCGCAACGCCCCACCACAGCACGCCCCACCAGAATGCGATCGCCATGACGGCACGCTCCTCGCCGCGCAACCCTTCGCGATGCTTGTCCATGATCCAGTTGCTGAACAGCCCCGCCACGCTCAGGAACAAGGCGCCGAGGAAGAAACTGTTTACGACAGGTGTGGCAATGGGAGCGAGGTCGAAGCGTGAGATGAACGCGCCCGCGGCAGCCAATTGCAGAAACAGACCGAAGGCCCTCGCGAGCAATCTTTCCTGGCGGATACCCACCCAAAGTAACGCCGCGCCTTCCAAGGCCCACGCTGCCGAGGTCCAGCGCCCATCCAGCGCCAGCGGAATGGCAAGGGTGGCAAAGACGATCCCCAGTGCAAGAAAAGATTCCACCAAGGCACGCAGAGCATCCCGGCGTTTTGCGTAAAGCACACGGGCAAGAACGAGGTAGGCGAAGCTCGCACACAGCGCGCTGATGGCCGCGCCGTATTCGTACTCCGAGACAAGCCTCGTCTGCATCCCGAAGGCAACGATGGGTAGCCCGAAGATGAG
>JBJXGQ010000104.1:0-3805 GCA_046160525.1 Burkholderiales bacterium
ATCATCTTCGACTCCAAGTACAAAGACGGCGAGCGATTCCCTCGGCAGTTCGAAGTTCAGCTGAGCGAGGCTGTCGTCAGAGGAAAGAAGAAGATTCGCGCCCACATGAATGGCAAACGGATCGGCGGCGATCTGACCGACAACGCGGATGACCCCGATGGCTATCGGTTTCACGATGTCTTTCATCTGGGCTACGTCGCCGTACTGGGCTGGTCGCCCGTAGTTCGAAAGCTCCTCAAACGCAAGCGGCGAAGCAACCCGCAGGTGGACGAGGTTCAAGATGGTGGGCGAGCCCAAGTGATTGACGAAGGCGTCGCCGCGCTCACGTTCGATTACGCGAAGGGGCACAAATGGCTTGAAGGCGTGACTGATCTCGACTATCAGCTACTCCGGACCATCAAGGGCGTTACTTCGCTTCTCGAAGTTCGCGACCGGTCGATGGGGGAGTGGCAGCGCGCAGTCCTTCTTGGATTCGACGTGTGGCGTGCTGTGTTGAAAACGGGTGGAGGTCGCATTCTTGTAGATCTTGATGCAAAGGACCTCAAGTATCTTGGTCCGCCTAACAAGCCAGGCACGAAAGGGACACGCCCAGCTTCACTGGTGAGCCACACCGCTTTCAAACGCGCGCGACCGAGCTAAGATCAATGACGCCCTCTGGATACATAGTAGGACACGGTGTGGTCGCCGTGGACATCGCTGATTGCTCGCGTCTGATGATGTTGGCGGTGGGTAAGCACCTGGATCGATACTTCACTGCGACGGAACTGGCTGACATTGGCCAGGGTGCGCGCCAAGTTGAAAGGCTTTCCGGCCGGCTTGCTATCAAGGAAGCTGTATTGAAAGCGCTGGGTGTTGGCTGGGGGGATGGTATCGCGTTCACCGATGTCGAGACTGTATCGAAAGACAGCGGCGCTCCTGCTGTAGTGCTGCATCGTCGCTTGTCGGTGCTTGAGAAAGAGCGGTCGATCGGCCGATGGCTAGTGAGCATGAGTCACACCAACTCAGTTGCTGTCGCGAGCGTTATCGGCGTGGCTGCGTAGGATCGTCGTGATCTGTGCGCGCGGCCCTCGACCTATCGATAGCTGGCGAATGATGAGGAGGAGTGGTCGCTGCGCAGACGGTGTGAATCTTCAACGCCTGCACTAGCATTGGTTTTCTGACGGTAGACGTGACGGTAAAGAACGATGATGACTACGATGAAGTCCTGTATTTATGCGGGTTTCCGGGCCTCGGAGACAATCGAGTGGGAATAGCGCCGCCCATGCAGGATGACGATCTTGACAGGCATTTCATGCGCCGGGCTCTGGCGTTAGCGGAGAAGGGTGTGGAGATGTCGGAAGTGCCCGTTGGAGCCGTGGTAGTGCGAGCAGGTTTGGTCTTGGGCGAGGGATTCAACCAGCCCGTGGGAACCCATGACCCTACGGCGCACGCGGAAGTGATCGCGTTACGGGCAGCGGCACAAGCGGCGCAAAACTACCGGCTTCCGGGTGCTACGCTCTATGTGACTCTCGAACCCTGCGTGATGTGCGCGGGGGCTATCATGCACGCGCGCATCGCGCGGGTGGTGTTCGGAGCTTCGGATCCGAAGACGGGTGCCTGCGGTAGCCTCGTCAATCTTTTTTCCGATGAGCGCTTGAATCATCACGCCAGCGTTACGAGCGGGGTGCTTGCCGGGGAAGCGGTGGCTTTATTGCAACGCTTCTTCGCCGGGCGGCGCGCGGAGAATGTGCGCGGTGGCAAATAGCGATGGTGGGGTGCGAATTGGTTCATTACAACTAGGAGTTTTGCCGGTGCGAGAGCAAATAATATGAGGTTAAAGGGAAAGGTTTCCATCATCACGGGCGGTGCGCGCGGAATTGGCGAGGCCACCGCCATCAAGTTCGCCGCCGAGGGCGCCAAGGTGGTGGTGTGCGATTTGGACCGGGCTAGCGTCGATGCGGTGGTACGGAAATTAACGGAAGCGGGCGCGGATGCGATGGGCTTTATCGTCGATGTCACGCAACCCACGACCATCCAAGCGATGGTCGATGGCGTCATGGCGCGCCATGGCAGGGTGGATGTGCTGGTCAACAATGCGGGCATCGTGCTGGACGCACAACTTACCAAGATGTCCGATCTTCAGTTCGACAAAGTGATCGACGTGAATCTGAAGGGCACCTACAACTGCGCCAAGGCCGTGGTGCACATCATGACGCAGCAAGGGTCTGGAGTAATTCTGAATGCGTCGTCGGTGGTGGGGCTGTACGGAAATTTTGGCCAGACCAACTACGCCGCCAGCAAGTTCGGCGTGATCGGCATGGCGAAGACCTGGGCCCGCGAGTTAGGCCGCAAAGGCATTCGCGCCAATGCGGTGTGCCCAGGGTTCGTTGAGACAGGCATCATCGGTTCGATTCCCGAAAAAGTGCTGGAGGCCATGCGTGCCCGGGTGCCTCTTGGGCGCTTGGCAAAGCCGGAAGAGATCGCCAATACTTATGCTTTTCTCGCCTCCGACGAAGCCAGTTACATCAACGGCGCGGTAATAGAGGTTGGGGGCGGGGCGTCCATCTAGGCGTACCAACGCGACAAGGTATCCTCGAAGGGCGGACGGATCACGCCTTTCTCCGTGACGATGGCGCTGATCAATTCCGCCGGCGTCACGTCGAAGGCGGGGTTGCGCACCTTCACGCCTTCGGGCGCCCAGCGCTCCTTGCCATATCCGGTTACCTCGGCCGCCGCGCGTTCTTCTATGGGGATGGCAGTGCCGTTCTTCAGTTTGGGATCGATGCTGGAGCAAGGTGCTGCGACGTAGAAGGGAATGCCGTGGCGCGCGGCGCACACCGCGTGCATGTAGGTACCGATCTTATTGGCCGTGTCTCCATTGAGCGCGATGCGGTCGGCGCCCACGATCACCAAGTCGATTTCGCCGCGGCTCATGATATGGGCCGCGGAATTATCGGGGATGAGCGTGACAGGAATGCCGTCTTGCATGAGTTCCCACACGGTAAGACGCGCACCCTGCAACACGGGACGGGTTTCGCAGGAGGTTACGCTCAACTTCTTGCCTGCTTCGATCGCGGAACGTATGACACCCAATGCCGTGCCATGGCCGGCGGTGGCCAACGCCCCGGCGTTGCAGTGGGTCAAGATACGCGCACCTTCTGGAATGAGCGCGGCGCCGTGAGCCCCCATGGCGCGGTTCATAGCCAGATCTTCTCGCAAGATTGCGTGTGCTTCGGCGAGGAGATTTTCCGCGAGTACGATGGCGTTGCCTACCTGCTCCCAAATTCTGCGTTGCCTGGCGAGCGCCCAAAATAAATTCACCGCCGTGGGCCGGCTGTCCGCCATGGCATCATGGGCCTTGCGCAGAATGAAGGCTGTATCCCCTGGAGATGCCACGCACGCGGCGCCGGCCAGCGCCATGCCGTAGGCCGCCGCGCAACCAATAGCGGGCGCGCCGCGCACTACCAAGTCCTTAATCGCCTGGGCCACGCCTTCGGCCTTTGTGTAGCGCAAGTATTCAACACGATTG
Organism: Burkholderiales bacterium; assembly: GCA_046160525.1. Classification (GTDB taxonomy): domain Bacteria; phylum Pseudomonadota; class Gammaproteobacteria; order Burkholderiales; family SHXO01; genus SHXO01. The sequence continues at coordinate 3,509 of JBJXGQ010000104.1, forward strand.
GGGAGCGCGCGTTGGTCCAGGAGTTCGAGTGCGCCGTCGCGCCAGCGCAGGGTATCGATTGTCATGCGGGGGTAAGTACCTTCAGTATTTGTTCGGCGTCGCGCCTTACAGCAATGCTTTGCACGCCTCGCCCTGCCGCGATTGCATTGTTCGCGAGGCATAGAAGTTTGCCACCGAAGGGCGCACATTCCAGCAGCGGAATGACGCGTTCGGCCAAGGATCTCTTCGAGGGTTCCAGTACCAATGCGTCCAGTCCACCCCACTGCGACACGATGCTCTCCGGTGAGCACTCTCCCA
>JBJXGQ010000105.1:0-3361 GCA_046160525.1 Burkholderiales bacterium
CCGTGCCACGCTGTAACGCATTGCTGAAAATGGGTTTGTTGCCCAAATGGCGATGCGTTGCCGGAAGAGCCGTCAGAGGCCCGCAGGGAATTCGACAGTAGATCTCCCGCTACATGCTGCGGCGGTACTGCCCCCCCACCTCGAAGAGCGCGTGAGTGATCTGCCCCAAGGAACACACGCGCACGGCATCCATCAGCACTTCGAACACGTTGGCGTTCTTAATGACCGCCTGTTGCAGGCGCCCAAGCATGGCGCCGCTCTGCGTTTGGTGTTCCCGGTGAAAATCATGCAGGCGTTTAAGCTGAGACTGCTTTTCTTCTTCCGTCGAGCGTGCAAGCTCCACCGTTCCCGTTGAGGCATCGCCGTGGGGATTGCGGAAAGTGTTCACGCCGATGATGGGGTAGGAGCCGTCGTGCTTCTTGTGCTCGTAGTAGAGGGATTCCTCTTGAATTTTCCCGCGCTGGTAGCCAAGCTCCATGGCGCCTAGTACGCCGCCGCGCGTGCTGAGGGCCTCGAACTCCTTGAGCACTGCCTCTTCGACGAGGTCGGTCAGCTCCTCGATAATGAAGCTGCCTTGGTTTGGGTTTTCGTTCTTGGCCAAGCCCCACTCTCGGGTGATGATGAGCTGAATGGCCATGGCGCGCCGCACGCTTTCCTCCGTGGGCGTGGTGATGGCTTCGTCGTAGGCGTTGGTGTGAAGGCTATTGGCGTTATCGTAGGTGGCGATCAGCGCTTGCAGCGTGGTGCGAATGTCGTTGAAGTCGATTTCCTGCGCGTGCAATGAACGCCCGGAGGTTTGGCAGTGATACTTGAGTTTTTGCGCGCGCTCGTTGGCGCCGTACTTGTTCTTCATGGCCACGGCCCAGATGCGGCGCGCAACACGTCCGATCACGCTGTATTCGGGGTCCATGCCGTTGCTGAAGAAGAAGGATAGATTCGGGGCGAAATCGTCGATGTGCATGCCGCGCGCGAGATAGGCTTCGACGAAGGTGAAGCCGTTGGACAAGGTGAAGGCTAGTTGGCTGATGGGGTTGGCGCCCGCTTCGGCAATGTGATATCCGGAGATGGATACAGAGTAGAAATTCTTCACGTCGTGGTGGATGAAGTACTCCTGGATGTCACCCATCACCTTCAAGCTGAATTCCGTCGAGAAGATGCAGGTGTTCTGGCCTTGGTCTTCTTTCAGGATGTCCGCTTGCACCGTGCCGCGCACGGTGGAAAGGGTCCACGCCTTGATCTTTTGCGCTTCGTCCGGCGTGGGGATGCGCCCGTTGTCCTGGCGGAACTTGTCCATCTGCTGGTCGATGGCCGTGTTCATGAACATGGCCAGAATCGTGGGTGCCGGGCCGTTGATGGTCATGGACACGGAGTTGTTGGGCGCCGTCAGATCGAAGCCCGAATACAGCACCTTCATGTCCTCAAGCGTGGCGATGGAGACACCTGAGTTCCCCACCTTGCCGTAGATATCCGGGCGCAAATCCGGATCGAAGCCATAGAGCGTCACGGAATCGAAAGCCGTGGACAGCCGCTTAGCGGGCATTTCCTTGGCCAGCAGGTGAAAGCGCTTGTTGGTTCGGAACGGATCGCCCTCCCCGGCGAACATTCGTGTGGGGTCTTCGTTCTCGCGCTTGAAGGCGAACACGCCAGCGGCGAAAGGGAAGGAGCCGGGCAGGTTTTCCAGCAGTAACCACTTGAGCTGCTCGCCCTGGTCTTCGTAACGCGGCAGCGCCACCTTGCGGATGACCGTGCCGGACAAGGACGTGTAGGTCAGTTTCGTGCGAATTTCCCGGTCGCGAATCTTCACTACGTATTCGTCGCCCGAATAAGCGCTTTGCATGTCCGCCCATTGACCGAGCAGTTGCTTGCTTGTGCTATCGAGTTTTGCCTCCCGCTTCGCGGCTAACGCCTGCAAGCTGGTGACATCTTCCTTGCACTCCGCGGCCAGCATGTTCTTCGCGGCCAGCAACTGCTGGCGTTCGCGCGCGATGCGCGCCTGCTCCAGCGCATGAGCCTTGTAGCTTCGAACGGTCTCGGAAACTTCCGCCAGATAACGTACTCGCGGCGGCGGAACCACGGAAGTCTGGTTCGTGGAGTGGCGGGTGTTCACCACGGGCAGCCGGGAGGCGTTCCGCTTAAAACCTTTCTCGCCGAGCTTTTCCAGAAGCGCGTGATACAGCGCGGTGACGCCATCGTCGTTGAAGCGCGCGGCCATGGTGCCAAACACCGGCATCTCGTCGGGCCGCTTGGAGAAATCTCCTTTGTTGCGCTGAACCTGCTTGCTCACGTCGCGCAGCGCGTCAAGGGCCCCCTTGCGATCGAACTTGTTGATGGCCACGAAATCGGCGAAGTCCAGCATGTCGATTTTCTCCAACTGGCTGGGCGCGCCGTACTCCGGCGTCATCACGTAGAGCGAGTAATCCACGTGCGGCACGATTGCCGCATCGCCTTGGCCGATGCCCGAAGTTTCGATGACGATCAAATCGAACCCCGCGCACTTGCACGCCGCTACGACTTCCGGCAGGCAAGGCGCGATCTCGCTACCCCCGCTGCGCGTGGCGAGCGAGCGCATGAAAATATTCTTGCTGTTGATGGCGTTCATGCGAATGCGGTCGCCCAGGAGCGCGCCGCCGGTCTTGCGGCGCGTGGGGTCGATGGCGATGATGGCGATCTTGAGTTCATCGCCTTGGTCCAGGCGGAAGCGCCGGATGAGTTCGTCGGTCAGCGATGATTTGCCCGAACCGCCCGTGCCCGTGATGCCTAGTACCGGAATTCGCCCGGAGGCTTTCGCGAGAATTTCCTTGCACAAGGGTTCAGGCAAGGCGCCCGCCTCCAGCGCGGTGATAAGGCGCGCCAGCGAACGCCGGTCACCCGCCCGCAAGGCGTCCAGCGAGGCGGGCGCCTTGGCGGCGAGATCGTCCTGGGCGCGCTTGAGCATATCCTGGATCATCCCAGCCAATCCAAGCTTGGCGCCGTCCTCGGGCGTGTAAATGCGCGATACGCCATAAGCGTGCAGTTCGGCGATTTCCGATGGAACGATCACCCCGCCCCCGCCACCGAACACCTTGATATTCTCCCCGCCGCGCTCCTTGAGCAGGTCGATCATGTACTTGAAATACTCCACGTGCCCGCCCTGGTAGGAACTGATGGCGACGCCATGAACGTCCTCATGCAAGGCGGCCGTTACCACTTCTTCCACCGAGCGGTTGTGGCCAAGGTGAATCACCTCGGCGCCGGAGGATTGCAGGATGCGCCGCATGATGTTGATGGAGGCATCATGGCCATCGAATAGGCTCGCGGCCGTGACAAAACGGATTTGCTTGGCGAGGGCTCGCTCGGAGGGGCGAAGGCTGAGGTCGGTCAT
>JBJXGQ010000106.1:0-6758 GCA_046160525.1 Burkholderiales bacterium
CAAGAGACCATTTCCCACGATGGCAAGTATTACAAGATTCCCTTTCCCTATGAGGAAGGCATCACCCGCTGGCCCGCGGCGCCATGGACCGCGAAGTACGGCGCGCCGGGAGAGTTGGATGAAAAAGGCGTGGTGCGCAAGATCTGCGTAATTCCGAAGCCCTACCAGCAACCGCACCCGCCGCTGTTCCAACCCTTCTCCGTCAGCGAGAACACCATTCGCTATACGGCCAAGGGCGATATCGTGCCGTGGATTTTGGTGGCTTATCCCCCGGAGTTCCGCAGGCTGTGCGAGGTTTACCAGCAAGTGGGGAACGAGTCGGGACGCAAACTGGGGCTCGGGCAGGGCGTGGGCGCTTTCCGTTCGGTGCATTTTGGCAAGACGGAAGCCGAAGCGGTCAAACTGTTTACCGAAACCAATTACGCTGGATTCCAAGCGTACTTTGGCGGCTTCGGATTCTGGGAAGCTTTCCGCACGCCGGAAGATCTCAAGAAGTATCCAGCCACTCCCACCTACACTCCGTTGCCGGAGAGCGAATGGACACCGCAGCGTATGCGCGATGTGAAGTACGCTTTTGCCGGAACGGCGGACCAGGTGCGAAGGGACATCGACGATTTGCACAAGATCCACGGCGCCAACGGCGAACTCGAGTGGTTCGGCTGGTTCTTCGACCAGGGCTTCATGTCCTGGGACGAAACTCAGAGGCAAATGGAGTTCTTCGCCGAGAAGATCATGCCGCACTACCGCTAACAATTTAGGCGCCATTGCCCTCGGGCAATGGCGCCTCTTGTTAGTGATTAAAGGAGTTGTCTTGAAAGCCAGCATGCTGCTCTACCCCGTGGGTGAGATCGACGAGGGGCTGGAGTTTTTCCAGAAGGCATTGGGATTGCCCGTGAAGGTTCGTGACGGGCAACGTTTTTGTGCCCTAGATGCGGGCGGATTTACGGTGGGACTGGTGGCTCACGAAGAGCGTATCGTGGACCAACCGGCGCTGGTTTACCGCGTGGAAGATATCGCGGGGACCGTGGAACGGTTAGTCGCTGTAGGTGCTGTCGTGCTCTCGCCCATTACCAAGGGTCCGCACGAAATGCGAGCGGTTCTGCGAGACCGGCAAGGTTTTCCCTTGGTTGTTACGGAGAAGTTGGCATAAATGGCGTTCGACGATGGACGGGAGTTTCCTGTCATGCGTGTGCCCGAGCAAGTTCACAGCACCGGGGATCTCGTAAAGCAACTCGATACGGTCCCTGAGGCGATTCGCAAGATCGCCGAAGGCGAGATGGTCATCGTGGTCGATGACGACGAGCGCGAGGACGAGGGCGATTTGGTGGTTGCCGCATCGAGGGTCAAGGCGGAGCAGGTGGCCTTCATGATTCGCCACACCAGCGGAATTCTTTGCGTACCCATGCTGGCCGGGCGCGCCAGGGCGCTGCGCTTGGATCCGATGGTCGTGCATAACGACGCGCCCTTGAGTACCGCCTTCACCGTCAGTACCGATTACAAGCCTGGGTTGACCACCGGAATTTCCGCGAAAGAGCGCGCCGCCACCGTGCGTGCGCTGGCCGATGAGAAAGTCCCGGCTTCCGATTTCGTGCGCCCAGGACATATTTTTCCGCTCATCGCGAAGGAAGGCGGGGTGCTGGTTCGTTCCGGCCATACGGAAGCGGCCATGGATTTGGCGCGCTTGGCGGGTTTACCCGCTGTTGGCCTGATAGGAGAGCTGGTCAACGACGATGGGACAGTCAAGCGCAAGCCCAGCCTGCTGGCCTTCGCGAAAAGCCATGGCCTCACCATTATTTCCATCAACGATCTCATCGCCCACCGCCAGCAACGCGAGCAGCTCATACAAAGGATCGGTGAATATCGTGTGGCCACGCACATCGGAAGCGCGCGTGCATTGGCCTACTCGACCTCGTTCGATGCTGTTCAGCATCTCGCTCTAGTATTTGGCGATGTGGCCGAAACCGGCCCGGTGCCGGTCAGAATTCATCGCGAGCAAGTGATCGCGGACGTGTTCGGTACGCGGGATTCGGCGCACAGCATCGTCGCGGCACTGGAACGGATTCAGAGGGCGGGGCGCGGCGTATTGATCTACCTGCGCGATGGCTCGGCCGGTGCCGAGAGTCCTTCGCTCGCCGGCCAAGGGCACGCGGTGAATGGCGCCACGAGCGAGCGCAACCGCCAGGAGCAATGGCGGCAAGTGGGCTTGGGTGCGCAGATATTACGCGATCTTGGCATTTCCTCCATTCGCTTGCTGGCCACGAGGCAGGTGCATTACGTGGGGCTGGCGGGCTTTGGTGTCTCCATCGATGCTACAGAGATGATTCGTTAGTCATGAAGCTGGGATTGTTCATGATGCCTAGTCACGCGCCAGGCCTGTCCCCCTACGAGGCAGCGCAGTGGAATTTACAGGTGCTGCGCTGGGCCGACGAGTATGGCTATTCCGAGGCCTGGATCGGAGAGCATTACACCATCGGCTGGGAACCCATTCCAAGCCCGGATCTGCTGATCGCGCAAGCACTGCGGGAAACCAAGAAAATTATCCTGGCGCCTGGTGCACATCTGCTGCCCTATCACAACCCCGTTGAACTGGCTTTTCGCGTGGCTTATCTGGACCAGTTAGCCCAAGGCCGTTATATGCTGGGTATAGGTGCGGGCGCGTTTGAATCCGACGCGCAGCTCTTCGCCACCAAGGGCCGCAATCACGAAATGCTGGAGGAGGCCCTGAACATCATGCTCAAACTCTGGGCAGCCAAGGCGCCCTTCGAGTTTCGCGGCAAGTTCTGGAACGTTGGTTACCCAGCCTATGACGAGTTATCGGGCGGTCCTCACATCAAACCCTTTCAAAAACCCCATCCTCCCATCGCCATGGCGGGTTTGAGCCCGCGCTCCACAACGTTGAGGCTCGCTGGCGAGCGCGGATTCATTCCGCTGAGTCTTAACCTGAGTCCCGATTATCTGGCGGGACATTGGGAATCCTACTGCGAGGGTGCCGCCAAGTCCGGATTGACGCCGGACCGTAGCCGGTGGCGCGTGGGGCGAGAATTCTTCGTGGCACCCACCGATAGCGAAGCCATGGACCTGTGCTTGAGCAGCATGATGGGCCGGGCGGAGCGCGAGTATGTTCTGCCAACCTTTACCAAGTTCGGAATGCGTAAGCACTTGGCACCCGATCGTTCCTTGCCAGAGTCCGCCATCACGGTGGAATACCTTGCGAAGAATGTCTGGCTGGTGGGTTCACCGGAAACCGTTGCCAAGAAATTGCGGGATATGTACCAGCAGGCCGGCGGATTTGGAACGATGCTGGGGTTGTCCTGGGACTTCTCCAAGGATCCGGAACCCTGGCGCCGGTCCATGGAATTGATGGCGACGGAGGTCTTGGACCGCATCGCCGATTTGAACTGAACGAGCAGGAAGACCAAGCTTCGTTGTTGCGACGGTTTCTACGCGACCACTTCTCCATGATGTACTTCAACTTCGACGCCCAAGTCGCGTAGCATCTTCGTGGGCAATTCTCCGCCTGTACATACAATCACCGCATCATTGGGGCCATGAAACTGAGCGATTTTTCCGAAGTAACGCTAGTGGCTCGCGTGTCGCGATCCGGAAATGCGCAAGCGCGGCCGGGAGATCTTGAGGGCAGCATTGCGTCGGTGAAACTCGGTACCACTTCGCTGAACCTTGTGATCGATCGCGTAGTGCCGTAACTCCAGGGCTATCGCAAAGTTACCTTCGCGTTCCATGCTCCGGCCGCCGCTCCAACAATTCCCTTCGGCAAGAAGATGATGAACAGCACAAGCATCAAGCCATAGAGGGCAGTATCGAGGCCGTGGATGGCGTTGCCCCACACCAGCCGCAACGATTCGGCCAGCATCAAGGTGAAGACCGCACCAACGGTGGGGCCCAGGCGCACGTACATACCGCCAGCGATGGCGCCGAACACCATTTGCAGGCTCACGCCGATTCCGGAAACCGTCTCGGGGTTGACGTAGAGTTGGTATTGGGCGTACATCACGCCTCCGATGCAGGTCAGCATGGCGGAGAGCAAGGTCACAGCGAGCTTGAGCTTCGTAACGTTGATACCCACCGAGGCAGCCGCCTCTTCCTCTTGGCTGATGGCCTCCAGCGCCAGCCTGGCCATGGAACGGTCTACCCGTCCCCACACCCATAGGCCAAAAAGCCAGAGTGCGAGCATGATGTAGAACCAAATAAATTTTGACGAGAACTGTAGCGCGCTCAGCGACACGGAACGCTCCGCCAAGGCGGTTTGCGGCGTGATGCCAAGCGAGCCACCGGTCTGGTCACGCAAAGCAACGATGATCATGCGCGCGACTTCGGAAAGGGCAAGGGTGACGAGCGCGAAGTAGTGCCCGACGATCTTGAGGCGAAAGCACGGATAGCCGATCACGAATGCCACGGCGGCGGTGATGGCTAGTGCGATGGGAAGCCCGGCCCAGGGCGAAAGGCCAAAGTGATTCCAGGCCATTACTACCCCGTACGCACCAATTCCCAGGAAAGCGCCGTGGCCCAGGCTCACCATGCCAAGCCGCCCCATGATCGCCCAACTCGTATAAACGAATCCCCACAACAAGCACATGATGACCAAGTGCAGCGGGTAGTCTCCGATACCACTTAACGGTACCAGCGCCAAGCCTGCTACGGCTATCCAAGGCAGAAACCGTCTCACGACTTCTTACCCAGCAAGCCCTGCGGGCGCCAGAACATGGCCCCGATGAAGAACACGAAAGCGATCACGTATCCCCACTCCAGATGGAAAAAGTAACCGCCCACGGCGATGAATTGGGCGAAGATGAACGCGGCGATGAAGCCGCCGATCATGTTGCCCAGCCCCCCCAGCACACAGACAAGAAAGGCGATGGGCCCGAAGGAAAGCCCGATTCCCGGATGGATGTCGTATTGCAGTACCAGCAAGCACGCCGCAAGACCCGCGAGCCCGCCGCCCATGGCCGAAGTCACCAAAAAAATCCGAGAAGCGTCCACCCCCATGAGGGGCATGATGCTGCGGTCTTGCGAGATGGCGCGAATGGCGGTGCCCAGATAAGTGCGTGTCAGGAAGAAATATAAGGCCAGCATGGTGGCGAGCGCGATGAGGAAGGCGATGATGCGCGCAAGACTCAGCGAAAGTTCGCCGATCGCCACGGGTGGTAATTGAATACCGAGGTTCTTGAACTCGATGCCGAAGGCCAAGGTGGCAGCCCCTTGCAAGAAAAACAACACGCCGCCCGTGACGAGCAATTGGTTGATGGGTTCCGCCGTGAGCACGGGCCGAATGACGAACTGGTGCAAGGCCGCGCCCATTACCGCGACCAGCGCCATGCACGTTGGAAATGCAAGCCAGAGAGGCCAGCCAAAGACCGTATGCAGGTAGTACACCGCATACATGCCCACCATCACCAATTCGGCGTAGCAGATCCACACCACGTCAATCACGCCGAAGACCAGATTCAAGCCCAGGGACAAAAGTGCCAGGATGCCGCCCAGCAGCACGCCGTTGAGTACGGCCTCCAGCAGGAATACGTCGAAAATGTCGCTCATAGGCCCAGGTACGCTTTCTTGATGTCTTCCTTGCGCGCGAATTGGGCGGCGGCGCCGCTTGCCTTGATGCGGCCTGTCTCCAGAAGATAGGCTCGGTCCGCGAGCTTGAGCACTTGCTGCACATTTTGCTCGACGATCAGCACCGTGTAGCCTTCCTTGATCATGGTGCGCACCGCCTCGAAGATCGATTGCACGACCACGGGTGCAAGTCCGGCCGAGGGTTCGTCGAGCAGCAGCAAGCGCGGGCCTGACATGAGGGCGCGGCCGATGGCGCACATCTGCTGCTCCCCTCCCGATAGGGTGCCGGCGGCTTGCAGGCGCCGCTCCCGCATGCGGGGAAAGAGCTCGTACACGCGCGCCAGGCGTTCGTTGAATTTCTTCCTCGCCGCCGGATAAAACGCGCCGGTGCGCAAGTTATCCTCGACGCTCAGGCGTGGAAATAGGCGGCGGTTTTCCGGGACGTGGGCCATGCCGTGGCCTACCACCTGGTGTGCCGGTATCTGATTCAAGGCGGTGCCGTCGAGGACCATGCTGCCGGAAGTGGCATCGATCAAGCGCGAGATCACGCGCAGCAAGGTGGTTTTCCCCGCGCCGTTGGGGCCGATGACCGCGACAGTCTCGCCGGCGTTCACGGCGAGGGTGATGTCGAAGAGCACTTGAAACCCGTCGTAGCCCGCGCACACATTGGTCAGTGTTAGCATGGGCTAGGAATCCTTTGCTGCCACGCTGGCTTGCACTTCAAGAGCATCGGTGCCCAGATAAACCTCGATGACCTTGGGGTCGTGAGCCACTTCCTGGGGTGTGCCTTGGGCAACGATTTCGCCGTGATCCAGCACCACGCAGCGATCGACGATGCGCATCAATACACCCATGATGTGCTCCACCCAAATAATTGTAATTCCGCGCTGTGTGCGAATGCTGCGCAGCATGTCCGCTGCTTGGTCCATTTCGTGTTCGTCGAGACCGCCCAGGGATTCGTCCGCGAGCAGTAACTTGGGTTCCGTGGCGAGCGCACGCGCCAGCTCCAATTTCTTTAGTCCCGCGGCACCGAGACCCTCGGCGCGCGTTTGCGAGTCCGAAGGTAGGTTGACGAGCTGGAGAATTTCCGCCGCGCGCACGAAGGCGCGTTCGCGCGAGGGGCGATGCTCCGATCCATAGTGCGCGGCAAGCGCGACGTTCTCGAGTAGTGAAAGCCTGCGAAACGG
>JBJXGQ010000107.1:0-3103 GCA_046160525.1 Burkholderiales bacterium
GTATTTCCTATGATCCGGTTGTGAGCCCGGCCGCCCCCCGCCATGGATTCGGGAACATGACCTTGCCAAGAATAGACGACGCCGTCCAGATACTCATGCTTCGACGCGGCCTTTTCCTCCAAGGCCAGGTATTCCTCCGGCGTGATCCACGCTACTGCCTTTTGAGGGCCCCCCATTCGCACTTCCGATTCGCTTTGCTCCGATAGCGCGAAGTGTACGCTCAAGGTCCGCTCGGATCTCCCCAAGCGCTCAGCAATTCGGTCGCGCTGCCGCCACGCCATTTGTTGAGCTTTGCCTCATATTTCTCCGTGGTGGCGCACGCCCCAAGTAGGACGATGGCCAATACGAATAAACTCGGTCTCATCGTGTGCCTCCAATATCCAGGCTCGCACACGCCGCTCATGTTCCCGTTGCCACTGGCGGCCGGGAGTGGCGGCGATAGGCCTCCAGCACACTCGCCCCAATTCCCAGTAGAAGCGCGGCCAGGATCACCAGCACACCGGCAACGGGCACCCAAGCCACCAGTGCAAACAGCACCACCGCCAGGGAAAGAAATCCGATGCGCCAACCCATTCTTTCGCCTTTGTCCGCCTTCAGCTTGCCCAGGAGATGATCGCCGAGCCCGATCACGGCGACCAAATAACCGGCGGCAAGCACGATGGGATAAGCCGCGATGACCATGATTGCGATGGGAATGCCGATCACGGTGAGCAGCAACAAGACGATGAGCGGCGGAACGGCCAGCAGCACACCGGTTCCGAGCAGCAAGCTCTTCCCCGGAGCGTTGCGCAGCGTCATCCCAGCGGCCCGCGTAAATCCCGGCAAAACCGTGAGGAGCAATACGCCCAGCGCGATCAACCCCAAGATCATCATGAGCCCGCCCCCCAGCCACAGGTGCGGGGGCGCAGCCTCGCTCTTGTCGCGATCGAACTCGTGCCAAATGGACACCGTACCGCCGATCTTGATGGAAGGATCCAGCTTGGGCGCCGCGCCGCTCGCATAGCGCAGATTGCCGGTGATGGTGGCATTGGGCGCAATCTCGATATTCTCGGCCGCCAACTCCACATCGCCTTGAAAATCTCCCGACAGCCGCACGGACTGCGCATAGACATGAACGCCACTCGCCACCGTTCCGGAGAGATCCACGTCGCTGGCCGCGATACGCACGGGTCCCTTGATGCGAACGTTGGGACCGATGGTAATTTGTCCGCCCGCCGCGACAAGCTCTCCACCGATATCGGCGGAGACCGTTAGCGATCCCGAGGCAGCGCGCAAATCGTCCCCCACGGGCGCGGAGAGTGTGATAGTTCCACCCGCCAAAACCGCGTCGCCAGAAATGCTTTGGTCGATGATGACCTTACCGGCGGCGGCGTAGAAATCACCCGTCACCGGTCCCGGTGCGCGAACCGTGGAACCGAAGAGATAAGCATTCTCGCGCCGTGACATGTCGTCCGATGGACTGGCCAACGTGGCGCATAGCGTACCCAGTACCGCCAGATGGCGAAAAGCATGCATGTTCGCTCCGTTTTGCAACCAGGAAGACCCTGGTCGCTGGGCATTTCAATCCTCCCAATAACCACATTCTCGCGAAATAGGTCACGCCCCCACTTGACCGAAGTCAATTGCACGGGCTAATGGGCCGGCTACCCTGCCCGTCTTCGCACAGGGGCATCCATCATGACCAGCCGCCGGAAATTCTTATCGCATTCGGGAGCGCTCGTGATAGGCGCCCAGTCCACTGCCGTCTTCGCAGGCTCCAAGCAAACTTATGAAGACGCTGTGCGCTCGGTTTGGAGGCACGGCAATGCTTCTGGCGCGCAAGGGCTTCAGCGAGAGCTTGTCCGCTACGCTATCTTGGCGCCCTCCAGCCACAACACACAGTGCTGGAAATTCAAGCTCGAAAGCGAACGCATCTCCATTCTTCCAGACCTGTCGAGACGCTGTCCGGTGGTCGATCCGGACGATCATCACCTCTTCGTTAGCCTGGGTTGCGCCGCCGAAAACTTGGTGCAAGCGGCGGCTGCGAATGGATTGAACGGCGATGCCAGCTTCGACGAATCCGGGGAGGGTTCCGTGCGTATCGGTCTTCGTCCTGCGCCATCCGTTCGGTCGACGCTCTTCGAGGCTATACCTCAACGCCAATGCACACGCGCTGAATTCGACGCGAAGCCCCTGTCCCTTGAAGACCTAAAACTGCTGGAACAAGCGGGAACGGGCACGGGAGTTCGCGTCGTGTTTTTCACCAACAAGCCCAGCATGGAGGGCGTCTTGGAGTACGTTCTGCGGGGCAATAGCGCGCAGTTCAATGACAAGCCCTTCCTCGCCGAACTCAAGAAGTGGATCCGCTTCGGCGAGAGCGAGGCTGTGGAGAGAGGCGACGGATTGTTTTCTCGGTCATCGGGCAACCCCAGCTTGCCACGCTGGCTGGGCAGCTTGATGTTCGACTTTTTCGTTTCCGGCAAAACGGAGAATAACAAGACGGCCAAACAGGTTCGCAGTTCGGCCGGTATCGCCGTGTTCGTTTCCGAAGTCAACGACAAGGCCCATTGGATCGAGGCAGGTCGCTGCTACGAGCGCTTCGCGTTGCAAGCCACCGCTCTCGGCATCCGCAATGCCTTCCTCAATCAGCCGGTCGAGGTGTCTTCGCTTCGCCCGCAATTCGCCAGCTACCTGGGCATCGGGCAGCAGCGTCCCGATCTGGTCGTGCGATTCGGACGAGGGCCGGCCATGCCACAGTCTCTACGCCGCCCGTTGGATGCGGTCATCGTTTGAGCGGAACCCGGATTGTCCGCTTCACCGTCTGCCTCGCCACACTCTGCCTGTGCGCCTTGGCCGGGGCGGCGCTGGCGCAAGGCCCCGCCTTCGATGCCGCGCTGCGCGATCGCATCGATGCCTTCGTCGAAAGCGAACGGCAGGCCTCGGGTATTCCCGGCGTCGCGCTGGCGATCGTGCAACTGGGCAGCCCGGCGCATGTACGCGGCTTCGGCGACGACGGGCACGGCAGCATCGAGGAGATTTCGCGCGGTCTGTCCGCGTTGTCACTGAACCGCCCGGTGGGCGAACGCTTCGAGTACAGCAATCTCAACTTCGTGCTGCTCGGCGC
>JBJXGQ010000108.1:0-5554 GCA_046160525.1 Burkholderiales bacterium
CCTGCTCAACATCTTCTCGAGTCTGCTGCACCTGCTGATGGCGCTGGGCGGCGAGAAGGACTGACGCCTCTCCAGCCGTAAAAAAGGCGCCTTCGGGCGCCTTTTTTTATTGCAAGCGCTCGAACAGCGCGATGGATTCCACGTGGGCCGTGTGGGGGAACATATTCACGACCCCAGCGGCGGCCAAGCGGTAACCTTTGTCCCTGACCAAGATTCCTGCATCGCGCGCCAGGGTCGCGGGATTGCAGGAAACATATACGATGCGGCGAATTTGCTCTTGCGGAAGGGTCCCCACCACGGCGGCAGCCCCTTGGCGCGGAGGATCGATAAGCAGCTTATAGACCCTCCCCAGCGTTGCCCACGTATCAGATGTCATCTCCGAGAGGTTCGCCACATGGAAGCGAACTCGTTTGTCTAGTACGTTAGCCCGGGCATTCTCGCGTGCCTTCTCCACCATTCCTTGGCCGCCTTCCACACCGGCAACCCATGCCCCTCGCCGGGCCAGGGGCAGCGAGAAATTCCCAAGACCGCAGAAAAGATCCCCGATTCGGTCTCCTTCTTCAGGCCCGAGCAGGGACAACGCGCGCCGAATCAGCACACGGTTGACCGCGTAGTTTATTTGGGTGAAATCTTGCGGGCCAAATTTGATGGTCACACCGAATTCGGCCAAGTCATAAGATAGCTGCTTAGGTTGGGACCCAAGTGGATGGATGGATTTGGGCCCCTTCGGTTGCAGGTATATACCAATATCGCGCTCCCGCCCAAATTGCTCCAGTAAGTTGCACTCTTCCGCCGTCAAAGGTTCGAGATTCCGAATCAGAAACACAGTGGCGTCATCCCCCACGGAGATTTCCACTTGCGGGATCACGGCTCTACTATCAAATTGGGCGAGGAGCGCGCGTAGAGGCGTCAAGGCTTCGGAAACGTGAACGGGCAAGATGGCGCAAGAGTGCATGTCAACCACGTGATGGCTCATGCGGTCGTTGAATCCGATGAGAACTTCGTCTCTCTTTTTTACGAACCGGACGGACAGGCGAGCACGGGCGCGATAGGACCAAGCCGGCCCATGAATGGGAGGCAACATTTCTTCGGGGACGACGCCACCCAAGCGCTTGAGGTTATCTTCCAAAATGCGCTGCTTGATGGCCACCTGGGCGCGCTCGCCGATGTGCTGCATGCTGCACCCGCCACAGCGCTCAAAGTATGGGCATTTCGGCTTGACGCGCAGCACGCTCTCGCGGTGGATGTGGGTGGCGGCCGCGAATTCGTGGCGCGACCTGGTTTGAAACACGCGGTACGCCACGCGTTCCCCCGTGATGCCCCCCTCGACGAATAGCACTTTACCGGCAGAGCGCCCTACACCACGCCCCTCCTGGTCCACGGACTCGATATCGAGAAGATCAGGGGTGCCACTGGATTCCGAGAATGTCATCGCAGAGCAGCCCGGGTTACGCGTCGGGCCAGCGCGCGAGAAATTCCCGCCAGTGTTTCGCGGGCGATTTGTGCAAACTCGCGCGCACCAGTTCGGCTTCCTGCTCGTAGGCCTGTGGCGCCAAGTGCCCGCGAGTCTTTTGAAAACGCAAATACACCAAATAAGTGTTGGCCGTATCGGTCTCGCAATAATTTCGTATGGCGGCGATCTCTCCGTTTTGGTAGGCCTCCCACACCTTGGAACCGTCCATGCCCAGCTTTCCTGGAAAACCCAGCAATTGCGCGATGTCGTCCAATGGGGCTGCCGCCCGCCCCTGATATAAAGCCAGTAAATCCATCATATCCAAGTGCCGGGCGTGATAACGGCTAATGTAGTTGTTCCACTTGAAATCACGGTCTTCCTCGCCCTGGTCCCAGTAGCGCGCGGCCTGCACGCCATGCACCAAGGAGCGGTAGTGCAAGACCGGAAGATCGAACCCGCCGCCATTCCAGGACACGAGTTGCGGTGTGAATTTCTCTATCCCGTCAAAAAATCTCTGGATTAATCCTGCCTCGCCGTCTTCCGGGCTGCCTAAACTCCAGACGCGAAAGCCCTCGCTATCCCTCAGGGCACAAGCGATTGCCACCACGCGATGCAGGTGCAGCGGCAAAAAATCGTGCCCCGTGGCCTGCCGGCGCTGGTAGAACGCCAGATCGGCCACTTCTTTCTCGGAAATGTCGTCACCCAAGCCGTATAGACGGCGAATGCCCGTGGTATCGGGAATAGTTTCGATGTCAAAGGCTAAGACGGGAGTCATTGAACGAACGCACAATCGATGGTTTACCGGCGAACTGACGGCTCAATTGTCGAAGCTGGCGGGCTTCATGCTAACATCGGCCGGACCTATCACTACAGCATATTGTCAGTGGACCGCCAAAACGCTGCGCACTCCCTAGCGGGCTCCCGCCCCTGCATCAAACACAAGAACCTCCTGAAGTGGGTGGAAGATACCGCCCGGCTCACCAAACCTGAACGCATCGTCTGGTGCGACGGCTCCAAGGCCGAATACGACGCGCTGTGCGCGGAACTTGTGCGAGCGGGCACGCTCAAGCCTCTGAATCCGGCGAAACGCCCCAACAGCTACCTGGCGCTCTCCGACCCGAGCGATGTCGCACGTGTCGAGGATCGCACGTATATCTGTAGCGAGAACAAACACGATGCGGGGCCCACCAACAATTGGGTCAACCCGGCGGAAATGAGGCAGACGCTGCGCGGCCTTTTCGATGGCTGCATGCAAGGCCGCACCATGTACGTGGTACCGTTTAGCATGGGCCCCATCGGCTCCGAGCTCTCTCACATCGGAGTCGAAATCACGGACTCAGCTTACGTCGCCCTTAGCATGGGCGTGATGACCCGCATGGGCCGCGCCGCCCTCGATGTCTTGGGCGAGGACGGACCCTTCGTCCCTTGCCTGCATTCCGTGGGAGCACCGCTGAAGCCCGGCGAGAAAGACGTAGCTTGGCCCAGCAACAAGGAGCATAAGTACATCGTGCATTTTCCCGAGGAGCGCACCATCTGCTCCTTTGGCAGCGGTTATGGCGGCAATGCGCTGCTGGGCAAGAAATGCTTCGCCCTGCGCATCGCATCGAACATGGGCCGTGATCAAGGTTGGCTCGCCGAACACATGTTGATCCTGTGCGTGGAATCTCCCGAGGGAGAGAAAACTTACGTGGCGGCTGCTTTCCCCAGTGCGTGCGGCAAAACAAATTTCGCCATGTTGATTCCACCGGCTGCGTTCGCGGGCTGGAAGGTTTCCACCATCGGCGATGACATCGCCTGGATACGGCCCGGAACCGATGGGCAGCTCTACGCCATCAATCCGGAATTCGGGTTTTTTGGGGTAGCGCCTGGAACTTCGCGCAAGTCCAATCCCAATGCCATGGATACCCTCAAGGCGAACTGCATCTTCACCAATGTGGCCCTCACCCCGGATGGCGATGTGTGGTGGGAAGAGATGACGGACACCGCGCCCGAGAAGCTCACCGACTGGCAAGGTAGACCGTGGACGCCGGATTGCGGGCGCAAGGCGGCGCATCCCAACGCACGCTTTACCGTGCCCGCATCGCAGTGTCCCTCCATTGCCGCTGAATGGGACGATCCGAAGGGCGTGCCCATCAGCGCGTTTATCTTCGGCGGGCGGCGCAGCACCAATGTTCCTCTCGTATTCGAGAGTTTTAGCTGGGATGACGGCGTCTACATGGCCTCCACCATGGGGTCGGAAACCACGGCGGCGGCGGCAGGCAAGACCGGCGAAGTGCGCCGGGATCCCATGGCCATGCTGCCCTTCTGCGGTTATCACATCGGCGACTACTTCAAGCACTGGATCAATACTGGAAAACGCTTGGCGCGGCACCCCAGAATTTTTGGCGTGAACTGGTTCCGCAAAGGTGCCGATGGAAAATTCCTCTGGCCAGGTTATGGCGAGAATATGCGGGTGCTCAAATGGATCGTGGACCGCTGCCGCGAGCGCACCGGCGCGGCGCGCAGCGTCTTGGGATGGATGCCCCGGTGGGAAGATTTGGAATGGCGTGGCTTAGAACAGTTATCCGGCGAACAATACCGTCATCTCATGGCCATCGATCGCGACTCATGGGTAAAGGAGTTAGATCTGCACGAGCAACTTTTCGCCAAGATAGGGGACCGCCTGCCGCCGGAATTCTCCCGGAAGCGCGCCGAGTTGCTGGCGAACTTGCAACAATCCGAACCCCATTGGACGGTTACAACCTAGGGCGGTTTGTTCTCGCCTGAGCTTTAGCCGAACACGCCCGTGGAAAGGTAGCGGTCTCCGCGATCGCACACGATAGTGACGATGACCGCGTTCTTCACCGCCGCGCTCACTTGCAGCGCCGCCCACATAGCCCCACCCGAAGAAACTCCGGCGAAGATACCCTCCTCCGTAGCCATGCGCCGCATGGTTCGCTCCGCATCGCCTTGGCTCACCTCGATTACCCGGTCCACGCGCTTCGCATCGTAAATTCCGGGTAAATACTCCTCGGGCCATTTCCGAATCCCAGGAATTTGCGAACCGGGGGCCGGATGGCAGCCGATGATCTGGATGTTCGGATTCTGCTCCTTCAGATAACGCGAGCATCCCATGATGGTCCCCGTGGTACCCATGCTGCTCACGAAGTGGGTGATCTTGCCTTGCGTATCGCGCCAAATCTCTGGCCCTGTGCCCTCGTAGTGAGAACGCGGGTTGTCCGGATTGGCGAATTGATCGAGGATTTTTCCTTCGCCGCGGGCTTCCATGGCAGTGGCCACATCGCGAGCTTGCTCCATCCCGCCCGCCTGCGGCGTTAACACGAACTGCGCGCCGAAGGCACCCATGGTCTGGCGGCGCTCCGCGCTCAGGTGTTCGGGCATGATGAGGATCAGCTTGTATCCGCGCATGGCCGCCACCATCGCGAGGGCGATTCCCGTATTTCCGCTCGTCGCCTCGATCAGCGTGTCACCAGGCTTGATTTCGCCGCGCTCCTCGGCACGCACGATCATGGACAAGGCAGGCCGGTCCTTCACCGATCCGGCCGGATTATTCCCTTCCAACTTCCCCAGTACGATATTGGAGGACTCGCCCGGTAAGCGCTTTAGGCGTACCAGCGGCGTGTTGCCAACAAAGGATTCGAGTGTTCGGTTCACCGCTGCTCCTTCCCCAGCATCCAAGATACGTAGCGTGACACGCCTTGGTTCACGTCCTTCATGTCCGCGCCGTAGCCGGCCTGCTTGAGGCGCGATAAGTTCGCCTGGGTGTAACTCTGGTACTTCTCCTTCAAGCCTTGCGGGAACGAAACGTACTGAATTTCTTCGCGCGCGCGCAATTCATCTAGGGTCAACTCAGCGCTTCCGCGCGCCCGGCGTGCGGCGTTTACGGTTGCCACCGCCACTTCGTTGAAGGTTTGCGCGCGCCCGGTACCGGCGTTGAAAATCCCCGACGCTGCCGGATGATCAAGAAAAAACAAATTGATGTTCACCACATCATCCACATAAACGAAATCCCGCAATTGCTCGCCCGCCCCATAGCCGCCGCTGCCCTCGAACAAGCGCACGTAGCCGTCGGCTAGATATTGATTCAAGAAATGGTAAGCC
>JBJXGQ010000109.1:0-22009 GCA_046160525.1 Burkholderiales bacterium
TGAAACCACGGCCGCATGAGGCGCTGGCCCACGACCAGGATGAAGATGAGCAGCAAGGTCGCGTTCAACCCCGCCAGCAGCAGGTGTTTGGGGAGTTCCTCGGTTCCACGCGTAAGTGCGGGCAGGATCACCAGTAGCGGCACCACCGCCAGGTCTTGAAACAGCAACACGCCTATGATCTGGCGGCCATGGCGCGTATTGAGTTCCAGCCGCTCCGCCAGCATCTTGGCCAGAATTGCCGTCGATGACATTGCCAATACCCCGCCCAATGCCAAGCCTCCTCGCCAATCCAGGCCGAAATAGGTGGCTACGCCTAACACGGCCAAAATCGTAACGATGACCTGGGCGGCGCCTAGGCCGAACACGGTGCTCTTCATGGTGGAGAGCTTGGGCAAGCTGAATTCCAAACCGATGCTGAACATGAGGAACACGACGCCAAATTCAGCCAGGTTTTTGGTCGCGGCCGTATCGGGTAGCCAAGCCAGCGCGTGCGGGCCAATGATCATGCCGACGATTAGATAGCCAATCAACGCAGGCAGCCTGAGCGCGCGAAAAACCACGACCACTACCACCGCGGTGGCCAGCAACAGCAATACCGAATCGAGCAGGTGCATCGGAGGAATACGAGGAGCAGTCTAACGATCACTTTAGCATTGCCCGGAGACTACGCCGTGAACTTCGGCCCTTCGGCTATACTCCGGCGTCATGAATGTGCCCGTGGAAAACGCCCGCGGCGCTCGCCCCGATGCGATCGCGCGCGGACGCAGAGTTCTCGAAATCGAAGCCGATGCGGTCAGCGCGCTGGCCGCTCGCTTGGACTCGGAGTTCGCCAGGGCCGTGGAACTCATCTTGCGTTGCACCGGCCGCATCGTCGTGAGCGGCATCGGAAAATCCGGCCACATCGCGCACAAGATCGCATCCACTCTTGCCAGCACCGGCACCCCCGCGTTCTTCGTACATCCGGCGGAAGCGAGCCACGGAGACTTGGGCATGATCTCGGCGCAGGATGTGGTGGTCGCCCTATCCAACTCCGGCGAGAGCGAAGAGTTATTGTCCATAGTGCCCCTGATCAAACGCAAGGGGACGCAACTCATTGCGATGACAGGTAACGCCAAGTCCACCCTTGCCCGGCAGGCGGATGTTCACCTGGATGCGGCCGTGGCGGAGGAGGCTTGTCCTCTTGGGCTAGCGCCCACCGCCAGCACTACGGCTGCGCTTGCGCTAGGCGATGCGCTCGCGGTCGTCCTCCTTGAGGCCCGCGGCTTTAGCGCCGAGGATTTTGCCCGCTCGCATCCTGGCGGAAGATTAGGGCGCCGCCTATTGACCTACGTGAGTGACGTCATGCGTACGGGCGATGCGGTCCCGCGAGTGGGACCGGAAACTCCCTTCGCGGAAGTCATTGTCGAAATTTCCAAGAAGGGCATGGGCATGGTTGCAGTGGTGGATAACGCCAATCATGTGCTAGGCATTTTCACCGACGGCGATCTGCGCCGCGTGCTGCCAAGGGGGCTGGATTTGATGGCCACGGCCATTCGCGATGTGATGACAGCCGGTCCGCGAACGATTCGCATGCATCAATTGGCGGTGGATGCCGTGAAGTTGATGGAAGATCACAAGATCAGCCAGCTGTTAGTGGTGGACGATTCCAATGTGCTCACCGGCGCGGTGAACATGCATGATTTATTGCAGGCGAAGGTGGTATGAACGCGCCCGCGGAGGTATTGGAGCGGGCAAGACCTATCCAGCTGCTATGCCTCGACGTGGACGGTATTCTCACGGATGGAAGACTTTATTTTCTCTCCAATGGCCTGGAGGCCAAGGCCTTTCACATCAGGGATGGCCTCGGACTTAAGATGTTGATGAATGCAGGCATCAAGACAGCGGTCATTACGGGCCGCAAATCCGAAGCCGCGCAGGCCCGGGCCATGGAATTGGGAATGAATTATTTTCATCAAGGGGTGCAGGACAAACTCAAGGTCGTACAAGAGTTGCGCACCGAAATGGCGATAGATATGGCAGCCGTAGCCTTCATGGGCGACGACCTTCCGGACGTTTGCGCCCTACGCGCTTGCGGGTTCGCTGTCACGGTGCCAGAGGCTCCCGAAGCGGTGCGCGCATATGCTCACTACGTCACGCGGGAACGCGGTGGTCACGGCGCGGTGCGCGAAGTCTGCGAGCTAATTCTGGAGGCCAAAGAACTTCTCCAACCCGAACTTGACCGGTATTTCGCATGAGCGGCGACCGCTTGCTCGCGTGGACCCCCATCGTCTTGCTGGCCGCCCTGGCCGCACTCACTAATTGGCTGGACCGCTCCGTTCAATCCGAAGGCACCTTGATCCTGCGCGACCCCTCCAACCCCGACATCATCGTGGAAGACTTTTCCGCCACGAAGTTCAACCTGGATGGCTCGCAACGCTATGCGTTGGTGGCCCATCGCATGGTTCACCGTCCCGACGAGGACAGCACGCAGTTGGAAAACCCAAAACTCACTCACTACGAGCCGGGCGAGCCACAGGTGCATATACAGTCCAACCATGCCTACGTGTCCAAGGACGCGAAGGAAGTCGACTTCACGGGAGACGTCCGCATCCTGAGCGAAGGCGACGAGCAAACTGGCCCTGTGACCGTTACGACCTCCCAGCTCCATGTCATGCCCGATGAAGAAATCGCCCGCAGCGATCAAGAAGTCACCATATCGAGCCAGCATGGCACCTTGCGCGGAGTTGGCCTAGAATTCAACAGTCGCACCCGGAACATGCAACTGCATTCGCGCGTGCGTGGCCAGCTCACCCATCCTAGAGTCGTTCAAAAATAGCCGGGAATCGCAATGAGGTTTGTCCTAATAGGGTTCGCTCCGCTGGCACTGCTGCCGTGCCTCATGTTCGGATCCGCCCATGCCGAGCGCTCCGACCGGGAGAAGCCCGTGAACATCGAGGCCGACAGAATGAGCCTGGACGATCTTCGCAAGGAAAGCATATTCGAAGGTAACGTGGTCCTGACCCAAGGCACCCTGACCTTGAAGGCTGATCGCATTACAGTCAAACAAGACCAGCAAGGTTTTAGTTCGGGCATCGCACTGGGCAAACCCGCCTCCTTCCGCCAAAAACGCGAAGGGGCCGACGAGTTCATCGAGGGCTTTGGTGATCGCGTGGAGTACGACGGCAAAGGCGAGAAGGTTCAACTCTTCACCAATGCCCGCATCAAGCGCGGAGAAGACGAGGTCAAGGGCGATTACATCTCCTACAACTCAGTGACTGAGTTCTACGAGGTGATAGGAACGAAGGGCGCCACCGCCGCCAACTCAGGGCAACGAGTAAAGGCGGTCATCCAACCCAAAAAGAAGAATATAGACCCCGTAAGTGGTGCGCCAAACAAGTAATTTCTCCGCCTCGGTGCATGCCAGGCCCGTCCGCTCCCCTGTGCCCTCCCCATGAGCCAGCTACACGCCGAGCACCTGAGCAAGCGCTACAAATCCCGAACCGTGGTAAAGGACGTCTCCTTGGACGTCCAAAGTGGTGAGGTAGTTGGGCTGCTCGGGCCCAACGGCGCTGGGAAGACCACTTGCTTTTACATGATTGTTGGCCTCATCGCGGCCGACGGGGGCAGCATCACCTTGGATGACTCGGCGCTGAATCACATGCCCATTCACCGCCGGGCCAGGCTCGGGTTGGCCTACCTACCCCAGGAAGCCTCCATCTTCCGCCGCTTGAGCGTAGCCGAGAATATTCAAGCCGTGTTGGAGTTAAGGGGGCTCAAGAACGCCGTCATAACCGAGGAATTGAACGGCCTGCTAGCGGAACTGCATATTTCTCATCTGAAGAATAGCCCGGCCATCAGCTTGTCCGGCGGCGAGCGAAGGCGCGTGGAGATCGCTCGAGCACTTGCCAGCAAACCAAGATTTATTCTTTTAGATGAACCGTTTGCGGGAGTGGACCCAATTGCGGTCTTAGAAATTCAGAAAATTATCCGATTCTTAAAGGCGCGGGGCATCGGGGTGCTCATCACAGACCATAACGTGAGAGAAACCTTGGGAATTTGCGACCGCGCCTATATAATCAACGACGGCTCAGTACTTGCTTGCGGGGCCCCAGGAGAAATCGTAGAAAATGAAAGCGTTCGGAAGGTATACCTCGGAGAACACTTCCGGCTATAGGGTCGCGCATCCAGTCCGCCACGGGACTTACCCTTGCGCCATGGCCCCCACGCGGCAAGCTGGCACGCGAATCCCATGAAGCAGTCACTACAAATAAAGCTTTCTCAGCATCTAACGCTGACACCGCAGTTACAGCAGTCCATCCGCCTGCTGCAGCTTTCCACCATGGAACTCAATCAGGAAATTGAGCGCTTTCTGCAAGACAACCCCTTGCTCGAACGCGAGGAGGAGCCAGAGGAGTATGGCGGACAAGCCGTAGTTACCGTCCCCCCTAGCGAATTCAACAATAGCACCACCAGCACCACGACGACCGCCACCAAGGAAGAGAACTCCTCCCAGCAAGAAGAAACCCCTGATGTGGAGCAGGACTGGACCAAGGGGGAAGGCGGAACGACCAATTACGGCTCCCCCGACGACGGCGAGGACAACGACTACCCGCAGGTGGCTGCCGACCAACCTTCGTTACGCGAGCATCTGCTGTGGCAGTTGAATCTGGTCAATATCACCGGCCGCGACAAGAATCTGGTTACGGTATTGATCGAGTGCCTGAACGAAGAAGGCTATCTTCCCCTTCCTCTTGAGGACGTGGTGGCCATGCTGCCGGAAGAGTTGGAGGTCGATCTAAGCGAACTCCAAGTGGCCCTTCGGCAACTCCAGAATCTGGAGCCGGTGGGTATCGCGGCACGTAATCTGAGCGAGTGTTTGGCTCTGCAAATCGACGCCCTCCCCGAGGACGTTCCCTACCGCAACGAAGCGCTTACGACGGTGCGCGAGTTCCTCGACCTCCTGGCCGCGCGCGATTACGCTAAGCTAAAGAAAGCGCTCAAATGCGGTGACGATACGTTACGCGGGATCCAGTCCCTGGTAATCAGCCTGAACCCGCGCCCAGGCTCCGATTACACCAAAAATGAAACCCGCTACGTCGTTCCCGATGTGGTCGTGCGCAAGACCAAGGGCGTGTGGCGGGCCTCGCTTAACCCGGACGCCATGCCCAAGCTACGGGTAAACCGGATGTATGCGGACATCTTGCACCGCAACCGGGACGCGAGCCTGCAGCAGCTCTCCGGGCAATTGCAGGAGGCCAAGTGGCTGATCAAGAACGTGCAACAGCGTTTCGATACGATTCTGCGGGTGTCTCAGGCTATCGTGGACCGCCAGCGGCATTTCTTCGAGCACGGCGAAGTGGCGATGAAACCCCTGGTGTTACGCGAAATCGCGGAGATCCTGGGGCTGCACGAATCCACCGTATCTCGCGTCACCACACAAAAATTCATGCTGACCCCGCGCGGCATCTTCGAGCTGAAGTACTTCTTTGGAAGCCACGTGAGCACGGAAACCGGCGGCTCTTGCTCCGCCACCGCCATTCGGGCCCTGATCAGACAGCTCGTTGGCGTGGAGGATTCGAAGAGGCCGCTCAGCGATAGCCAGATTTCCGAGATACTGGGGAAGCAAGGAATCGTTGTCGCCCGGCGAACTATTGCGAAGTACCGGGAATCTTTGCAGATCCTGCCGGTCAACCTTCGAAAGTCCATCTAACAACCACGCTGGAGGCTTGCCATGAATGTACAGATGACTGGGCACCACATCGACATCACCCCGGCCCTAAGGAGTTATGTAACCTCCAAGTTGGAACGCATCAAACGGCACTTCGACCACATGATGGACGTTAACGTGGTGATGACGGTCAGCAAGCTGATTCAGAAGGTCGAGGCCAATGTACACGTACGCGGCCGCGACATCTTCGTGGAAAGTAGCGACACCGACATGTATGCCGCCATCGATAGCCTTGCGGACAAGCTGGACCGGCAGATCATTCGGCATAAAGAAAAAGTAACCGATCACCGCCCCAACGGACAACATCCCAGCGCTCCGCCACCGGCGGACGAGGAATAGCCCCCGTCTGGCCGGCCAATTGAGTTGGGCGGGTAGCCCGCGACATGACACTTCTTTCCTCGTTGCTACCCGTCTCTCACGTCAAGCTCGATATCGACGCCAGCAGCAAAGCCAAACTATTCGACCAAGCCGCGGGGCTGTTCTCCCAGACCCTTTCGCTGAATCCGTCACAGATCGCCGGAAGCCTGAACGAACGCGAAAAACTCGGCTCCACGGCATTAGGCCAAGGTATCGCCATCCCCCATGGCCGGGTGAAAGGACTGCGAGAAGCCACTGGAGCATTCATACGCATGCGCTCCCCCCTGGAGTTCGAAGCGCCCGACGGGAAGCCCGTATCCTTGGTGTTCGTGCTGCTCGTTCCCGAGCGCGCCAACGACGTGCATTTGCAAATACTCGGAGAGCTTGCCACCTTGTTTAGCGACCGCGAGGTACGCCGGCAACTCACCGAAGCACCCGATGAACGAATAGCCCAACAAGTCATCGTAGGATGGGATCCCAATGCCTCAGGTAAGCGTCGCCCAACTCTTTAAGGACAATCAAGAGGCCCTGCGTTTGTCCTGGGCCCTGGACGACCGCCACAGCGGCAACATCCTTGAGACGGACCGCATCCAGCATTCCACCCAAGGCTTGATTGGGCACCTGAACTTTTATCACCCCAACTGGATTCAGATCTTCAGCCGCACCGAAGCGAGCTACTTTGCGACCTTCGACGATACCGCCCAGGAAACCGCCCTAGGGCGACTGAAAGACAGCGGTGTCGCATGCTTGATTGTGAGCGACGGCGAGAAGCTTCTACCTTCCCTCGAACGCTTCTGCGTGAACCAGAAGATTCCCCTCATCATTTCACCACTACCCAGCCTGCAAATCATCTGGGTGATTCGAACCTACCTTGGCCGCGCGCTGGCCGAGTTCGTCACCCGGCATGGCGTGCTCCTGGATGTCCTAGGTGTAGGCGTGATGCTCATCGGCGATAGCGGCGTGGGCAAGAGCGAACTTGCACTGGAATTGATATCGCGTGGAAGCGGGTTGGTGGCGGACGATGTAGTGGAGCTCTATCACATCGCACCGGAAACCCTGGAGGGCCGCGCCCCGGAACTCCTGAGGGATTTCCTTGAGGTGCGTGGTTTAGGCATGCTCAACATCCGCACGATCTTCGGCGAAACATCGGTTCGCGTTCGCAAGAATCTCAAACTCATCGTTCAGTTGGAGAAACCGGTGGGGGGCGTGGTGCCCGGTTTGGAGCGCCTGCCGCTCAACGCCACCATGGAAGAGATTATGAACGTCAAGATCCGCAAGGTGATACTACCCGTGGCGGCGGGCCGCAACCTCGCCGTGCTGGTGGAAGCCGCTGTACGCAACTACGTCTTGCAACTGCGAGGCATCGATAGCACCCAGGATTTTATTCGCCGCCAAGAACAGTATTTTGGGCGAACCCCGTAATTTCCATGCAACTCGTCTTATTGACCGGCATGTCCGGCTCCGGGAAAAGCGTGGCCCTCAACGTCTTGGAGGACAGCGGCTACTACTGCGTGGACAATCTTCCGGCAACGCTACTCCCGGACTTGGTCGATCTGCTGCGCAACGACGGCAACGAGCGTATCGCGGTGAGCATCGATGCGCGCGGCGGAAGGTCCTTCAAGCAGTTGCTCGAATCCTTGCATGCGTTGCGCCAGCGCCAGATTGGCGTGAAGGCCCTGTTTCTCGATGCCAAGACGGAAACACTGGTCAAGCGCTTCTCCGAAACCCGGCGCCGCCACCCCCTGGCCGATGAGCATCACACGCTCCCCGAGTGCATACAAGCGGAGCGAAATCTTCTAGAGGAAGCCAGTTCCGTTGCCCATCATGTGGACACCAGCGACCTTTCCTCAAACGCCTTGCGCGCCTGGGTCAAGGAGTTCGTGAATCTGCCAACTGCGGGCCTTACCTTACTATTCGAGTCCTTTGGGTTCAAGCACGGCTTGCCCCTGGACGCCGATTTCGTCTTCGACGTGCGTTGCCTACCCAACCCCTACTACGATCCCGCGCTTCGCGCGTTAACGGGCAAGGACCAACCCGTGATTGATTTTTTGCAGGCCGACAGCCAAACTCAAGATATGCTCAGAGATATTCGTACCTACATCGACCGTTGGTTTCCCTGCTTTGTGCGCGACAACCGCAGCTACCTCACAGTGGCCATAGGCTGTACGGGAGGCCATCACCGTTCCGTCTACTTCAGCGAGATGCTTGCCCAGCACTTTCGCTCCCGCATGCCCGTACTGGTGCGCCACCGGGAGCTTGCGCAATGACACGCCGCCTGTGGACGATTCTTGGAATGCTTGCCTGTTTCTCCGCGGCGGCCGCCGATTGGGCAGCCGTGCCCACCGGCGATGGCAACCAACACTTCTACGACAAGAGCAAGGTATTCGTGACCGGGGACGAAGTCATCTATTGGCGTCGCGTCGTGTTCTCCTCCCCGCATCCTGTGCGTGGCGGATTTGCCCGCAGCGCCATGTACCGGGAACGTATCCAGTGCAAGCAGCATCGCGTTACCACCTTTGGATATCTGCTCTACAGCGCAGATGGCTCGGTGTTGGAGAATGTCTACACGCCCGATGCCGAGGCAAACGCCATCGTTCCGGAAACCGTTGGGGATCGCTTCGAGCGCGTCATGTGCGCCATGGCCGCCGCGGAACAGCCCGCAACTTCCCCGCCCAAGGATCCCAAGAAAACCGAAAGCGGTGATGAGTTGCGCCAAGAGATAGAGCGGCTCGAAGCGCAGTTGAAGCGGCTAAGGGAACGCGTGGGTGACAAGCCCAACTAACACCACCTCGTAGCGTGGCGCTCTCTTCGAGCCCGCTCACCGTCACCCTTGCCTTCACGGGTGCTTCCGGCATGCCCTATGGCATCCGGCTCCTCGAATCCTTGCTTGCCGCGGGCACCGAAGTCTGGCTGCTCTATTCGCAGGTATCCCAGATCGTTGCCCGCCAGGAGATGGATCTCACACTCCCCTCCCGTCCAAGCGAGGCGGCCGCATTTTTCCGCGAGCGCTTCAACGCCAAGGACGGCCAACTCAAGGTGTTTGGGCGCGAAGAATGGTTTGCTCCTGCCGCCTCCGGGTCCAATCCCGCAGACGCCATGGTGATTTGCCCATGCACCATGGGCACGCTGGCCGCCGTGGCATCAGGCCTTTCTGACAATTTGATCGAACGCGCGGCGGACGTCATGCTCAAGGAGCGCCGCCCCCTTATACTCGTGCCCAGGGAAACCCCGCTATCGAGCATTCATCTGGAGAACATGCTGCGCCTGTCGCAAGCTGGCGCCACCATCCTACCGGCCAACCCAGGCTTTTATACGAGACCGCAGTCCGTTCAGGATATAGTGGACTTCGTCGTCGCACGGGTGCTGGACCAACTACGAATCCCACATAAGCTCATGCCCCGCTGGGGCGAGCAAGGAGACCATCATTAGCCAACAAGAACTTCCCATTTTTCCGCTCAAGGCCGTGCTGTTTCCCGGCGGGAGACTACCCTTGCGGATATTCGAACCGCGCTATGTACGCATGATGAAGGATTGCATCCGCGACAATTCGCCCTTCGGTGTATGCCTCATCAAGGAAGGCAATGAAGCGGGCAGCCCGGCAATTCCAGAAAACCTGGGTTGCAGCGCCCTGATCCAGCAATGGGATATGCCCCACCTGGGCTTGTTCCAGATATTCGCCCGCGGCGAGCGTGTCTTTCAACTGCTCGATCATCACGCGGAGAAGGACGGCTTGATTCGCGGTGTGGTGGCCTTTCAGGATGACCAGCCACTGACCAAGGTTCCCGAGGAACTGGAACCTTGCCGTGAGGTCTTGCGCCAATTCATCGAGCGCGTGGGACCTTCGCATTTTCCATCGCCCATACAACTCAACGATGCGGCGTGGGTAAGCTACCGGCTGGGCGAACTCCTCCCGGTGGAATCCGGCACCAAGCAACAATTGCTCGGCATGCGCGACCATCTTGCACGCTTGTCCCTCATCGACCAAATACTGGATTCTCAGCGGGACAGTACCCAGACGTAACCAGGGACACCAGTAACTCTCGCACGGGCGCGGGTAAGGCCGACGCGCTCGCATCCTGTATAGGCAACCACAGCGCGCCAGGCTCGGCGGCGCGGGTCTCATTGCGGCTCACCCGCAACAGATAGGGTTCGATGGTGAGCTTGAAGTGCGTGAAGCCGTGCTCCACCAATGCCAGCGGCAAGATGCGTTCGCATTCCACTGCGAAGCGCCGGGCACAGGCCGCAACGCACTCCTCGATGGGTTGGGCACCTTCGGGAAAACACCACAACCCGCCCCAGATTCCAGCCGGCGGGCGCCGTTCCAACAATACCTCGTGCCCATCCCACAGGATCAGCATCTTCGTACGCCGGTGCGGGCGCTCCTTGCGCGCCTTGGGTGCCGGCAATTTGTCCACGAGTTGCTCGCGCTTGGCCACACACTCGCCAGCAAGCGGACACCGCGCGCAAGCCGGGCGCGTTCTTGTGCACACGCTCGCACCCAAGTCCATGAGGCCTTGCGTATACGATTCGATACCAAGGCTGGGCAATAGAGAGTCCGCTAGCGCCCAGAGTTGCGTTTCCACTTGCCGGTCTCCCGGATAGCCGTGGACACCGAAATAGCGCGCTAGCACGCGCTTCACATTACCGTCCAGAATGGCGTGACGCTGTCCAAAAGCAAACACGCAAATCGCCGCGGCGGTTGAACGGCCGATTCCCGGAAGATCCATTACCAGCGGCAATTCGCGAGGGAAGGAGCCTCCATGCACATCCCGAATCGCTTTCGCCGTGCGATGAATATTGCGCCCGCGCGCGTAATAGCCCAACCCGCTCCACGCCGCGAGCACGTTTTGCTCAGCCGCGCCGGCAAGCGCGCTCAGTGAAGGAAAGCGCGCCATGAATCGCGTGTAATAAGGAATGACCGTCACGACCTGGGTCTGCTGCAACATGATTTCCGAAACCCATAGGGCGTAGGGGTCGCGGGTATTCTGCCAAGGCAGGTCATGGCGGCCGGAAGACTTCTGCCATGCGATGACTTGGGATGAGAACTCGGATGGCATGGGGTTTCGCGCGGCGGGATGTTTGGAGCGGGCGATGGGAATGTGACCGTCTCGCCTCAGGGCGACCCGGTCATCCTTCGCGACAAGTCGCTCAGGACCGCCAGTGCTGGCGTCCAACCCGAAGTCCACCGGACTTCGGGTTGTCGAACCAGTGGGCTCTCATCCCAAACACCCACCAACTTAAAAGGAGCCCTCGGCGAGGACTCCTTTTAAGTTGGAGCGGGCGATGGGAATCGAACCCACGTCTAAAGCTTGGGAAGCTTTCGTTCTACCATTGAACTACGCCCGCATGAGCTACAAATTCTACGACACTTGAACTATGATGGTCACGGTGGCGTCGTTTCATGGGAGAGGAGGATTGCCAATTGATTATTCAGCAACCAAGACCGGTGCTCTTCATGGTAATCCGCGTGTTCGTCCTGTTCTTGTGCTTACAGCCGTCGTTCGCGGCCGGCGAGGATGTGGTACGGCGAATAGGGTACATCGCCCCTGACAGAGAGGCTGACACTGCGCCCTGGGTCTCGGCGTTTCGGGAACGACTGCGTGAGCTTGGTTATGCCGAAGGCAAAAACGTCGTGATCCACTCCCGGTACGCAGATTACAACCTTAAGATCCTCCCAGAGCTAGCGAATGAACTCGTTGCGCTTAACGTCGAGGTTATAGTCGCTGACTCTACTCCGGCGGCACTCGCAGCCAATCATTCCACGGCTGCGATCCCCATCGTTTTCCCAGCAGTGTCGGACCCAATTGCGGTGAGACTTGTAAAGAGCCTCGCGCGTCCGGGTGCGAACGTTACGGGTTTTTCTGTCATGTCCCCCGACTTGGCAGGCAAACGACTGGGGCCTCTGAGGGAAATGGATCCTCGCATCCGCCGCGTCGCGATGTTACTGGTCCCCGAGAACCCTACCTCGGCCATTCAAGGAAGCGAGTTGCAAGCGGCGGCACATGCACTGAAGCTGAAACTCATCCCTGTTCTCATTCGCCAGCCTGAGGATATCGACCGGGCGCTACGGCGTCTGGCGGGTCGCGCCGACGCATTGTTCCTGACGGATGACGCCCTGCTGGATGGTCATCGCAACCAGATTGGCGAGTACGCCATCAAGCACCGATTACCCACCCTGTGCGGTTACCGGCCCCCGAAGGACACAACCTGCCTGATGTGGTACGGACCCGATCTAGTTCATCAATACAAAAGTGCGGCGGAATACGTGGCAAAGATCCTAGGAGGTGTGAAACCAGCGGATTTGCCGGTACAACAACCCACTAAATTCGCTTTCGTTATCAACGGAAGGACGGCGAAAGCCCTCCGTATTAAGATTCCCCAGTCCTTCGTGCTTTCTGCCGATGCGATCATCAATTAGACTGCTCTGCGCCTTGGATCGAAATCTCCACACAGTTCAATCGTAGGACGCTCACCATGAACACACCCGTCGAAGCCGGTTTCGCCAATCCGGTCGAGTACATCCGCAGGTTTCACCCGGAACTCACCGCTTTTCGGCGCGATATTCACGCCCACCCGGAGATCGCTTTCGATGAGAAACGAACGTCCGATGCGGTCGCCTCACTCTTAAGTTCCTGGGGCATCGAAATTCATCGCGGACTGGCGCGCACTGGGATCGTCGGAGTCATTCCTGGTCGTACGCGCGCCTCTGGGCGCTCGGTCGGACTGCGTGCGGATATGGATTGCCTTCCCATGCACGAGACCGGTTCCGTGCCCTACAAGTCCACCCGCCCCGGCCATATGCACGCGTGCGGCCATGATGGGCATACGACGATGCTCCTGGGTGCCGCGCGCTATTTGAGCGAGACACGGCGCTTCGATGGCACCGTACACCTCATATTCCAACCGGCCGAGGAACGCGGTGGTGGTGGCGGGGTCATGGTGAAGGAGGGCCTATTCGAGCGGTTTCCCATGGACGAGGTGTACGCTCTGCACAACTGGCCCACGCTGCCACCTGGCACCATGGCCGTCAGACCAGGCCCCGTAATGGCGGCGACCGATGAGATCGAGATCTCCATACATGGCAAGGGCGGGCATGGTGCAATTCCCCATCTTGCGGTTGATCCGGTGGTCGCCGCCGCCCAACTCATCACCGCGCTTCAAACGATCACAAGCCGTAACGTCAACCCGGCGGACTGTATTGTGGTGAGCATATGCTCCATGGCCACCAGCCAGATCGGTACCTTCAACGTGATTCCCGATGGCGTCAATTTAGTGGGCACCGTGCGCACCTTCCGCCCCGGAACACGCCGGTTGGCGGAAAAACGAACACGCGAAATCACGGAAAGCATCGCCAAGGCTTTCGGTGCCAACGCCGAAGTGGTCTACCGGCAAGGTTACCCGGCCACGGTGAACAGCGCTCGCGAGGCCGAGTTCGCCGCTCAAGTTGGCGAGCGCATTTTCGGGAAGGATAAGGTAATCCGCGATGCCGACCCCACTACGGGCGCGGAAGACTTCGCCTACCTGTTACAGGAGAAACCTGGTGCCTATGTATTTCTTGGCCAAGGCGGGGGCGAGACCGGTTGCCTGCTGCACAATCCCGAATACGACTTCAACGACGCGGTGATTCCCCTGGGTGCGGGCTATCTCGCAGCCCTGGCCGAAGCAGCCTTGCCCGCATAGCAACTGTTCGCGGGCCCTGAGATAGAGGTAAACTACCGCCCGGAGAGGTTGGAGGGCCATGCACTCAAAGGTCCTTCCGCCACAACTCACGAAGCGGAATCACTCGCTCGCCGGATTCGCCTTGAGAAATGGGAGAAAGCGTAAGAATCCGGCGGAATGTAAGCCATGGCGCCCTCGCGGGAGTTTGGCACTTTCCCGCCCAGATCATTGCTAAGTTGTGCGAGCCGTGAGTTCCCTCCATACTTAAAACCACTGGTGGCGTTGGCCACCCCCTTGGAGATCATCCTATGAATCGCGGCCCCCGCCGAGGCGATTTCTCACCCATGAGAGAAGGCAACGAGTTTCCGCCCGGCAATAGAAACCGGAATTTCAATCGTCCCGCTGAGTTTGGCGAACGCAAAGAAGGCGCCGAGGAAAAGCTCATCATCCTCGAACCGGACATTGCCGAAGTATTTCGCTCTTCGGAACACGTCAACCAAGCCCTGCGTTCGCTGCTGTCGCTGGCACGCCAAGTCACCCGCGGCGCCCGTCCCGGCGGAAGGCCTGGCGGGCGTCCTGGTGGCCCGGGCGGGCCTGGCGGACCTGGCGGAGGTCCCGGTGGCGCGCGCCGCCGCCGGCCGCGTGGTCCCAACCCCAACCAGCAACCTCCCAAGCCAACACGCCCCGAAGGCTTGCCGGTGGACGACGAATTCGAAGAAGAATGAGCAGCCGCAATCTCGCCTGATAGCTGGTGCATGCATGATCACTTTGCAGGTTAACGGGCAAGCGCTTCGCGTTAGCGCACCCATCACCGCGGCCCAGCTCATCGAGCAACTAGCGCTCGGCGGAAAACGCGTTGCCCTGGAGCGAAACGGCGAGATTGTGCCCAAGAGCCTGTTGCCGCAACAAAGCCTGGAAGACGGCGATTCACTGGAAATCGTTGCGGCCGTGGGAGGAGGATAGGCAATGGAAAAGCTCGTCATCGGCAAGAAGACGTATTCGTCCCGCCTACTCGTGGGCACTGGCAAGTACAAGGATTTTGCGCAGACGAAAGCCGCCGTCGAAGCGAGCGGAGCGGAGATTGTCACGGTTGCCATTCGCCGCACTAACATTGGCCAGAATCCCAACGAGCCCAGCCTCTTGGAGGTCATTCCTCCGAGCAAGTACACCCTGCTGCCCAACACCGCGGGGTGTTACTCCGCGCAAGACGCCGTGCGTACCCTGCGCCTCGCGCGCGAGCTGTTGGACGGCCATTCGCTGGTCAAACTCGAAGTCCTGGGCGATTCGCGCACGCTATTTCCCAATGTGGTGGAAACTTTGGAGGCAGCCCGCACGCTCGTGAAGGAAGGTTTCGAGGTGATGGTGTATACCTCTGACGATCCTATCATCGCCAAGCAACTGGAGGACGTAGGTTGCGTAGCCGTCATGCCACTCGCTTCTCTCATCGGCTCCGGCATGGGCATCCTCAATCCTTGGAACTTGCAGATCATCATCGAGAACGCCAAGGTTCCGGTGTTTGTCGATGCTGGAGTGGGGACGGCCTCGGATGCCGCCATCGCCATGGAACTGGGCTGCGACGGCGTGTTGATGAACACCGCCATCGCCGCGGCGCAAGATCCTGTACGTATGGCCAGTGCCATGAAAAAAGCGGTGGAAGCCGGGCGCGAGGCCTATCTTGCCGGGCGCATGCCGAAGAAACTCTACAGCGCGGCACCGAGCTCTCCTGTATCGGGTGCCATCGCTTCCATGCGGGACAAAGCCGCCTAAGGCCTGCGTAATTTTGCGCGTCCCCGCTGTATGAATGGCGATAGCGCCGGGCCGCGCCCGATCCGCAGTTACGTCTTGCGCCAAGGCCGTATGTCGGCCGCGCAAAAGCGCGCGCTGGAGTTACACGCCCCGCAATTCCTACTGAGCTTCGAGGAAGCCCCTCTTGATTTCCCCGTTGTATTTGGGCGAACCGCGCCAGTGGTCCTGGAAATAGGCTGCGGCATGGGCGAGACGACCGCGAAAATTGCGTCGCTGCATCCCGAGACCGATTACTTAGGCGTGGAAGTGCATGCACCAGGTGTGGGCAGCGTACTCAAACTTGCCAGCGAAAAAGGGCTCGCGAATCTGCGCATCCTTCAGCACGACGCCGTTGAAATCGTGCGGCACATGCTGCCTCAGGAAAGCTTGAATGGCGTGCATATTTTCTTTCCTGACCCGTGGCCCAAGACGCGCCACCACAAACGCCGCTTGATCCAGGCATCGTTCGTGAGTTTGCTCGCATCGCGCCTGAAGCCCGGGGGCTATCTGCATATGGCTACGGACTGGCGGGAGTACGCCGAACAGATGCTCGCGGTACTGCATGCCGAATCATCATTGGACAACACGGCGCAAGGGTTCGCCACGCGGCCCGCCTACCGTCCAATGACCAAATTCGAGCAACGCGGCCTCAAGCTCGGGCACGGCGTGTGGGATCTGATTTTTCGGCGCAAGGACGGGCGTACCTAGGCCTGCCCCGCATAGGGCGAAAGCGCATGGTCATGTCTCTTGCTTCTACACCTCCCTAGTCGTGAAAAATTTGGCGTTTTGACAAATTCGCCACAAATGTCCCGCCTACCCGAGTAGGTCGCACGATCCGGCTTGACCCCTGGCACCACAACGAGAGCCCAGTCATGGAGCATATTTCCGAACCCGTCCTTGCAGCGATCATAGGAGCCACGGCAACCTTTGGTACTGCCATGCTCCAGATTTTTCGCAATCAATCCCAACCCGAGTCCAAGGCCAAGCGCCGCAAGTCGTGGATATACACCATGATGCTCATGCTGGCCTGTGGCGTGGGCGGATTTGCATACTCGGAATTCCGCGACCGCCGCACCGATTCCGGCTACGAAGCCTTGAGCCAGAAGCTGCAGGCGCAACTCGACGAACTCTCAGCCGCCACTAGCCGCGCCACAACCGTAGCTCAGCCGGCCGTGGCAGTTAACGCCACGGCACTAGCTTCCCCGTTCCCCGGCGAGTCCATGGGTAGCGCGGCCGTGGCCGCCTTCCCCGCCTGCAAGGGCGCCATAGTGGGTTTCGCCACGCAGCCCACCGCGTGCACCGAGCAAAACGCTCTGCGAATCGCGGTGTGCACATCCGTTCCGGCCGCGGCGAAGGTCACATCCGTGGAGACCTACGCGCGCTTCAACGACGCTCAGTCGTGGAGCAGCAATCAGCTAGCCGTTGGCGAGCTCGTAAGCGATGGAAGATTTGAAGGCACCTATTTCGAGCATATGGACAACGATGGCACGAAGCAGGTGTGCCAAACCTTCGCGCACTGGAACAGCCAGCCGCGCTCCGCGCGCGTCGTCGCGCGCTACAACCTTCCCAGCGAGGCGGTACACGCCGCCGCCACGCCAACATCGTAAGGCGTAGGCTTTACGATTTTTGCGTGCTAATAACCGTGAAGCCTTCGCCGATGAGGGAGCGATGAATCTCCCCGAGGAAACCAGCGTTTTTCAATAGCCTCTCCTGCTCCTCCCGGGTGGGCAGAACGTTTCCCCAGTAAAGTTCCTCAAATCCCGTGTGCAAGGGAAACTTGAATTCGGGCCTGCGCATCTCCTCCAAGGTAGCGGGATAAGTCTCATCCACGATTACCATCCAGCCGCCCGGCCCCAATGCGGCTCCCGCCTCCTTAATCACCGCTGGCCGGATCGCGGGCGAGATTTCATGTAACACCTCCACCATCGCTACGGCATCGAAACTCCCTGGCTGTGTTACCGAGGCCACCGTGCCTTCCCTCGCCTCCACGCGGCCTTCCAATCCAGCGGCCTTGATCTTCTCGCGCGCCACGTTAAGACTGTCGCGATCGATATCCACCCCCACGCACTTTGCCAGCGGGAAACTCTTGGCCAATTGAAGAAGAAGATTTCCCGTCCCGCATCCGACTTCGAGCAAGGCGCCACCGGCCTGCAATCGTGGGAGCAAGCCCGGCAATTCCGGAAGGATTTTCTTGGCGGCCGCCACTTGCAGTCCCCATGTGGACTCCGCCACCGACTTGGCGAACTGCTCGCCGCGGCCCTGAAAGGGTTTCACCGCGCCGGATTTGAATGCATGCAGGCACTCACGAAAATCATCCGCCGCGAAATCGGTCCCCAGTCTTACGAAACCACCGAGATAGCGCGGATGCCCTGTGTTCGCGAGAATATTTTCCATGTGCGGTGCCAAGCGGTAGCGCTCGCCGGCGTCCGCGTCGAGCACCTCCATGCCGTAGCAGGTGCGGCACCAGGTTTCCACGTATGGAGCGTGCAGACCCAACACGGCCGCCAGTTCGCCCGCACTGGATCCAGGCTTCTCGGCAAGCGCCTTGAACAATCCTAGCTTGACACCTAGGTCCAGCAAATAAATAGTGTTGAAGCCGCGCCGCCATTCGAAGATGCGCGCGGTCTGTGTGTCGGCAGTGATGCTTGCTTGGTCGCTCATGGAGTTGTGCCTCTAAGTAGCCAGCACACCGCGCTCGTAATCTTGAAACGCGCGCATCAACTCCTCGCGCGTGTTCATTACAAAGGGACCATAACGCGCCACGGGTTCGCCAATGGGCATCCCGTCGCATAGAAGCACCTTGGCGCCCTGCGTGCCCGCTTGAATCGAAAGCCGGTCGCCCTCATCGAACACCGCCAGCGTACCTTCCGCCAGCGTTGCGCCAGCGGACTCAAGCATGCCCGAATAAACGTAACCGAAACAGTTATGCGCCTTGGGCACGGGCAGTTCAAACTTCGTTTGCGCGCCAAGTTCGGCGAGCAGCAGGCGAACAGGAATCAGCGTATCCACCGGGCCTTTCACGCCCAACGCCTCGCCAGCGATGATTCTCAGGGAAACTCCCCCGGCATCAGCCAGCGCTATGCGTGCCGAAGGAAGGTCCTGGTATCGCGGCGCCGTCATCTTCAAGGCACTGGGTAGATTCACCCAAAGCTGAAAGCCGCGCAAGCGTCCTTGCGCGCGTTCCGGCATTTCCGAGTGAATGATGCCGCGCCCCGCCGTCATCCACTGCACGTCGCCCGCCTCGATCACCCCCTTATTGCCCACGGAGTCCCCGTGGCGCACACGGCCGTCGAGCATGATGGTCACCGTCTCGAACCCGCGGTGGGGATGATCCGGAAAACCCGCGATCCAAGACTCGGGGTCATCGGACCCGAATTCGTCGAGCATCAAAAATGGATCAAGCATTTCCATCTGCGGCGTGCCGATCACCCGCTTGAGCTTTACGCCTGCGCCGTCGGTGGCGGGCATTCCCTTGACTGTCTTGGTCACACGTCGCATAGGTTCCTCCAGACTATGAGCCCTCCTTGGGCTCTCCACGGATTAATCGAGAAATCGTTGCAGCAGGTCGTTCAGAAAACGCTGTCCCTTAAGGGTCGGATTTATACGCAGAAGATCTCGTTCCAGCAATCCCTTCGCTTCCGCCGATTCGAGCCGTGGCAACACACTTTGCAAAGGCAACCCGGTGCGCTCCTCGAACAATCGCGTTTCAAAACCTCCTGTCAGGCGCAGTGCGTTCATCATGAACTCGAAGGGCAGGTCCTTGGGCGCCACACTATCGCTTTGCGCCACGGCAGTGTCTTCCTCGGCGTGGTTCATGTAGTCGTTCGGCGCCCTGTAGCGCACTTCGCGCATAACGCGGCCGGGGAACGAGAGTTTGCCATGGGCACCCGCGCCGATCCCCAGGTAGTCCCCGAAGGTCCAATAGTTCAGATTGTGTTTGCAGCGCTTACCCGGCCGCGCGAAAGCCGATGTTTCGTAATGCTCATAACCTTGGCTGCCCAACAAATCCTCGATGGCCTCTTGCATATCGGCGGAGTCATCATCACTTGGCACTTGCGGCGGATACTTCGCGAACACCGTATTGGGCTCGATGGTCAGGTGATAGCAGGATAAATGAGGCGGCTGCCATGACAGGGCTTCACGCACATCGCTCAGCGCCTGTTCCAGCGTTTGCCCTGGCAAGGCATACATTAAATCGATGTTGAAGTTATCGAAGTGCCGCTGCGCATTTTCGATGGCGCGCGCTGCTTGCTTTTCGTCGTGAATGCGGCCAAGCGCCTTCAGGAACTTTGCGTTAAAACTCTGCACACCGATGGATAGCCGGTTTACGCCCAGCGCCCGAAACTCGGCGAACTTTTGCGCCTCCATGGTACCGGGATTCGCCTCCAGGGTGATCTCCGCATCCGGATCGAGGGGCACTCGCGCGCGCACGGCGCATAGAATATCGTCCAAGGCCCGCGCGGAAATCAAGCTCGGCGTGCCGCCACCAAAAAAAACGCTCGTCACGCGCCGCCCCCAGATTTTGGGCAACGCTCCTTCCAGGTCGGCGACCAGTGCATTCACGTAGCGCGTCTGCACCGCTTCATCGATGCCCTCTCCCTTGGGGACAGAGCCAGGCAGCCGGGCACTTCCCCTCAACTCATGGGAATTGAAATCGCAATAGGGACACTTGCGCACGCACCAAGGGATGTGGACATAAAGGGATAGAGGCGGAAGTGCGCGCAACACAACGCCGCCCAAGCCCTGCGGTGGCATTGCAAGGGCCACGGCCTTTAGTCCAGCGGGGTTGGGCATTGACAAAGAACTCAGGGAACTCGATTTGCCGATTATCATTCAATTCCTGGAAAATATTCTGAACAACCCGAAGGTGGGACTCATTTTCCTATCACCCGGCACCGATGAAACCCTGCGAGTTGGCGGACACGCCACGTTACTCAGGGACGAGGAGATGAACGCCCGCTTCGCCGCACGCGGCAAACCGGCGCTTCTCGTAATGCGCGTGGAGATCGAGGAGTGTTACTTTCACTGCGCCAAAGCTTTCCTGCGCAGTGCGCTCTGGCATCCCTCCTCCTGGCCGGACTCAATGAA
Organism: Burkholderiales bacterium; assembly: GCA_046160525.1. Classification (GTDB taxonomy): domain Bacteria; phylum Pseudomonadota; class Gammaproteobacteria; order Burkholderiales; family SHXO01; genus SHXO01. Next base: position 20,597 of record JBJXGQ010000109.1, read on the forward strand.
GGTTTCGTTCTCGGCGGAGATCAATCTCAGGCGAGCGGTGGAAGTAAGTGCAATGCAGGATCTGGATTCACAGATCGCCAAGCGGTATGAAACGGATCTCTAACGATTTTCAACACCACTGAACGTCCCTCTCGGGGCTGCACCTCTCCAGGTGTGTAGCGGATCAATCGGTTTGGAGATTGAAAATCGCTCTAAGAAATCGTCTTAAAGCTTCCAAGCTAACGGGATGATTCTCTAGCACCCAAGACACTAATAACGGCACATCGCGCGTCTTGGAGAACTCAAGCCTCGCTTCGCTTAACTTAGCGAAGGTCTTACTCAAGACATTTGCGCCGTCAACATCATCCAGGTTCTCAGGTATCGTCTTAACACCCAGCGTCTCGCATATCGTCGCATCTACAACCTCTGTCGTTGTGGATTCTCCTAGTCTCCCGAGCGTAGCGGCCACCGCACCAGGGTGCAGAAGATAGTTCTCCAGCATCGCCTTCTTCAAGAATCTGAGCACGCCATTTGATTCGCTTTCAAGCTTTCGGCGTTCAGCCTCGCTTCGGCCTTCACCGTCCAGCAGAATGCACACCATTGGCGGCACGAGTACCGAGGAGTTCGATAGCCGCCGATAAAGCTTAACAACCTCCGACGGATCCACACCCTTCTTACGAAATGTCCCTGTATGCTCAACGCGCAGAACCGCAGTTCCAGCGGCCACCTCGGGACAGAAGTGGCGCAGGAGTTCCGGCATCACAAGCTCTTCCGTTTGACCTTCTACCCAAAGCACCCGATCTCGCCCATGAAGATCCGTCATTCGGATACCAAGATCTGCCAAGCCGCCCCTCAGTTCAGCTAAATTCTTCGGCCCTACTTGGCGTACCGTTGTCATTGCTCCGTCAAACTCAAGGAGTCCAATTGTTTTCGGGCTTATCGCTGTGAGCACATCAGGCGAATGCGCAGTCAGGATGTACTGGTGCTGGCGCCCTTCCGAGTCCAGGATTTGCAGCAACTCCCGTAAGGCTCTCGGATGAAGAAAGGCATTCGGCTCGTCAATAGCGATTACTTGTGGGTGCCGAGCGGTCAGGACAACGTAAAGCATGGCGATTACATTGCCGATGCCTGACCCCATACGAGATAACGGCGTTGCAAGGTCATCACGGCGATCTCTGGGGGATAGAGGAAGGCAGCGAAGCCGAAAAGTGTTACTGCCCGCAACTGGGGGCGCTTCCACCCATTGCACGCTCGGAAATACGCGGTTGATCCATTGGCACAAAATAGTGTGGCCGTGGGCATCGCTCGTTTGAAGGTGATTGATGCAATGAGGAAGATTCAGCGCCTCGCGATCAAGTAAATTCGTCCCCGAGTTTCCGAATTCTGCACTTGGTTTTCTCTGAGCTGAAAAGCGATAGATGCACTGCCGATATG
>JBJXGQ010000110.1:0-3843 GCA_046160525.1 Burkholderiales bacterium
TGCGGCCCGTGCTCATCGTGGGCTATTCCTGGGGTAGCGCCATGAACGTGATCCCCGCGCTTGGCGTCTACGCGGCATTCATGCGGGAGCGCGGCCTGCCACTTCACTACCCAGGCGGGCCAGAGCGGGTGGCGCAGGCCGTGGATGCGGATCTGCTCGCGCGCTGCATCGCCTGGACGGGTGATGCCCCCAAGGCCTTCAACGAAGTGTTCAATGTGGCCAACGGCGACGTGTACTCCTGGCCCAACGTGTGGCCCGCCATCGCGCAAGCGTGCGGCATGGAGTCGGGAGATGCCGTGCCCATGAGCTTGTCCCAGGAGATCCTCCCGCGCGAGGACGAGTGGGCCAAGATTCGCGCGAAGCACGAACTAATCTCCCCGGACTTGAAGACCTTCGGCGCCCAATCCTTCGAGTACGCCGATTACCAGATGAGCCATGGCAGGGTGCAACCCGACCCGCCTTCGTTTTCATCGACGAACAAACTGCACGAGGCGGGATTCCACGAGGTGACGGACACGGAACTCATGTTCGCAAAATGGCTCGCTGAATTCAGGCGCAAGCGCTTGGTGCCTTAGCCGCCCAACACACGCACGCGTATCCCCGGCTTACCACGGTGGTACACACCGCGCACCGGCAGTGTGCGAACGCGGGTTATCCAGCACCTCGCGATGTTCACCTCGCGATGAGCGTGCTCGATATGGGGCGGATTGAAACGCCGTGGACCACACGATCTGTGCGAAGGTGAGCTGTTCTGGACCCGGCAAGGTCATCCGGTCATGCTGAGCTTGTCGAAGCATGACCGGATGAGGATGTAACCTTCGGAGCCCAAGACCTTGGCTATTCATGGGTGTAGTTACTGGGAAAGGTAACTCGCCTTTCCAATGGTATCCCCGAATACGAACGTGCGGAATATGCAAAGGAAGCCACGGTGCTGGTCGATTACCTATCGTGGAGTGACATGATCAAGGACTCTACACACGAAAGCACGGGAACGGGCATTATTGTTCCTTGCATATTGAATATGACATATTTAATATACAAGGATGTTTAGACGCACGGCCACCGATCAGATTCGCAAAGCCCTCGCTTGGAGTCCGGCCGTCGCCATTCTGGGGCCGCGACAAGTCGGCAAGACCACCCTATGCCGCGAGATTGCCGCCGAGCACGCAGGCGCCATCTATCTGGACCTGGACCGGCCCGGCGAGCGCGCGAGGCTTTCCGATCCGGTGACCTACCTCTCCGCCAATCGCCAGCACCTGGTCATCCTGGATGAGGTGCAGAATGTTCCAGAGATTTTCAGCGTTCTCCGCGGCGAAATCGACGACGACCGGCGTCCAGGCAGATTCTTGATTCTTGGCTCCGCGTCCTTCCGGCTGTTACGTCAGACGCAATCCCTTGCCGGGCGGCTGGCCTTGGTCGATATGACACCGCTGCAGTTGGTGGAAGTCATTAAAAATTTCACGGACGTCCAGTCACTGTGGTTGCGAGGCGGGTTTCCTCTGAGCTACATGGCCGGTAGTGACGATCAATCCTGGTCGTGGCGGGAAGGGTTTGTTCGGCATTTTCTCGGCACCGACCTGCCCTCGCTGGGTATCCACGTGGACCCCGATTCAATCGGGCGCTTCTGGAGAATGCTCGCGCATTCTCAAAGCCAGCTATTCAATGCATCGAGCATCGCCGCATCGCTGGGAGTCTCCGCGCCTACGGTGTCGCGCTGGCTGGATCATCTCGAGGCCACATTGATGGTGCGCCAACTCCCGCCGTACTTCACCAACCTGGGCAAGCGGCTGGTCAAGTCGCCCAAAGTCTATGTGCGGGATTCGGGTCTGCTGCACTACTTGCTGAATATTCGGGAGGTCAATGATCTTTTGGGACATCCCGCGACAGGCGCATCCTGGGAAGGCTTTGTGGTCGAGCAGATTTATAGCCGGCTGGCTTTCAACGAAATGGCATCGTTCTACCGCACGGCCGCGGGAGCGGAGCTAGACCTCATCGTCGAATCAGGCGGAAAGAAACTGGGTTTCGAGATTAAATTTTCGTCTGCCCCCAAAGTTACAAAAGGATTCTGGCAAGCGTGCGAGGATGTTGGCGTCAACGCCGCCTATATCGTCGCGCCCGTGCGCGATGGCTGGCCTTTGGCGGCGAATGTACGGGTGGCCTCACTGATGGAGGCAATTGCGGCGCTGAGTGGATTGAAATAAATTGGCTATTGGAGCGTCTCTCCCAAAACGGCGGCCATGGCCGCATCGCACTTCAGGCGCTAAGACAGGATCCCTTCGAAGCAGGCTGGGAGATGTCTGGGTGGTTCTGATCTCGGGCCCGTATCGCCAGCCGAACTTCGAGTAATGTGGCGCACGATGTCGTTTATGCATTTATGCAGGCCGGACCCCGCCCACAAGCTGGACCCCGCCCACCACCCACTATCGATAATGCGAGATTGAAGATGCTGTTTCCCACCACGCTTGTAGGCAGCTATCCCCAGCCGGAGTGGTTGATCGACCGAGACCGACTCAGTAAATCACCGCCAGCACGCGTGCGCGACAGGAACCTATGGCGCGTGCCCGAGCCGTGGCTCTCGGCGGCGCAGGACGACGCCACCCTGCTAGCGATCAAAGCACAGGAAGAGGCAGGGCTGGACATCATCACCGACGGGGAGATCCGCCGCGAGAGCTACTCCAACCGCTTCGCCACGGCGCTGGATGGCCTCGATCTGGACAACCCCGCCACCGTACTCGGCCGGTCTGGCAAGCCCAATCTCGTGCCACGAGTTGTGGGGCCCATTTCCCGCAGATATCCAGTCGAAGTGAATGACGTGAAATTTCTGCGTGCTCACACGACGAAGCGTATCAAGATGACGGTGCCCGGACCCTTCACCATGACGCAGCAAGCCTATAACGAGTACTACCCGAGCGAGGAGGCCCTGGCTCTCGCCTACGCGGCAGCGGTTAATGATGAGATACGCGATCTGTTTGCGGCGGGCGCGGACATCATCCAGGTGGACGAGCCTTACATGCAAGCGCAGCCGGAGAAGGCGCGCCAATACGGACTCAAGGCGCTCAGCCGGGCGCTCGAAGGCATTACGGGCCCGACAGCCGTGCATATCTGCTTTGGCTACGCCGCGATCGTTCACCAGCGACCTTCCGCTTATTCGTTTCTCCCAGAGTTCGCGCGCTGTTCGTGCCAGCAAGTATCCATAGAAACCGCGCAATCCAATCTCGATTGTTCGGTGCTCGCCACGCTCAAAGGCAAACAGATCATGGTCGGATGCCTGGATTTGAACGACATGGCTATCGAAACGCCCGAGGTCATTGTCGCGCGCATCAAACGCGCGTTGCTTTACCTCAATGCAGAAAACGTGATCCTCGCACCGGATTGCGGTATGAAATATCTGCCGCGCGAAGTAGCTTTCGGGAAACTGAAGGCGATGTCTGAAGCGGCCAGAAGGTTGCGGGATGAGTTTGGCGGGTAACCTCACCCACCACGCACAATCTTGGCAAACGTCTGTACCGCGCCTCGCGGGTCTCGTCTGCCTACTTTGTCGTTCTCTGGTTCGGAGCACCCGATTGTCGCTAGCTCTTCGATTCTTAACGGCGGAATAACTCAGTAGCGATGGGGGATTTCACCTCGATTTAGTAGCTATAAAGTATAGGCGTGACCGTTCGCAGTAACCGCAGTGTATCTAGCGGGTTGAAGTCCCGTGCAAGGAGTTGTCCGTACGCCTTGGTAGCGCGAGGAAGCGGCGCCGTGGTAACACGGGGTCGTGAGTTTCCGAAGCGCAAAAGAGCAGGCCGTAACGCAAGTGAACCGATGAGTAGCCTCGTAAACGAAATGGAGATGCCGACC
>JBJXGQ010000111.1:0-6575 GCA_046160525.1 Burkholderiales bacterium
GGTCGGCATCTCCATTTCGTTTACGAGGCTACTCATCGGTTCACTTGCGTTACGGCCTGCTCTTTTGCGCTTCGGAAACTCACGACCCCGTGTTACCACGGCGCCGCTTCCTCGCGCTACCAAGGCGCACGGACAACTCCTTGGACGGGACTTCAACCCGCTAGATACACTGCGGTTACTGCGAACGGTCAGGTCTTTAGTTTATAGTAAGTACGCGCCAAGGGTCATGCCTTTAGTTTATAGTAAGCTTTCCCTGCTTTCTTTGATTGCTTTGAGAGCGAGAATTTTGTTGCTCTCGCCCCTGTTGCAGAGCGTCGTGTCGGCATACCCAGATCGTCCTTTGGTTTTTCAGAGACTGCAAGCCGGGGGCAGCCCGGCGGCTGGTAACTTTCTTTTGCGCGGCCAAAAGAAAGTCACCAAAGAAAAGGCCGTCCCACTGAACCGCCCCTATCGGGGTACCCTGCGTTACTCGAAGCGATGGGCGCCTGCGGAACTCGCCCGCGCGTGAAGCATGCGCGGACTCAAACAGTCCTCGGCGACAGCCCCCATCGCTCCTGCGTTACTCGGCGCTTCAGAAGGGGGAAGAGGCACTCAGCCCCAAGTCCCCAGACCCCAGCCCCTAATCCTTCACCCTTCGCAAACCGCTGGTTTGCTCTTCCCCCTTATGCCGCGCCGAGCAGCTCGGCGGGCTCGCGGGGTTTTGGCTCCGGCCGCTCGCGATACTCGCTTAACGTGCAAGCACGTTAGCCTTCACCGAATCGAAGCGTTTTGCCGAGGACTGTCCGACGGCCGCGCGCGCTTCATGCGCGGACTAGTTCCGCAGGCGCCGCGAGACCGACAGGCAGCGCAGGAGAAAAGCGGCATCAGGGTGCCCTTCTTTTTGGTTACTTTTGCTTGGGCAAGCAAGAAAAAGTAACCAGCCGCCGGGCTGCCCCCGGCGACTTTCCTGTTTAGCCTAACCCGCCATTCACCCCCTTCGATGAACTCAGGACAGGCTTCGACGTTGCTCAAGGCGGACGACTCTAGGGTTACCAACACGTCCGATCAAGTCTCCGCCCCTCTACCGTTTCGCCCGTTCCCACAGAATTCGTAACACCCGCTTATCCCCCGCCACCATCACCGGGCCGGGGCTGCGTAGCTCCAGCTTATCCCCGTCCAGGAAGATCATGCGGCGTTGTTCGGTGTCCACCCAATTGGGCATCAGGCTGTAGAGCACGCGGTGAATCACCAAGCGGTTGGCCTCGTCCACCTTGAAGGTGCCCGCGTAAGCAAAGTATCCATCCGCCGCCGCCGCGCGCTCTTCCACGGTGGATTGCATGATGTCCCCCGACGCATACTTGGCCCGCCCAGGCTTCGTGAGATTGACGGACAGGTGTCCGTCCGCCGCGTACATGATGTAGCCAGCCAAGTCTTTACCCATGGGGCGCACTTCGTCGCCATCTTCCCGCACGGCCACGTAATCCGCGATGCGCCAGGTACCGATGAGCGCGCGCTCCAGCGGACCGGGCTCGGCGAAGGCGGAAGGACTTACCGCCGCCAGCACCATCATGCCGGCCAGGATTTTCTTGACGTCTTTCACTTACGCTCCTCGATATAGGTATGGGGCTGGGTTAACCGCGCAACTTTACTTCCACTATTCCAGAAAGGTCACCGCCTCGGAATAGGAAGCACGCCCGGTGCGATAGGAATTAATGGCGTGCTCGGCATCCGCGTAGCCGAAGGAAATTCCGCACACTACTTTTCGTTCGGGCGCCAAACCGAAAAACTTTCTCAGAAAATCGGGATAGGAAGCCAGCGCCGCTTGCGCGATGGTGTCCACGCCCAAGCTCTTCGCCGCATACAGAAATGTTCCCACGTAGAGCCCGCAGTCGATGGCGCCGTAGATACCGAGCGCCTCGTCGGTCGTGATGATCACTGTATGCGGGGCACCGAACAGACGAAAATTTTCCAAGGCCTGGTCGCGGGCCCCGGCTTTATCGTCTTTCTTGATGCCCACGGATTCGTAGAGATGCACGCCGCACACTTTACGGCGCTCTCGGTATACCCCCAAATAGGCCTCGGGAAACGGGAAGTCGGGATTAGGGGTGGCACCGCTGCGTGCGTGGTCGTAAATCGACGCGCGAAAGCGCTCCTGTGCCGCGCCGCTGAGCAAGGTCAATTGCCAAGGCTGGGTGTTGCACCAGGACGGCGATTGCTGGGCGATGTCCAGAATTTTCTGGATCGTTGCCCGCGGCACCTGCTTGGAAAGAAAACGGCGCGCGCTGTAACGGGTGCGGATGGCTTGTTCGAGGGACATGGGTTGGGGAGGGGCTGGGGACTGGGGACTGGGGACTGGGGACTGGGGGGGTTCATGCCTTGCCCTAGCCCCCAGCCCCTAATCCCTAGCCACCGGGTTTAAAGCGCTCATCCACCTCCACTTGCAACCCGATAGTCAAGCGGTTGCCGGCGTTGGCCAGGGCCACGATCTCCACGAGTTCGGCGAGGGTTTCGTCGTCCATTCCCTTCTTGCGGGCGGCGGCGATGTGGGAGTTGATGCAGTATTCGCAGTTGTTGGTGATGCTCACCGCCAGATAGATCATTTCCTTCGTCATGGGATCGAGGCGGCTTTCCTTAACCATGACCTCTTTCATCCACCCCCAGAAACGCTCCAGCATGGGCGGGTTCACGGCGAGTGCCCGCCAGATATTATTCACGTAATCGGTTTTTCGTGTTGCGCGAATATCCTCGAAGACCTTTTTCGCGCGCGGCGAGGCGCTTGCATCGTCTACCAACTTCACTTGTGCCATCTCTTCCTCCAAAAAACTTCAGCGCGTGAAAGTGCGGCGAGTTTACCACCGGCCACACTTGTCCCTTCCCAAAACCCCAGGGCTGGCGCCCATCCGCCCCATTAGACAGCCCCAGCCTTAGCGGTCATAATGCGCGCCTTTCGCCCGCCGGATCTGTTGCATGAAGCTGCTGTTCGACACGTTCCCCGTCATACTATTCTTCATCGCCTACTATGGCTCGGGACAAGATATCTACCTCGCCACGGGCGTGACGATCGCCGCGACCATCGCGCAAGCCGCCTATGCCAAGTGGAAGTACGGGAAGATCGACCAGATGTTGTTGTTCAGCCTCGCGCTGATCGTGGTATTCGGCGGTGCCACGTTGTTGCTGCACGATGCCACCTTCATCAAGTGGAAGCCCACGGTGTTGTACTGGGGGTTCACCACGGCCTTGATGGTGTCCTATTGGTTTTTCCGCAAGAACTTGATACGCACACTGATGGAAAAGCAGATCACCCTCCCCGATCCGGTGTGGTCAAGGCTCAATTTCAGTTGGGCGGTGTTCTTCGCGTTGATGGGGGTGTTGAACCTCTACGTCGCGTTTAATTACGCGGAGAAGACCTGGGTCAATTTCAAGTTGTTCGGTGCCACGGGCCTCATGCTCGTATTTGTTCTGGGGCAAGGATATTTCCTCTCCAAGCACATGCCGCCGGAAGAGGAAAAGTCTTAGATGCCAGCCAACCTACCCACGCCGTGAGCACCGACGAAATCATCCGGCAGCGCCTGGCTAGCCTGCAACCCGAGAGCATCGAACTGCACGACGAAAGCCATGAGCACGCGGGGCATGCCGGGGCCAAGGGCGGCGGTGGCCATTACCGGCTATTCATCGTGTCCAAGTTATTCGCCGGCAAGACGGCCGTGGCAAGACATCGCATGGTCTACGCCGCGGTGGCGGATATGATGAAGCGCGACATTCATGCGCTCGCCATCACCGCGCAAACACCGGAGGAACTGAACCGGATGTTTTCGCACTAACCGGCGTTGGTTCAGCTTAGCGTTGAACCAACCACGTAGACGAGATTGTTTTTTTACACAGACCAACAGAGGAACTTTCATGTACTTCAGAACTACCGCAATCGCTCTGGGACTCTTATCAGCCTTAGCCGCGGCGTACGCTCAAGAAACCAACGTCGCCGTCGTCAACGGCGTCGCCATTCCGCAGGCACGCCTGGACTATGTGGTGAAGATTCAAGCCACGCAGGGCAAGAAGGACGATGCGGACCTGCGCAAGCAGATCAAGGAAGCCCTCATCAACCGCGAGATCCTGTCGCAGGAAGCCTCGAAGCGCGGCTTGGACAATACCCCGGAGCTTGCGGCCCAAGTGGAGATGGCAAGGCAGGAGTTTCTCATTCGCGCGCTCTTCGACGAGTTCGCGGGAAAGAACGCGCCCACGGACGAGGAGGTGACCGCCGAGTACGAGAAGGCGAAACAGATGGCCTCCGGCGGCGGTTTAAGGAAAGAATATCTGGCCCGCCACATTCTCATCAAGAACGAGAAGACCGCCAAGGCCACGCTCGCCAGCCTCAACAAAGCCAAGGGCAAGAATTTCGAGCAATTGGCCAAGACCAAATCCGAAGACGGCGGCTCGAAGAAACAAGGCGGCCTGCTGGAATGGAATGACGGCAGCGGCTTCGTGAAGGAATTTTCCGAAGCCATGACGCAGCTCAAGAAGGGCGAGTACACCCAGACCCTGGTGAAATCGCACTTCGGTTATCACATCATCCGGCTGGAAGACGAGCGTCCCATCCCCTTCCCCGTGCTGGACGAAGTGAAGGACAAGGTCCAACAGCAGGTGATGATTCAGAAGCGCGACAAATTCATCGCCGAACTCAAGGCCGCGGCAAAGGTGGAGTAGTAAGAGAGAAAAACCTCACCACAGAGGCACAGAGACACAGAGGAACCCCCATTGCTTTTCTCTGTGTCTCTGTGCCTCCGTGGTTAACGCCTTGGATGTAGTACTTAGCCGACCCACACGCGGGCGTTGCGGAACATCCGTAACCACGGCCCGTCCTCGCCCCACTCCTCGGGATGCCAGGAGTTTTGCACCGTACGGAACACGCGCTCGGGGTGCGGCATGAGGACGGTGAAGCGGCCATCGGTGTTGGTGAGCCCCGTGATGCCTTGCGGGGAGCCGTTGGCGTTGTAAGGATAAGTCTCCGTAACCTGGCCGCGATTGTCCACGTAGCGCACGGCCACGTAGCCTGAAGCGGCCCGAAGCTGTGCATCGTCCTCGAACTCGGCGCGCCCTTCGCCGTGGGAAGTAACCACCGGCATACGGCTGCCCGCCATGCCTTGGAATAGCAAGGAGGGGTTGGACAGTATCTCCACCATCGCCAAGCGTGCCTCGAACTGCTCGGAACGGTTGCGCACGAAGCGCGGCCAATGACTGGTGCCTGGAATGAGTTCCCGCAGATTGCTCAGCATCTGGCAGCCGTTGCATACGCCCAAGGCGAAGGAATCGCGGCGGTTGAAAAAGCGGTCGAAATCCTCGCGCAGCCGGGGGTTGAACAAGATGGACTTGGCCCAGCCCTCCCCTGCCCCCAGCACGTCGCCATAGGAAAATCCACCGCAGGCGGCGAATCCGCGAAACTCTCGCAGCGACCGTCTACCCGACGCCAGATCCGTCATGTGTACGTCCACGGCGGCGAATCCCGCCCGGTCGAAGGCCGCGGCCATTTCGATTTGCCCGTTGACCCCTTGCTCGCGCAAGATGGCAATAGCGGGCCGCGCGCCGCGCTTGATGAAGGGTGCGGCGATATCTTCGTTTAGCTTGAAAGTGAGCTTGGCGTGCAACCCCGGATCGGCCGCATCCAGGATGCGGTCGAATTCCTCCTGCGCGCAAGCAGGGTGATCGCGCAGGCGCTGCATGTGGTAGGTGGTCTGCGACCACGCCCGCATGAGCGCAATCCCTGACTCGCGATAGAGTTGTTCGCCGTCGCGCTCGATACTGAGTTCGCCCGCCGTGTTGATGCCCCCGATGACGTGCAAACAATCCGCCAAGCCATGGCGCTCGAATTCCTTGCGCACGACGTCCAGGCGTTTGTCCTTCACTTGCAGGACGGCTCCCAGCTCCTCGTTGAAGAGCACCGCCAAGGGGGAGGACTTCGCGCACAGCTCGGTGATATCGGCGGTGATGCCCACGTGCGTGGCGAACATCATCTCGCACAAGGTGACGATCAAACCGCCATCGGAACGGTCGTGATAGGCCAGCACATCGCCCTTGTCGTTGAGCGCTTGGATGCACTCGAAGAAGCCCTTGATCTGCTCCGCGCGGTCCACGTCCGGGCACTCATTACCCAACTGGCCATAGACCTGCGCCAGCGCCGAACCACCCAGGCGTGCCTTGCCGTGACCCAGATCGATAAGGAGGAGCGATGTGTCCTCGTTGAGTGCACGCAATTGCGGCGTGAGGGTCTTGCGCGCATCCAGGCTGGGCGCGAAGGCGGAGGCAATCAGGGAAACGGGCGCGATCACCTCTTTCTTGATGGTGGCCGATGCAACGCCGGCGTTCTCCTCGGACTCCTCGCTCCAGGAAGTGCGCATGGACATGGAATCCTTGCCCACGGGAATACTCACGCCAAGAGCTGGACATAATTCCAGCGCCACGGCCTTCACCGTATCGTACAAATCCGCGTCTTCGCCCGGATGCCCGGCGCAGGCCATCCAGTTGGCGGAGAACTTCACCTGGGAAAGTTTTTCTATGCGCGCGGCGGCGATGTTGGTGATGGCCTCGGCGATGGCCATGCGCCC
>JBJXGQ010000112.1:0-10201 GCA_046160525.1 Burkholderiales bacterium
TACCCTATCGAAATTCCCGCTATTTGGAGACCGCCATGAAATTCCGCACCCTTCCCGGTACTGACTTGAACGTTTCGCAGGTTTGCCTGGGCACCATGACGTGGGGCGAGCAAAACAGCGAAGCCCAGGCACACGAGCAGTTGGATTACGCCGTTCACCAGGGCATCAATTTCATCGACACGGCGGAAATGTATCCGGTGCCGCCCAACGGGCGCACGCAAGGGCGTACGGAAACCTATCTCGGCAGTTGGCTGGCGCGCCGCCCTCGCAATGAGTTGGTGATCGCCACCAAGATCGCTGGCCCAGGCCGGCGCGATTGGATTCGCAATGGCCGCACGGATCTTACACCGGCCATCATCGCCGAGGCGGTGGACACCAGTTTGGCGCGCCTACAAACCGGCTACATCGACCTTTACCAGATTCATTGGCCGCAGCGAAACGTGCCGAACTTCGGCGCCACGGAGTTCGATCCGTCCAAGGAGAAAGGCGGTCCTTCGATCCGCGAGCAGGTGCAAGGGCTGGCCGCCATGGTCAAGGCCGGCAAGATTCGCTACTACGGCCTGTCCAATGAAAGCGCATGGGGCGTGTGCGCGTTTCGGCACGCGGCCAAGGAACTGGGCGTTCCAGGCCCGGTCACGATTCAGAATAGCTACAGCCTGGTATCTCGCAACGTGGACAACGATCTCGCCGAGACACTGTTTCGCGAGAACATGTCGTTGCTGGCCTACAGCCCATTAGCGGGCGGCATTCTTTCCGGCAAGTACATGGGAGGTGCACGGCCAGCTGGCGCGCGCTTCACTTTATTCGACTCGCTGGGCGTTCGTTTCCGCCCGCCCCTCGTTGCGGAAGCCACGGAAGCCTACGCCGCGCTGGCCAAAAGCCGGGGGCTCACGCTCGTGCAACTGGCGCTGGGCTATGTGGCCAGCCGCTGGTTTCTCGGTTCCTCCATCATCGGCGCCACCACCATGGCGCAACTTCAAGAAGACATTGCCGCCGCGCAATTCGTGCTGGATGCGGAGACGCTTGCGGATATTCGCGCCATACAGGCGCGATATCCTAATCCGGGTGCCTGACCTCAAACGAGCCAGGGAGAGGTCACCATGCATACACTGAATTTAAGCGATCAGGTTGTCGCCATCACCGGCGGGTTCGGCAGCCTCGGCATGGCGGTCGCGAAGGCCGCATCGAACGCCGGGGCCATGGTCGCCTTGATCGACCGCGAGGCCGCGCCCGCATCCGATCTCGCACCCGCCTTACTTTTCGGTGGGGTCGATCTGAGTTCCGAGCAATCCGCCCAAACCACCTTCAACGACATCGCACACCGCTGCGGCCGGCTCAATGCCCTGGTCAACGTAGCGGGGACTTTCCGTTGGGAGAAGATCGAGGGATCTGACGTAAAAACCTGGGATCTGCTCTACAACGTGAACCTGCGCACCGCGCTCAATGCCAGCCGCGCGGCGCTTCCCCATCTGCTCAGGCAAAGCACCTCGCGCATCGTGAACATCGGCGCCGGTGCCGCGGCCAAGGCAGCCCTTGGAATGGGCGCTTACGCGGCCTCGAAATCCGGCGTCGCGCGCCTGACGGAAGCCATGGCCGAGGAATTCAAGGATCGCGGATTGACGGTGAACGCGGTACTGCCTTCCATCATCGACACGCCGCCCAATCGCGCGGACATGCCTAACGCGGATTTTTCGCGCTGGGTCAAGGCGGAAGAGATTGCCAGTCTGATCGTGTTCCTGCTATCGGGTCTCGCAGGCGCCATCAACGGCGCTTCGGTACCCATCGTGGGCCGAGTCTAACTCCCAAGGGCAAAGAATCTCACCACAGAGGCACAGAGACACTGAGGAACAACTTATTTCGCCCTCATCCACGGAGACGCCATGGTTTCTCTCTGTGTCTCTGTGCCTCTGTGGTGAAAGCTTTTGATGTAGCGCCAGCACTACTCGAAATGCACGTCCAGGGGCTTGGCTTTCCTTGCAGTGTCCGCATCGCGCGCGACGAAAAACAATAGCGGCAGCCCGATGAGGGCCGCCACCGCGAACATGCGGAAATCCCCCATGTAACCCAGCATCGCGGCCTGCATGTCGATTTCGCGTGCGATGGCCGCCAACCCTTCGGGTGTGTTGATATCCCAGATACTGGCAGTTGCGCCATGTTGAAGCGCTTCGCTAAAGGGCGTGATGTGCTCGGTCATGTGCGCACGGCTGGCACCGCTGGTACGTAAGAAGTAGGCGATGGCGGCCGAAATTCCAACGCTGGCCGCCACGCTTCGCACCAAGTTGAATAGAGCGGCGCCATCGGTGCGCCGTTGTGGATCCAGCGAGGCGAAGGCAATGGCTTGATTGGGTACAAGCATGATGCCCCCGCCGATGCCTTGCAGAAAATTGGTCCACACCAATGGCCACGCGCCCACTTCAGGCGTCCAGCGCGCCATCTCCATGTCCGAGACCGCCAGCAGGATCAAGCCAACGGCCATTTGCAAGCGCGCATCCACCTTACCCAGCAAGCGCCCGCCCAAGGCCATGGCCAGCAGCATTCCCAAGCCGCGCGGGGCTTGCAGAAAGCCGATGGTATCGATGGGATAGCCGCGCATGTCCTGCAAAAATGCAGGCATCAACACCACGAGCGGCGTGGTGACCAATCCATAACCCGCCGAGTAGATGAGCCCGATGGAAAAATTGCGGTTACGGAAGATGCGCAAATCCAGAAACGGGTGCTTGCCATAGGTGAGGCTATGGGCCAGGAAAAGGTAGAAGCCCAGCACCGCCAAGCATCCTTCGATCACGATCTCCCAGGAGTCGAACCAATCGAGCCGCCCGCCCCTGTCGAGCATGAGTTGCAGCGAGCCTATCCCCAGCGCAAGCGCCAGGAACCCCGTCCAGTCCATGGGGTGCTCATCGTGGCGTTTGGTTTCCGGAACGAAGATGAAAGTGCCTAACAGAGCCAGCAGACCCACCGGAATATTGACGTAAAAGCAATAACGCCAGTTCATGTATTCGGTGATGACCCCGCCCACGAAGGGACCGACGAAACTGCCCCCGGTGGAGCCGATGGCCCATATGGACATGGCCTTTCCCTGTTCTTCCGGCGGATAGGTGTCCAAAATGATGGCGTGGGAGATGGGAATCAGAAAGGCGCCGCCAATGCCTTGCACCACGCGCGCGAAGATCTCGACCTCGAGAGTGGTAGCCGCGCCGCATGCTACGGACGCCACTAGAAACAACGTGGTCGCGTACATGTAAACGCGTTTGCGGCCGAAGCGGGTGGCCAGCCACCCGGCCGTGGGCAAGGTGATGGCGGCCGCCACGATGTAGGACGTAATCACCCAGGAGATCTGGTCCTGGGTGGCCGAGAAGGTGCCCTGCATGTGCGGCAGGGCGACGGCCACGATGGTCCAGTCCAGCGAATAGAGAAAGCTCGCCGTCATCACCGAAATGGTGATGAGCAGCGGGTGGCGCGCAGCGCTCATTGCGTGGCTGTCTTAGCGCTCGTTACGAGCCATCGCCGAAGTAGGTTCGAGAAATTGCGGCAAGTACCCCTTGTCGATGAGGGCTTGTATGCGCTTGGGCAAGCCCCGGTTGTGGCCTGTATCCACGCGCACCGTGACGGTCATGCCAGCGCGCAGAGGCGGCTGGCCTGGGGCTTGTTCCACCACCACCCTGACGGGAATACGTTGCACGACTTTCACCCAATTACCCGTGGCGTTCTGCGGAGGCAACACGGCGAACTCCGCCCCGCTGGCCGGGGCAATCGCCTCGACCTTGCCCACCCATTCCACGTCGGGATAGGCATCGGCCACCACCAA
Source organism: Burkholderiales bacterium (assembly GCA_046160525.1). GTDB lineage: Bacteria > Pseudomonadota > Gammaproteobacteria > Burkholderiales > SHXO01 > SHXO01. Next base: position 3,806 of record JBJXGQ010000112.1, read on the forward strand.
CGCCGGCTGTCCTTCACGCATATGAGTGAGTTGCGTTTCCTTGTAATTGGCTTCCACCCACGGCGGGCCGCTCTCGATCAAACTAAATACCGGCGCGCCGCGGTTCACCCATTCACCCACTTGCAACTTCATGTTGCTCACCACACCGTCGTTAAGCGCTTTGACATGGGTGCGAGCCAATTCGAACATGGCCGCATCGTAGGCTGCCTTGGCTTCAAGATGGCGCGGATGCTCCTCCACCGGAGCATTCAGGTTCCCTCCCAAGTTCGCTTGCGCGCGCTTGCTGTGCTCTTGAATGGTCTGAAGCCGCCGCTTGGCAGCTTCAAGATTGTGCTTGGCCTCGTCGTACTGGTCCGCCCGGCTCATGCCGCGCTCCTTCAAACGCTCTTGCCGTTCCACCTGTTTGGCAAGGTATTCGATGCGTTCCCTCGCTTCGGTAGCCTCGGCCAAGGTGGTGCGGTAGTCAGCACGCAAGGACTCCATCTCGGTGCGCACCACGTCCATCTGCGCCTGCGCGCGCGCGGCGGTGATCTCGTAGGGCGTTGGATCCAGGCGAAACAGCACCTCGCCTTTTTTCACCGCGCTGTCGTCATTCACCAGCACCTCGATGACCCGCCCCGTCACCGCGGCGCTCACCGTGACGATGTTGGTCTTGACATAGGCGTTCTCGGTTTCCATCTCGCGCCCGCCTTCGGCGTACATGCGTAGACCAATCAACAACGCCACGAGGGGAACCACCAGCAACAACGTGAATCGCACGAAGCGCATCCCAGGTATCCACGGTTCGATTTGCTTGCGAGTCATAGGCGCACCCGGGCCTTAAGCTCGTTCTTATTCCCGTTGCTGGAACCGTTCTTGGCCCCGTTCTTCACCCCATTCCCGCCGTTTTCCGAGCGGTACAAATTGGACTTCACGGACAATAGAATGTCCACGAACCGCTCTTGCTCCTCCGCGGAAACCCCGGATAAGGCATCGCGGCGCACGTCCGCGGCGGCTGAGCGCATGGTCTTCATCACGGGTTCGACAGCCTCGGTAAGGTAGATACGCTTCGCGCGCCGGTCAGTGGCATCGCTTTCCCGGCGCAGCCACCCATTGCTTTCCAGCCGGTCGATGAGGCGGCCCAGGGTGGCCTTCTCGATTTCGAGAATATCCGCCAGCTCAGACTGGGTAACGCCAGCATTACGAAACAAGTGCAGCAGCACCCACCACTGCGAGCGGGTGAGTCCCATGCCCTTTACCCTGCGGTCGAAGGTGGTGCGCAGCAGGCGCGCCACGTCGTGCAGGATGAAGCCGAAATTGCGGGATAAGTCTTCTTTGATAACCATGCGGCGATTTTAGTTGCCTAGCTTACGATAAGCAAGGCTACTGTAAGCATGATTACGGTAGGTTGGGTTATTAGTTGAGGCGAATTCGTGAGGCGCGAGGCGATAGGCGTGAGGCGTGTGAAGGCCTCGGCTATTCGTAAACCAGGGTGCCGTCGTCCAGGTTGGCGGCGGGTAGTTGGTCTTTTTCCGCCCAGTAGTCCTGGCTGTGCTGCCATTCGGGCTTGTCGCCGCGCTTGGGTAGTAAGTGCATGCTACGCGTGAGATAGCCTGGATTGAAGTTCTCCGGGTCCATCCAGGGCGCCAGCGGCATGTCCTTATCCTCGGGACGAAGGGTTGGTGTCACCCGCTTCGCCCCTTTTCTCTTCATGTGGTGGAGCAGGCGGCATACGAAGTCGCCCACCAGGTCCGCGCGCAGCGTCCAGCTCGCCCGGAAGTAGCCAAACACCCAGGCCATGTTGGGGATGCCGGTGAACATCATGCCCCGGTAAGTCACCGCATCGGAGAAATTCAACGGCTTGCCGTCGATTGAGAATTCGATGTCCCCCAGCACGTGGAGGTTGAAGCCCGTGGCCGTGACGATGATGTCCGCTTCGAGCACCTTGCCCGACTTGAGCAGTAGACCGTCGCGCGTAAATCGCTCGATCTCATCGGTGACCACCGATACCTTGCCATCGCGCACCGCCTGGAAAAAATCGCCATCGGGAATGAAGGCGATGCGCTGCCGCCAAGGCCGGTAGTTCGGCGTGAAGTGCGCTTGCACCACGCTGTCCGACCCCAGATAAGCGCGCGCGGCATCCAGCAGCTCGCGCTTCACCGCCTCGGGTTCGTTGAAGGAGCGGCGCATGAACACGCTCTGCTCATAGAGGATTTTCTTGCGCACGATTTCGTGAATCCAGCGCTCGTCCACTTGCAGTGTGCGCAATTCGTCGGCGATGGGAATCGCATTGCGGCCCGTGCGAAAGAACGTTGGCGAACGCTGCACCATGGTGACGTGAGCACATTGATCCGCGATGGCGGGGATGAGCGTCGCAGCGGTCGCGCCCGAGCCGATCACCACGACACGCTTGCCCGCGTATTGAAGATCCTCCGGCCACTCCTGCGGGTGAACGATGCGCCCCTTGAACGCGCTCATCGCCTCCCATTGCGGCGTGTACCCCTTGGAATGCCGGTAGTACCCCTGGCACATCCAAAGAAAGTGGGCGGTAAATCTCGCCGCTTCGCCGCTGTCCGTGCGAATGGCATCGATGGTCCAAAGATTCTCCTCGCTCGACCAACGGGCCGCCTCGATTCGGTGCCGGTAGCGGATATGAGGCCCAAGTTCATTCTCATCGATGACTTCGCCCATGTAGCGCAGGATCTCCGCCGCCGTCGCAATGGGTGCCCCGGTCCACGGCTTGAAGCGATAGCCGAAGGTGTAGAGGTCGCTGTCGGAGCGGATGCCTGGAAAACGGTGGGTCAGCCATGTGCCACCGAAGCTTTCCTGGGTTTCAAGGACAACGAAGCTCGTTCCGGGACATTGCGTGGTGAGGTGATAGGCGGCACCGATACCGGAGATCCCGGCGCCGGTGATCACGACATCGAAGTGCCCGGACGGCGATGCTGTCGCAGCGTTCATGCGAAGTACCGGCTTCGAGTTCAGGGATGACCCGAAGCGCGGCGGACGAGCGCTCTCATCGCCGGGCCCCATCGAGAGGAGCAACGCTCACCTGAACCCTCGCTATTCACATTACCAGGCGAGCCGCCTGACACCCGGCACGGCGTCGAAATGCTCATCGCGACTCACAACAGGCATTGCGTGCTCCAAGCACAGTGCGGCTATCCAGGCATCGTTGGCAGGAATGGGTTTGCCGATCCGCTTGATCTCGATTCGCAAAGCCGCGTAGGGAAATGTCGTTGAGCGTGTCACGGGCAACACCTCGAATTCGCGCAAGTGATCTTCAAGCCATCGCTCATATACCAATCTATGGCGAGACGCGGCAATCCCATACTGAAATTCACCGATGACAATGACTGGTATGGCAACCCTCGGCGCAGTCGTGAGTAGTTTGCCGATGGCCTCTTCGCCGTCAATGAATGCCGACAGTGCATTGGTGTCTACGATCAAAGCTTGTCTTCCGGCTCGATGACTTCGAAAGTGCCGGCGATTCTCGCTTGGATCTTGGCCGTTTCCCGGCGCAACCTTTTCAGCTTCCCGAAACCGGACATCCATCCGGGTTGGCTGGAAGCCACGGATCTTTGGGTTGAGGTGAGCTTGTCTGTAAGCGCCTCGGTCACAAAGTCCTTTAGGCTCTGCCCGCGCTCGGCAGCTTGCGACTTGGCCTTACGGAAGACCGGGTCCGGAATGTCTATGGTGGTTTTCACGCAACCATATTACCGTATTTATGGGCCATCGGATGGCAATCCCCAGGAAATTATTGTCCAGTCGTGGCTGCGAGTTTCCGAAAAGCTCAGATGCTTTACAGTGAACTGAAGATCGATATCCAGTTAAAAGGCGTGCTCACTTGCTGAGATCATCCAGTAGCGCCTTTGCATCCTTCAGATCCTTCGTGTCGAACCCTTCGGTGAACCAGTCGTAGACCGGCTTCAACAGATTCAGCGCTTCGCGGCGCTTGCCTTGAGCTTGCCAGAGGCGGGCGAGACTGGTCGAAGTGCGTAGTTCCCAGGACTTCGCCTGCTGCTGGCGCGCCCAGTCGAGCGAGGCGAGGAAGTTCTGCTCGGCCCCTTCGAGATCGCCCTCGAGCGAGAGCATCCAGCCCTTGAGGCGCAGGATCTCGGCGTAGTGGATGCGTTCTTCCCAGCCGGGGCGCTCCACCTGTTCGATCTGCTCGTTGATCAGGTGCAGGGCTTTGTCCAGGTCGCCGGTCATCGCCATGCCTTCAGCAAGTATCGAATTGGCGTAGGGGTTCCAAACCTTCCCCCCACTGGCATCCCAGATTGCCATCGGCGCCTTCACCATTTCGACGCCCTGCGCAGCTCTGCCCTCATGGATCAGAGCGACGCCCGCCCGAGCCGGGGCCATGACCGCCCACAGGAAGGGCAGGCTGCTTTCGCGCCCGAGCCGGAGAACTTCTTCGGCGCGCTTGCGCACTTCCTCGGGCTCACCGCGATGATCGAGCAGGTCCGCCGCCAAGGTCAGCGCCCAGCCGAGGTCGAACGGGTGAGCACGCCGGCGGGCGTGCGCGTCCGTCTCGTCGATCTGTCGCACCGCACGGTCGGGGTAGCCCAGCATCCAGGTCGCAAGCGAGGCGAAAGCGCCGACTGTGGTCTTAGGATCATGGTTGAGGCTGTTCACCAGATGCCGATGCGTGTCTGCGTCGTACAGGGCCACGACCTGGTCGTGATGCTCTAGCACCTTCACTAGTTCGCCCATCCAGAAATAGCTGGTACACGCGGCCACATGTCCCACGATCTGCAGGTCAGGATCGCCAGTCGCCTTCGCCGTGGCGAGCATTTCCTCAATCCACACCATGGACTCGGCCACCCGGCCCACGCACATGACAAAGCGACTCAAGCCATAGAGAACAGTCACAAGCGCGTCGTTGCGCCGGAGCGACTTCGCCAAGGCGAGCGCGGGGTGGAGGCTCTCCCAGACTTCTGGGGCGGCCCAGCCTTTGAGCGCCGTCCACGCTGTTCCCAGACGGATGCGCAGCTCCAGTTCGCTGGCATCTCGCTCTGATGAGCGCGGCAGGGCGGAGACCAGTTCCAGCCCCCGATTGAGATGGGAGATGGCGTCGGTCAGCGCCATGCGCTTCAACGCCAGCTCGCCGGCGCTCTGCCATAGCGGTATCGCGGCTTCAGCCAGGCTCGCAGCAGTGAGGTGATGCGCCAGCACCTCGGGCTCGGTGCGCACGATGTTCGGGAAGCGCTCCTCGATCACCCGCGCGATCTCCTTCACGGGCATGAAGCGATCCAGCCGCGCCATCAGCGAATCCCTGAGCGTGGCCGGGATGGTGACGCTGTGCGCAGCGCCGACGTATTCGAAGCGATCACCTGCGTCCTTCAGCTCGCCCGACTCGAGAATCGACTTGGTGAGCTCTTCGACGAACAGCGGTACGCCGTCGGTCTTGGCGAGGATCTGCTCGAGCAGTGCGGCGGGCAGGGCCTTGCCGCCGGTGACCTCGGAGACCAGCGCACTGCTCTGCGCCCGAGTGAGCTTGGACAGGTTCAGGCTGAGGACGTGGCCGTGGCTTGCCCAGCGGTTTTGGAACTCCGGCCGGTGAGTCAGGACGATGAGCAGCGGGATGGTTCTCGCCCGGTCGATCAGCAGGTCGAGCACTTCCAGCGAAGTCGGATCGGCCCAGTGCACGTCCTCGTAGAGCATCACGCTGGGTTGCTTGCGCGCCGCCGCTTCGGTGAGATCGACCAGGGTACGCAGCGTCTCGTCCTTGAACTTCTGCGGGGTCATGGGTAAGGCCCCGTAGCGCTCCTCGCACGGGATCGACAGCATCGAGGCGACGAAGCGCACATCTCCGAGCGGGCGGCCGTAGTGGCTGACGATCAGCGCTTCGAGCTTGTCGAGCTTGGATTCCGTGGGCTCGTCACGGCCGAACCGAAGCGCCCGCTCGAAGTTGTCGATGCTGGGCCAGAAGGCGCTGTTGACGTAATAGGGCGAGCACTGGAATCTGAGCGTAGCGGCACCGGTCGCTTCGAGCCGCTCGCGCAGCGCACTGAGGATGCGGCTCTTGCCGATGCCCGGTTCCCCGGACAGAGCAGCACCACCTGACCCTCGCCGTCTTGCGTGAGCGCCCAGCGCTCCATCAGCAGGCCGATCTCCTGCTCCCGCCCGACCAAGGGCGTGAGCCCTTCCTGGGTCGCCGCCTCGAAACGGCTTCCGCTTGGCTCACCCCCGCGATGCGATAAGCCCGAGTGGGGCGGGCGATGCCCTTCAGGGTCTGCTCGCCCAGGTCGTCGAACTCGAATACACCGCTGGCGAGTCTGCGCACTCGCTCGCTCACCACGATGGCGCCCACCGGCGCCATGCCTTGCAGGCGAGATGCCAAGTTCATGGTTTCTCCCACCGCGCCTTTTTCGGCGGAAGACACGACCACCACGCCGGTGGCAATCCCGATGC
>JBJXGQ010000113.1:0-5198 GCA_046160525.1 Burkholderiales bacterium
CGGCGAACAATGCGGTGCGCTTCCCCGGATCGGTATAGGCCGCCGCCACGATGTGCTGCTGCTGAAAGTACAAAAACGTGGAAAGGGAACTGTAGAGCAACACGAATCCGCATATCGCCAACAAGTAGCGCGACGTGAGCACCAGCTTGACACCCTCCCAGATGCCGCCGCCCATGGCCATGGCCCGCTTGTCTTCGCGTTTTTCGCGGCCTTTAGCCCAGCCCCCCAAGTAGACGATACACGCTACCGCTCCCAGGAGAAACACGGCCGATATCAGCAACAGGTTAGCCACGCCCAAGGGTTTGGCGAGGATGGCGGACAGCGCCGGGCCACAGATGGCGCCCACGCTGCCACCCGCCGCGATCAAGCCGTAGGTTCGCTTCGCCTGCTGTGTGGAGAACAAGTCCGCCATGAAACTCCAGAACACCGACACCACGAACAAATTGAACACGCTCACCCATACAAAAAACACCTTGGCGGTATCGCCCACGGCGATGCCGCGCGAAAACAGAAAATAGAACGCCAGCAAATTCAGCGCAAAGAACAGGTAGATCCCCGGTAGCAACGTTCGTCTGGGAAATTTCGACGATAGCCACCCGAATACGGGCACCGCCACCAGCATGGCGCCCAGTGTAGCGGTGAAGAGCCAGGGCAGATTGCCCAATCCTGCCTGGATGCCCATTTCGTCTCGCACGGGGCGTAGCACGTAGTAACCGCACAACAAACAGAAGAAATAAGCGAAGGAGGCGGCCACCGCGGGTAACTCCTCGCGCTTGACCATGGCCAAGCGTTCGGAGAGTGAGGAGTTTGTCGCGGAGGGCATGATGTTGGTTATAGTAGCGGAACCCGCAACTCCGGCCTTTTCATGACCATCGTCCTAGACCATATCCGCGCGGCCGCCCAAGCCATTCACGGCAGCGTGATCGAAACGCCATGCTTGCTCGCGAGGACGCTCTCGCAAATAACCGGCGCCCAGGTTTATCTGAAATTCGAGAATCATCAGTTCACCGCCTCCTTCAAGGAGCGGGGCGCCTTGAACAAGCTGCTATCGCTCAATGACGCGCAGCGTGCGAAGGGCGTGATCGCGGCCTCGGCGGGAAATCACGCACAAGGCTTGGCCTACCACGCCAAGCGGCTGGGAGTACCGGCCACCATTGTGATGCCGCGCTACACGCCTGGCGTGAAGGTCGTGCATACGCGCGCTCACGGTGCGCAAGTGATCCTGCATGGCGAAATGTTCGACGAGGCGCGCGCGCACGCGACCACGCTGGCCGCCGAGCGCGGCGTCACCATGGTGCAAGCTTACGACGATGCGCACATCATCGCCGGTCAAGGAACGGTTGCGCTGGAGATGCTTGCGGCTTGCCCGGAGTTGGAAGCCTTGGTGGTGCCCGTGGGCGGCGGCGGGTTGATCGCCGGGATGGCTGTCGCGGCTCATGGCATCAAGCCTGGTGTGGAAATTTTCGGTGTGGAAACCGAACGCTTTCCCTCCATGTACTGCGCGCTTCGCGGGACCACCGCGGAATTCGGCACCAACACCATCGCCGAGGGAATCGCCGTCAAGCAACCTGGAACCTTGACCTTGCCTATCGTGCGCCAGCACGTGAAGGAGATGCTGCTCGTGGACGAAGGAGCCATTGAGCAAGCCATCGTGTTGCTGCTGGAAATCGAGAAGACCGTGGTGGAAGGGGCGGGCGCTGCGAGCCTCGCGGCGCTGCTCAAGTATCCGGAACACTTTCGGGGAAAACGCGTGGGCCTCGTGCTCTCTGGCGGCAACATCGATCCCCTCATGCTGGCGGACTTGATCGAGCGCGGCATGGTGCGCACGGGCCGCTTAACCCGGCTCACCGTCCAAATGCGCGACCTGCCGGGATCCATGGCAAAGGTTACACAGTGCCTGGCCGAACAGAACGCCAATGTCGAGGAAATTTTCCACCAGCGTGCCTTCACCAATTTGCCTGCGCAGACCGTGGAAGTAGACTTTGTGCTAGAAACTCGCGATCACGACCACGTGCAGCAAGTGCTGTCCGCTTTGGACGCCATGGGCTTCAAGGCGGAGTTACATAACGACTAACCTTTCATTCATACAACCATGCAAAGACTCCCCTTCCTCGACGATACTGCTCACCCTGAACTCAAACCGGTTGCCGATCGCATTCGCGCCGAGCGCGGCGGACGATTGCTCGCTCTCTACAAGGTGCTGCTTCATAGCCCGAAGGTCGCCGAAGCCTGGTTGCAATACTTCACCGTCATCCGCCAGCAGTGCGGTTTGGATGCCCGCTACCGGGAACTGGCCATCATGCTGATCGCCAAGTTGAACGGGGCACCCTACGAGTTCACTCAGCACATTCCCTTCGCGCTGCGTGCGGGCATCACACAGATGCAGCTCGACCAGATGGGCGAGTGGAAAAATTCCGCTTCCTTCGACGCGAAGGACAAAGCGGTGCTGGCCTACACCGAGGCGATGACGCGCGACGTGAAGGTACCCAGCGCCGTATTCGCGGGCGTGCGCGCGCACTTCGACGATAAAACCCTGGTGGAACTCACCGCCACCATCGCGGGGTACAACATGGTCTCGCGCTTTCTGGAGGCGATGGAAATCCACGCCGAATAGCCATGACTGGATCACCTACGGGCGCGATTACGCCAACACCCGCTTTAGCCCGCTCAAGCAAATCGATGCGAGCAACGCCAAGCGGCTCACCGCGCAATGGAGTTTTTCCTTCGGCAGAGGACGTCGCCAAGTATGCGTGTTGCGATGTGGTCAACCGCGGCGTAGCCCTGTACCAGGACAAGGTGTATCTCGCCACGCTGGATATGCACGTCGTGGCCTTGAACGCCAAGAGTGGGAAAGTAGTGTGGGACAAGACGCTGGCCGATTACAAGGATGCCTACACCTTCACCGTCGCGCCGCTTGTGGCGCGCGGCAAAGTCTACGTGGGTACGTCCAACGGCGAATACCCCATTCGCGGATTCATCGAGGCGCTGGATGCAACCAGTGGTAATTCCGTTTGGCGTACCTACACCGTGCCCACTCCTGGGGAGCCGGGCAACGAGACTTGGGGCGGCGAGTCGTGGAAATATGGGGGCGGTTCCGCATGGGTGACGGGCGCCTACGATCCGCAGAACAACACGCTGTACTGGGGCACGGGCAATCCCGCGCCGGACTGGGACGGCGAAGCCCGCCCTGGCGACAATCTCTACACCAATTCCACGCTTGCGCTGGATCCCTACCGGCAAGATCAAGTTCCACTTCCAGTACACGCCACACGATGTGTGGGACTACAATGGTGTGAACGAGCAGATCTTGACCACCGTGCGCGGCGAGCCCTTCTGGGGCGTGAAGACCATCAACTTCCAGCGCGGATTCGGCAGGATTCTCGCGATGAACGCCGATTCGGGCGACACCGTTTGGGAAGTGAAAATGCGCTCGCCAGTGATGAGCGGAATGCTTGTCACCGGTGGTGACGTCGTGTTTGCCGGAACACCCGAAGGTGAGTTCATGGCCTTCAACGCCAAGAACGGAGACGCACTATGGAAGCACCGCGTGGGTTCTGGAATCGTGGGCGGCCCCATCACTTACAGTGTGGATGGCAAACAGTATGTTGCCGTCCCATCGGGCTTTGGTGGCTGGGTTGGATGGGCCACCATCGGCTAAGGGGGCGCGCCTCATCTGAAGGACATGCCCAAGGGCGGCTCGCTACACGTGTTTGCGTTGCCTAATTGATGCGCCGCCGGAAAGGTGAGCGAGAGGTTTTGTTTTCCAACAGCATTCCCTCACCCTCGGTCCCTTTCCCGGTGGGAGAGGGAAGCCGGTACGGTCGTCGTGCGCTGGGCGTAGATCGCGCATGGGTAGTCATATCCGCGCTGAGCCGCGCCCTTGAGGTTGTTCCCCTCGCCCCCCGGGAGAGGGGCAGGGGTGAGGGAGATTCATGCATTGGACAGAGAATACGGGGAGGCATTGTCCTCCGTGTCACGGATTGGAAGGGCGCGGCGCCACGGGCCCCGGTCTCACCGACGACGAGTGGCGCTACAAGCCCACGGACGAAACCCTGTTTCGCACCATATCGAGGGGCCGCAAGGGAACGCCGATGCTGTCCTTCGAGAGTAAATTGAAGCCCGATGAAATCTGGAAGATCATCGAATACTTGCGTGAGCAAAACCGCCAGCGGAAAGTAGCGCAGCCCCAGGCGCAGTAACCGTCACACAGGAAACGCCATGCCGGCAGATCTACCCATATGTCCCGCGCCAGGACCTGTCTGCGCGCCGCGAACCAAGGCGCCAGCGGGCGCGGCCGATTGCCATTTCCACATATTCGGCAGGCAAGAGCGCTATCCGCTTTCGCCGCAGACCCGTTATGTTCCCGCCGAGGCTTCAGTGGAGGTTTACCTGGCCTTGGCCCATACCTTGGGTATCGGGCGCATGGTCGTCGTGCAGCCCAGCCCCTATGGCACCGATAATCGATGCACGCTGGACGTCATTCGAACCTTTGGCCTTGAGCGCGCGCGCGGCGTCGCGGTAGCGGGGCTGGACGTATCCACAGCCCAACTCAAAGAGATGCACGACGGCGGCATTCGCGGCATTCGCATCAACGCGGTGACGGGGGGCGTGCCCTTGAGCGAATTGGAGGGATTGGCCCAACGCATCGCGCCCTTGGGGTGGCACCTCCAGTTGTTTGTCACTCCCAGTAGCTTGATTCGGCTGGAACCGGCGCTGCGGCAACTCACATTGCCCGTCGTCATCGATCACATGGGCCATGTTCCGGCCTCGCAAGGCACCGGCAGCGCCCGATAGAACCGTGTGGGGTACCGACTGGCCGCATCCGTTCCTGGAGGGAAAAGCGATGCCGAACGCTGGCCAACTCCTCGATCTGCTGGCCGTATGGGCTCGGGACCAGGAAACGCTCAAGCGAATACTGGTGGACAATCCGGCGCGGCTCTACGGCTTCTGAGCGCGCGGAAGTCCCCTTCGCGCGCGCCGGTATCGCGGAAGTATCGCAGCCCGGCTTAGTAGCCTTGGGTACCGGCTTGGTAGTGAGCGGATTCGGCATACTAGGCATAAATGGGTTCGACCCGAATGGCACTTACTTAACGGTAAGAGTTTGATGCGTAGAGTGAAAGAGGCTAGCTCGAAGAGTGATAAGGTGGAGTTTCAAGACAACCACCGAATACTCAAGGAGCTAGCCCAAATGCATCCTA
>JBJXGQ010000114.1:0-3987 GCA_046160525.1 Burkholderiales bacterium
TCGTGCACCATGCCTTCTACGAGTTCGAGGACTTGGCCCGTGCCAACGCCATCCAGGGCACCGATGGGCTCAAGAGCCTCGTGGCGGAATTCGACCGCATGTGGGGTAACAAGGTGACGCGCAGCCGAGACTTTGTGGAGGCCGTCCAGTCTATTGGTCCTTGACCCGGCCCTAATGGTTTGGCCAGCGAGAACCGGCTACTACCCGGCCTGCGCCTTTCTCCATGCCGCCGGCGGCACGCCAACCATGCGCTTGAACGCGCGCGAGAACGCTGCCTCCGAGTCGTAGCCCACTTCGAGCGCAATCGTTGCCACGTTGCGATTCGATTCGCGCAACTGCCTGGCGCCAAGCTGAATGCGCCAGTTGGCCAGATACTGCATGGGCGGCTGGCCAAGGTACTGCACGAAACGTTCGTGGAGGGCGGAGCGCGATAGGCCGGCTTCGCGGCCGAGATCGTCTATGGTCCACGCGTAACCGGGACGCTCATGCATGAGCGCCAGCGCCTTTCCAACAAAACGGTCGCGAAGCCCGGCTAGCCAGCCGCCCGAATCCTCGGGCAAGCCATCAAGGTACCGGCGGGCAGCATCCACGAACATCATCTCCGAGAGCCGTTCGAGCACGGCATCGCCGCCTGGTCTTCTATCGTTGGATTCGGCGACCGCTTGGTCGATGACGCGCGCGACCCAACTACCCGTGCGCGACGCCGGTAAGTGCAGTATGCGTGGAAGTGCCGCGACCAATGGATTGAAAGGGCGCACATCGCAGCCCAGAAATCCGCACACGAAAATCGCGTCGGCCTCCGCGGCCGGAAGTGGCGCCGAGGTATCGACGGAGCCGTTTTGATAGGAGATGGGTAAGGGCTTCGGGTCGTTACGGTGCGCGGCGACCCACTCCGTGCTGCGCGGGAGCGAATCCAAGCCCGGCGCACTCGATATCACGTGGCGGTCGCCCTGCGGAAACATCACGATGTCCCCCGCGGAAAGCCTGACGGGTGGCAATCCCGAGACCGCTGCCCACCCGTTGCCCTTCGCGACCATGTGGTATTCCATCACATGCTCGCAGCCTGGCATCACGACTCCGGAGAGCTCCTTAGCCTCGGGAGCTTCGGCGGACCACTGGCCGCGAAAGCTCACGTAAAAAAACACCGCGCCGCGCAAGCGCACGCTGCGCAACAAGTCGGAAAGCGTATCTCGGCTCATGGAATAGGTGAGTCTGCGGACGAATGATCAAAAAACGCGGACGCGCGATCAAGCCAGTAACAAAAAGCGGACGCCCGGGCAAGTTTGCACGACACCAGGTGAAGCGTCAACGCCACCCTTACGGAAGAATGGCAGCGCCGTCACCGGTGGATGGCAGTCAGATGCGCATTCAAAGCAGCTACCGGTGGAACGCGTTACCAACCCTTATCAGGAGAATACACATGAGTCTCGACCTAAATGTCTGCACTCCCTTAGCGCCGATGAAAGTTTCAGCCGTTACTAGTACCCAACCGGACTTCAACGCGATCAAGCAACGCCAGCAGGCCACATGGGCCAGCGGCGATTTCGCGGTGGTCGGTACAACGCTCCAAATCGTCGGAGAACAATTGGCAGAGGCCGTTGACGTGCGTGCGGGTGAACGCGTCTTGGACGTGGCCGCCGGCAACGGCAATGCGACATTAGCCGCCGCACGGCGCTTCGCGCGCGTGACCTCGACCGACTATGTGCCGCATCTGCTCGACAAAGGCGCGGCGCGTGCAAAGGCGGAGGGACTGGAAGTGCACTTCCAGGTCGCGGACGCCGAAGACTTACCCTTTGGCGACGGCTCCTTCGACGTTGCTCTATCCACCTTCGGCGCGATGTTTACTCCCGAGCACGCCAGAGCGGCACGCGAACTAACGCGCGTGGTACGTAGCGGCGGCCGCATAGGCATGGCGAACTGGACGCCCGAAGGGTTCATCGGTGAGTTGTTTCGTTTGATCGGCGCCCATGTGCCGCCGCCGCCCGGCATGCAGTCCCCGGCGCTGTGGGGCTCCGAGCCGCGCATCGTCGAGCTGTTCGGCCACTCGGCCGCCGATATCCGTTGCGTACGAAAGGATTTCAATTTTCGCTATGAGTCCGCCGCGCACTGGATCGAAGTATTCCGCAATTTCTACGGGCCCACGCACAAGGCGTACGCGGCGCTGGAGCTGGCGCGCCAGGAGCGCTTGACGGCGGATCTCACGGCGCTCCTCGAACGCCGAAACATCGCTGGGCCGCACTCCTTGGTTGTGCCTGGGGAGTACCTCGAAGTGGTGATCACCAAGAAATAACGCCCGCCCGGAGCTTCCCATGCGAACTTTGCTCAACGCCTTATCGATTGCCACGGCCTTGGCTGGCATCGCCGCGTTCATGAACGCATCGGGCCTGGCTTCATGGGCAGGCCCCGCGATCACTCTGAAGGCACAAACATGCGCTGCCATGACGTGGAACCGGTATGTGCTACAGACAGCGGAGAACGCCATGCCGGGGCTTACCCATGCGCATGGGGCTGAACCTCTTTTGCTAGCCGGCGAAGCGCGTGAAAAGATGACTCAAGACACACCGGAACAATTCCCATGAAATTGAAGGATCACCGTGGTTACGAGGTATCCGGAGCGAGCCCTAGCTCGCTCGTCCTCTTCGAGGATGCGTTACGGCTGTTCCAAAGCTGGCGTGGCGATCCGCGGCCGCTCTTAGCGCAAGCCATCGAACAATCGCCGGTCTTCGTCATGGCGCATGTGCTGCGCAGCTACGTTCTTCTGTGCAGCCGGGAATTCTCCAACGTGAAGAAGGCGCGAGATGCGATGGAAGCTTTCGTGGTGGCCGTGGCGAATGACCGCGAGAGAGAACATCTTGCCATCGTGGGGGCCTTGCTCAACTCACAATACGAATCTGCGCAAGCGATGCTCTCTTCGCTGCTTGATCGCTATCCCAGTGATGTCCTTGCGCTGCAAGTGGCTCACGCCTTCGACTATATTCTGGGCAACACCAAGCAACTGCGCGACCGTGTATCACGCATAGCGCCTTTCTGGTCACGGGACATGCCCGGTTACTCCGCGCTCGCCGCCATGCATGCGTTTGGTTCCGCGGAGAATGGCAGATTCTCCGAAGCATTTAATTGGTGCGAGCAGTCTCTTGAACTCGATCCAGGCAACCCCAGGGCACACCACGCTATCGCCCATGTGTTCGAAATGACACAACAGTTCGCAGCCGGATCGCGCTGGCTGGAGGATCATGCCGGCGAATGGGCGGAAACTTCCGTTTCGACGCACTGCTGGTGGCACCTGGCGCTCTTCCACTTGCGCGCCGGCCAAATTTCCACGGCCTTTGGAATCTACGACGAACACATCCGAAAGCGCCAGTCCGCGAGCGTTTCCGAATTAATCGACGCTTCAAGCTTGTTGTGGCGGATGGATCTAGTGGATCACGACACCGGCGGGCGCTGGACCGAGTTGGCCGGTAAGTGGATGCCCTATGTAGGCGAGGGGTTTTGCGCCTTCAACGACATGCACGCCATGATGGCTTTAGCGGGCCTTGGGAGATGGCAGGACGCGACCGCTTTGATTCAGTCCCAGATCTTGCGCGCCCGGGAAAGCGACACGAATGCGATGATGACCCGAACGGTAGGGCTGCCGGCTTGCCAAGGCATCTTGGCCTTTGCGCGCGGGCGTCACGCGCAAGCCGCTGATCTTCTTTCGCGGTTACCCGAGGTCGCCTACCGGTTGGGAGGTAGCAATGCCCAACACGGAATCATTGCCATGACACTCGAAGCTGCTCGCCTTCGCACACCGCGGGCTCACAGCACATCGTTTTGGTTGGCGGCCTGACCCATCGCCGCCTTTGATGGCGTACTCAGGGAACATCCGGACATGGCGGTGGGTGATTGGTTGGTGTTTTGTCGGAGGCGGCGTTATTTGGGCGAAATGGCTTATTACCGTTATCACCGTCCGGTATCGACCCGTTGCCGTCCCACAAACATAAAAACTCA
>JBJXGQ010000115.1:0-3516 GCA_046160525.1 Burkholderiales bacterium
CGCGTACGCTCATCTAAATGAGGCCATACAGATTGAAACTTGCGCTTCAATTGGGATGCGCTGCTCATGCTCGAAGAGCATACCGCAACGTCTTAAAAGATGATACCTTTATTTATTTACGCCGCCTTAGTATTTACCCCGTCAGCAACACCACGTCCCACGTCACCAACTGCGAACCGGGTTCCGCATTCTCGGTGGGCGGCAACACCTTGGCGATCAAGCTCTCCTTGCTCCAGGAATTTTGCAGCAGCTTGTCGGCGCCGTTGAGCGCCTCCTCGTCGGAGAAATACATCTGGGTGATGAGGCGGTTGACGCCGCCCTTGATCTCGAAGTGAATGTGGGGCGGCCGTTTCCAATCCGGGCTCACGGCATAGGCCCCGGGTTTGATGGTCTTGAAGCGGTAACGTCCCTCATCGTCGGTGCGCATCGTCGCGTAGCCATCGAAGTAGGGATCCGTGGGCACGGGGCCGCGATCGGAAGGATGTACATAACGCCCGCCGGCGTTGGCTTGCCAAATTTCGATACGCGCGCGGCGCACCGGCTCGCCTTTGCGATTGACCACCTGGCCCGTGACGTAGATGACCTTGCCCGTGGCCCTATCCGGGCGTTGCGGAAGTTTGGTGAGATCCGTACCGCCGTCCGTGGGTTTGATCACGGGATAGAAGGGCCCCAGGATCTGATCCGGCGTGGGCGCCAACAACTGCTTTTGTTGCGCATAGGCAAGGGGGGAAAGCAGGCTGGCCACGCCCATGCCAAGCGCGGCCTTGAGTAAATTGCGCCGCGACACCGGATCATCCGGAGCGGTGGGCAAGCGGTACAAGGGTGATGTGGGAACCAATATCTTCGTGTTCATGGGGAATAGCCTCCTTTTCGATACGAATCTACAACAACATTAAACGCAAAGACGCAAAGTTCGCAAAGTAAGACTCCTCGTTCCTTTGCGTTCTTTGCGTCTTTGCGTTGAAAGCCTTTGCCTTTATCTTCATCGGGCATCAAACCCCCAAGGCGCCCGCCGCACGAACACCTCGGCGAGATACAACGCCAATGCTATCGCGGCCAGCCAAGGCCACAGCGCCTGGGTACGCGTGCCGCCATCGCCATAGTGCCTGAAGATATCCGCCATCTCGGGCGCGTATTTACCGCCGGTCTGTTCGCTCAAGGCGCGCAGCAGTTTGTGATCGGGGGGCAATACGCGGTACTCGTCGCTGTGCGCATAGGCCAAGCTGCGCGGGCCGGCACGCGCGATCTCCCGCGCGCTTAAGCTGGGTGTTGGGAGCAGTTCGAACACGTAGGGTTGCGCGCGCGGCCCTGGTAGTGCAATGCGTTCCGTATAGGCGCCCGGTGCCGCTTGCCGCAAGGCGAATACTTGCGCATCTTCCGTGGCACCGCTGATACGCACTTTAGGCGCCAAGTCATTGCGAAAATCTCCGCCAGGTTTCAAGGCGGTGAGCTTCACCACGGCATCATTGCCTTCGCGCGTGACATTCCATTTCAACTCCTGCCCTGTATCCCGGCGCGCGGCACTGCGCACCACCTGCGACCATAGCTTGCCGTAACCTGGCCAGTTGAGCCAATCCACCGCCCAGCGGTTTTTCACGTCGGAGAGAAAGGCCACGGTCTTGCCCAGGCCGTAGCGCGTTTCCACCAGGAGCGGAAGATTCTTCTTGCCTTCCAGCAACACATCGGAAAAGCGTTTGGCCCTACTCACCACTAAACCCTTCAGCTCGGGTCCCACCGCGAAATCCACCCCGTCAAGTGCCGCGGCGTTGGCTTTCACGATGGGCCGAAAGGATTCCTCCACCAGCGATTCGCCCAGCAGCCGCTGCGCCTCGGCGATGAACAGGCCGGGAATCTCGTTGTCGTTACGCGCCACGTAACTTTTGCCGCCCGACCACGTGGCCAAGTTGGCCATCAACTCCACGTTGGGTTTTTCTCCCAGCGCCACGGTGGAGAGCGTAATTTTTTCGCGCACGAATTTGGCGATGACTTCCTCGAAGGTCCCTGGTGGCAGATCAGGGGGCAGGTCATCCACTCCTGGCAAAGCCTGGCCGGGATGATCCCGCCGCCATTGCGTGAAGTAATCCGCGCGGGCCTTGCGCACCATTTCCATCTGCTCGTCGCTGGTCACGCCCTTGGCCCCAGCAACGCCGGGAGGCAGCGCGCTGATGCCATCTGAGAGCAGAATCACATGCTTGGTCTTGGTTTGCGAACCTTGCAGCAGCTGGTGCGCGCGATACAACGCGTGATAGACATTGGTCTGTCCGCTGGAGGTCATGCTGCTAATAAGGTCCTCCGCGCGGCGTTTTCCCCCGACCTCGGCCAGGGGCACTACGTCGTGCGGGCGCGAATCGAAGGCCACCACGGCAAGACGGTGCTGCGGATCCAGCAGATCGAGGGTCGCCAGGGCCGCGGTCTTGGCCGTCTCCAACTTCCTGCCCCGCATGCTGTAGGAGCGGTCGATCAACAACACCAGATCGATGTCCTTGCGCTTGCGCTTGGCCTCGAACTTGACCGGCAGCAAGCGTTCGATCTCGCTCTTGGAGAAGCCAGACTTTCCGTAGGCGTTTTCCCCGGCAGTGAAGATAAGACCGCCGCCTTGGTCGCGCACATAGGCTGCCAGCCGCGCGCCCGCCTGTGCGCCCAGCTTGTCCGACGGCACATCGCTCAATATCACGGCATCGTAGGCTTGCAAGGAATCCCCGGCGAGTTGCTCCGTGGTGCCCGGCTTGACGTTGATGCCGTGGGCTCGCAGCGCATCGGGCAAATACTTGGCGCCGCCCGTACCGCCTTCCACATACAAAACGTCAAGAGGCGGGTTTACCCAAAGCACGCGCGCCAGCACGTCGTTGCGAGACACTTCATCACCCTCGGCACTCACCCGCGCGCTCAAATCGTGGCGCCCGGTTGTATTCATGCGCGCTTCGAACGGTATCTCGTTGTTACCCGCCACCAGTTGCACGGAATGCGTACCCAGGAGCCGGTTACCATCGAACAACGCCACCTTGGCGGGCGCTGCCATGAGAGAAAACACTCCTACCTCCAAGGCAAAGGCTTCTTTCTCGCGCACCCCTTCGGGAACGGTGATGGCCTCCACCCAGGCATCGTTGGCGACAGCCACTTGCGCGGGAAGCGAGAACACTCGCACCCCGGCCTCGCGCAAGCGCGGCAGCACTCGCCATACGTCGCCTTGGGTCTGGCGGCCATCGCTTACCAGCACCAGATGCTTCTCATGCTGGGGTGCGAAGGCCAGTAGCGCGCTAGCGAGTGCACTCTCCAGATTCGTTGCGCCTTGATCGATGGCGTGCATGCTGGTGTCGTCTTCCGCGCGTACCGCCACGGAGGGCACATCGCTCAAGGCGTGCACGCTAAGCGGCCGGTCCGCGAATACTACATAGCGTAGGTTCTCAGCCCTCGCCCCAGCCTTATCGTTGGCCCCCGCGATGGCATCGAGGGCTGATTGCACAAAAGCCGGCGCGATGCTGCGCGAAATATCCAAGGCGTACACCACGGACACAT
>JBJXGQ010000116.1:0-17868 GCA_046160525.1 Burkholderiales bacterium
CCTGGTGCGTGAGCGGCGCCTCGCGCGCGAGAATGGCGCGGATGATGGAGACGTACTCGCGCATGCGCGAGAGCGGTTTGCCATAGGGCACGCCGTACCAGCCTTCCACCACCTGCGGGCCCGACGGTCCCAGTCCAAGAATAAAGCGGCCGCCGGAGAGCTGGTCCAAACTCATGGCTGTCATGGCCGTCATGGACGGCGTGCGCGCTGGAACTTGCAGGATGGAAGATCCAATTCGGATGCGCGTGGTGCGCGCCCCAATCCATGCCAGACATGACACGGCGTCGGCACCATAGGCCTCGCTACACCAAGCGGAATCGAACCCGAGCCGTTCGGCCTCCAGGATCAATTCCATCTGCGCCGCGCCTCCGGCGCCGCCAACGTTCAAACCAAGACGTAAGGTCATGACTAAATTGTTCCTTTCATAGAATCGATCAAGAGGCACAGGTACTTCACTTTGGCGAATAGTGCCATGATCCCCAATCAAGTAATCGCGGTATGTCCATGTCCAAACCTTGTTCGCCGCCCCCCAGCATGTGTTCACGAACGGGGCGAGGCTGTGGCCAGATACCCCGCCAAGCAGGCGGTTTAACAAAGTCTAAAGTCGTATTCGGCAGGGCCGATAAGCCCGGGTATGACAATGTTTAAGAATTGGCACGAGTTCGTGGCCCCGGCCTGCACTGGCCAAAGAGCGCTCTAATCCATGAAGGTCGTCATCCTGGCGGGCGGGTTTGGCACCCGCATCAGCGAAGAGTCTCACCTTAAGCCTAAGCCAATGATCGATATTGGTGGCCGGCCGGTGCTTTGGCACGTCATGAAGATTTTCTCCGCCCATGGCCTGAATGACTTCATCATCTGCTGTGGCTACAAGGGGTACCTCATCAAGGAGTACTTCGCCAATTATTTTCTGCACATGTCGGACGTGACCTTCGACATGCGAAACAATCGCATGCAGGTACACGAGAACAGCGCCGAACCGTGGAAGGTCACCTTGGTGGACACGGGGGAGAGAACCATGACCGGCGGAAGGCTGCGGCGGGTTCGCAAATATTTGGGGGATGAGCCTTTCTGCTTTACCTACGGCGACGGCCTGGCCAACGTTGACGTGACCAAACTCATCGCCTTTCATGGCAGCCAGAACACCCTTGCCACCGTAACCGCCGTGCAACCGCCGGGCCGCTTCGGTGCGCTGAACTTCCAAACCAACAAGATTTGCGACTTCGAGGAAAAGCCCAGTGGCGACCGCGGCTGGGTGAGTGGCGGTTTCTTTGTGCTCTCTCCCCAGGCCTTCGACTACATCGGCGGCGATGACACGTCATGGGAATTAGAGCCCTTGAAAACCATCGCACGCGCTGGCCAACTTTCCGCCTTTGTGCATTCAGGCTTCTGGCAGCCCATGGACACCATGCGCGACCGGTCGTTACTTGAAGAACTCTGGGCCAGCGGCGAGGCGCCCTGGAAAGTGTGGGTATAAGAGCGTGGAGATAAGCGCGGCGTTCTGGCGCACAAAACGCGTCCTGGTCACGGGCCACTCGGGCTTCAAGGGGAGTTGGCTAACCTTGTGGCTAAGAACTTTGGGCGCCCAAGCCGAAGGGCTTTCGCTCGCGCCCGCGACCCAACCCAATCTCTACCAACTTGCGGTGGCAACCGAATCCGCGCTGGATTCATGGACCGATGTTCGTGACCGCAATGCGGTCGCACGGATACTTACATCCTTTCAACCCGAGGTGATCTTTCACTTAGCCGCGCAATCCATTGTCAGAGCTTCCTACGATGATCCGCTGGCCACCTTTGCCACCAATGTGATGGGCACGGCTAACGTGCTGGAAGGGGCGCGCTCGGTGCCAGGCTTACGCGCGCTAGTCGTGGTCACGAGCGACAAGTGTTATGCGAATGAACCTGGGTCGCAAGCCTTCACGGAATCCTCCGCGCTCGGCGCCAACGATCCTTACTCCGGCAGCAAGGCTTGCGCGGAATTAACCGCCGCCACCTGGCGCCGCGCGTTTTTTGATACGGCGGGAATTGCAACGGCACGCGCCGGTAATGTCATCGGAGGCGGTGACTGGTCTGCAGACCGCCTCATGACGGATCTGGTGCATGCCGCCATCCACGGCCAATCCCTGCGCCTGCGCAATCCCAATGCGGTCAGGCCTTGGCAGCACGTGCTCGATGCTTTATCCGGATATCTCGTACTGGCCGAAAAGCTTTGCGGTGACGCGAAGAGCTATGGCCAAGCCTGGAACTTCGGGCCGGATACACATTCCGAGCAAACCGTCGCGCAAATGGTGGGAGCGTTCTCGCGTCTGTGGGACCGTCCCGTACGCCACGAGATCCTGAGCACACCGCAGCCCCACGAATCCGCCACCTTACGACTGGACAGCGATCGCGCTCGCCGCCAATTGGGCTGGCGTCCGCAACTGTCCACCGATGAAGCCTTGGCGTGGACCGTGGAATGGTATCGCGGCTGGCACAACGATCCACGCTCGGCTCGCGCCAGGACACTGGACCAGCTGGCTCGCTATAGGGACCGGCTCGGCTCGTGAACCCCTGCCGCTTTTGCGCCGCCCCGCTCACGCACGTATTCTGTGACTTGGGACTCACGCCTCTTGCGAACGAATATCCGATTGCCCTCGGCGCCGCCGCTGCGCAGACTTTCTATCCGTTAAGCGCCCATGTGTGCTCGGAATGCTGGCTCGTGCAAGTAGCTCAGTACGAGACACCGGAAAATCTGTTCTCCCGCTATGCCTACTTTTCCTCCTATTCGGCGAGCTGGCTGGAGCACGCGAAGCGCTACGCCTACGCCATGAAGAACCGCTTGCACCTCGGCCAAGACAACTTGGTGATCGAGATTGCAAGTAACGACGGTTACCTGCTACGGTATTTCCTCGAACAAGACATTCCGGTTCTTGGCGTGGAGCCCGCGCTGAACGCCGCTGCCGCGGCCCAGGCTCTCGGGATACGAACCGTTACTCGCTTTCTAGATACCGCCCTTGCCGAGTCTTTAGTTGAACAAGGCACACAAGCGGATCTACTGGTCGCAAACAATGTCTTGGCGCACGTCCCGGATCTCAACGACTTTGTGCGCGCGCTCGCGATGCTGCTCAAGCCCGAAGGTGTTCTCACCTTGGAGTTTCCGCACTTGCTCAAGATGATTCAAGGTAATCAGTTCGATACCCTCTATCACGAGCATTTCTCCTACTTCTCCCTGGCCACCGCGCAAAAGGTACTGGAGAAACACGGCTTGGCGCTATTCGATGTGGAAGAGTTATCCACCCACGGCGGATCCCTTCGGCTATACGCACAGACATCGCGGGGGCGGCACGCAACCACTCAACACATCGAAAGAGTGATTGGCGAGGAGCGGGCGGCCGGGCTCGGCCAACTCCCCGTCTACCAAGCATTTCAGATGCGTGCCGATGAGACCCGGGATGCTTTGCTTACTTTCCTCATTCAAGCCAGGCGCGAAGGCAAAACCGTTGCCGGCTATGGCGCGGCAGCCAAAGGCAACACGTTTCTCAACTACTGCGGCGTCCGTGGCAGCCTGATCGGCTATGTGGTGGACGCAAGCCCTCATAAGCAAGGCCGGCTGCTGCCTGGCACCCATGTTCCCATCCATCCGGTTGAGCGCCTCGCGCAAACGCGCCCGGACTACATCCTGATTCTCGCGTGGAATCTCAAGGACGAGATCATGGAGCAAATGCGTGCCGTCCGGGATTGGGGCGCCAAATTCGTGGTCGCGGTGCCTCGCCTGGAGGTGCTGGCGTGAAGCTTACGGAACTTGGTGTCGCGGGCGCTTACCTCATTGAGCTTGAGCCCATTACGGACGCACGCGGTGAGTTCGTACGTTTATGGGACGCCGAAGGTTTCGCCGAATACGGGCTCGGCATGCATATGGGCCAGGTGAGCGCTGCGCGCAACCTGCGCCAAGGCACGCTGCGGGGCCTGCACTACCAAGATCCGCCCCATGCGGAAACCAAGATCGTGCGCTGCATCGCGGGCGCCCTATTCGATGTAATTGCCGACCTGCGGCCCGGTTCACCGACCTATCTTCGCCACGAATGCATCGAGATGTCGCAACGCGAATCCCGCGCATTGTGGATACCCAAGGGTTGCGCCCATGGTTACCAAACCTTGGCGGATGAAACTTGCGTGGAATATTTCATCGATGCCGTCTACAAGCCCGAATACGCACGCGGGATAAGGTACGACGATATAACGCTTGGTATCCAGTGGCCATTGCCAGTGACTTCCATATCGGACCGCGACCGCGGATTCCCGCCCCTGGTACCGAATACCCCGCAAACGCCCCGGGTCCCATGCGCTTCACGATCCTAGGGGCCGGGGGCTTCATCGGCAGTGCGCTTGCGCAATATCTGCGCGAGCAGGGGCACGAGTGCCACACGCCAGCGCGCACAGTCTCGCCACCCAATGGCAGCGCGTCGCCCGCCCTGGGCCATGTGTTGTATTGCATCGGCCTGACCGCGGATTTTCGTAACCGGCCCTTCGATACCGCGCGGGCTCATGTCGGCGATTTGATTCCCTGGCTCGAACACGGAACCTTCGAATCATTCCTCTACCTTTCGTCCACTCGCATTTATTCCCGCGCCGCAGCCACGCACGAAGACGGAACCATCATCGCCTGCCCCGGCGATCC
This sequence comes from Burkholderiales bacterium, assembly GCA_046160525.1. Lineage (GTDB taxonomy): Bacteria > Pseudomonadota > Gammaproteobacteria > Burkholderiales > SHXO01 > SHXO01. Next base: position 4,655 of record JBJXGQ010000116.1, read on the forward strand.
GGACGATTTGTACAACCTCACCAAGGCAGCCGGCGAATCGGTTTGCCTCGCTTTGCAAGACCCGCGTATTCGTGTGGCACGCTTGTCCTCGGTCGTGGGCGAGCGAGGTAATACGCACGATTTTCTTAACGCTTTGCTGGAGGAGGGCGCTCGCAACGGCAAAGTGATATTGCGCAGTCACTGGGAATGCGCCAAGGACTATATCCGCTTAGAAGATGTGACCAAGGTTCTACCCAAAATCGCCGCATTCGGCTCGCATCGTATCTATAACGTGGCCTCTGGCATGAACCTGGCGAATGCAAGCGTGTGCGCGGCCATCTCGGAAGTCACCGGGTGGGAGATAAGGCTTCAACCCAACGCGCCGATTGTGCGCTCCCTACCGGTCGACATTGGCCGCGCCAGGCAAGAGTTTGGTTTTTCTCCGGCGGAAGTGCTGCCTGCTATTCGCGCCCTTGCAAAGCGCCATGCAAGCGCCGCCACGACAAGCCACGCGCCATGAAGCTAACGATCGATCTGGATGCGGGCACATTGCACAGCGACACGCTCGCATCCGGTTGCGCCATTCCCATTGGTTCGCCAGAAGCGTTCTCCTTGATCTCGAAGGCGTGGCTGCGCAGTGGGTGGGATGCGAAATACGTCTATGGCTTTACCTGGATGGGGCGGCCCATCATCCAACTCCCTGAAGACATGCTTCGCATGCAAGAGGTGATTTACCGCGTACGCCCGAGCGTGATCATCGAAACGGGCGTGGCCCACGGCGGGTCGCTCGTGTTCTACGCCAGCTTGTTGCAGGCGATGGGAACTGGCCGGGTTATTGGAATCGACGTGCATATTCGCCCAGGAAATCGCGAGGCCATAGAAAACCATGAACTCGCGCACCGCATAAGCTTGATCGAAGGCAGCTCCACCGGCGCAAAGGCGGCTGCTACGGTGCGAAGCGAAATCTCCGCGCGGGACACGGTGCTGGTGATGCTCGATTCGAACCACACCCGTGACCATGTGCTTGCTGAACTCATGGCCTATGGCCCCCTCGTTACTCCCGGTTCATACATCGTGGCCGCGGACGGAATCATGGCGCAAGTCAAGGGTGCACCCAGAACACAGCCGGACTGGGATTGGAATAATCCCATGGAAGCGGCAAAACTCTTCGCCGCCTCGGACCCGCGTTTCGTTATTGAGGAACCCGCCTTCGCCTTTAACGAGGGCCAGATCACGCAACGAGTCACGTATTGGCCAGGGGCCTTCATCAAACGCATTGCGCCATGACTAAGCCCGCACCTTCCAGCGCTATCGAGGCCGTGCAAAGGGCCCAGTACGATTCGCAAGGGTTGCTAGTACTACCTGGCGTTCTTTCGCGAAGCGCCGAACTGCGCGCGGTGGTGGACGAAATCGAAGAACTGGGCCGAACCTTCCGCGCGGATTTTGCCTTATCGGACTCCGCGGCATTGGCGATGTTTACCGACAAGGCACGCGGCAACTTCTACCGCGCGTTACGTTATTTACCCTCCCTGGCCGCCCTGGGTGGTTGCGAATACTTTCGCGGCTTGTGCCAGTCGCTGGGCCTAAGATTTCCGGCATTGATGCGCTCTTACAACATCCGCATGGACACACCGGGGGCCGATGAGCATCTGTTCCACTGGCACCAGGATGTAACGTATTTGCTGGGCTCTCTGAACTCGGTCACGCTGTGGTTGCCCCTCGGTCCGGCGGACACTGAACATGGTTCCGTCGCTTACATTCCCAGTTCCCATAACGCATTGCGGCCGTTTGAATTCACCTCGGCCGAAGCCCGCGAGAAAACCGCGCAGCATAGCCCGCGGGACATACGCTTGTGTTCAGAACCCCAGGAAGAACCGCGAATCGTGACGGCCGGTGCAGGCGACTTGGTGGTGTTTTCTCAGTTTCTAGTCCATCGCAGCACACCCAATCGTTCGGCGCGATGCCGGTGGACCGTACAGTTACGTTATTCGGATCTGTGCGAGCCGCAATTCCGCGATGCGGGATTCCCGTTTGGTGACATGACTACCGTGGCGCGCACGGATTATCTAACGTGCACTCAACCTATTCGGAGTTCCGCCATCCATGACCAGTTCTGAGGCGGCATCCCTTCTGCAGCCGCACCTCCTATTTCGTGCGTTGAGCGCTCTCGCCTCATGATCATTCTTGGCCTGCACAAAGATCCGTGGCACAACACCGGGGCGGCCATCGTTCGGGACGATGGCGAGGGGCCCAGGATCGCGTACGTGGCGGAAGAACGGCTCGACCGGGTTAAAGATTCGCGTTCATTCCCGCAGCGCTCCGTGCAGGCTTGCATGCAGGAACTGGGCGTTACCCGCATTGAAGAGATCGATCTGGTGGTGATGGATTACATTCGGGGTGCCTTCAGTTGGCGCTCGGATCATTTCAAGACTGCGTGCCGCCAAGATGTGTTTCTAAGGGAAATCGCACCGGAACGCATCGTCCTTGCCAATCACCATTTGCTACATGCCTATGCGGCCTTCTGCACCTCCCCCTTTGATGAAGCAGCGGTGCTCGTGGTCGACGGCCGGGGATCGGACGGCGAGACGCAAAGCCTATTCATGGCGACTTCCCGTGGAATGGAGCTTATTCACAGAAGCCAAAAAATTGGTATCGGACTGCTTTATGCGGCCGTCACACAAGCCATCGGCTTCGGCCTCCTGCAAGAAGGCAAGACCATGGGCTTGGCTCCCTATGGTGCCCAGAACACAGATTCCATATTCGAATTCGGCGGGCAATTCGATGGCATCCATACGGATTATGGGAAATTTTGCGCCGAGGGTAGCTATGACATCCTGGTGCCTCACCGACCCATAAAGACTTTCAACGATCAAGCGCGCGCCGCCTGGGAAGTGCAACACGAATGCGAGCGCGCAATGCTGCATTTGGCGCACCACGCCAAGACCACGACGCACGCCCGGAACCTGTGTCTTTCCGGCGGTGTCGCGCTTAACTCGGTGGCCAACAACAAGATCCTGCGCTCCGGATTATTCGAGGATATCTACATCAACCCGGCCGCATCGGATACCGGTATCGCCCTGGGCGCCGCCTTGTATGGCTATCATGGGATGGTGGGGCGGCCCAGGCACTCGTTTTCTTTAAGCCCGTTTTTGGGCCCGAGCTACGGTGCCCTTGAGATGGGGCGCGCGATCCGAAAATTCTCTGGATTCAGCGTTGTATCCGCCAATGCCTTTCAAGCCGCGGCGCAACTACTGGCAAACAACTCCATCCTGGGTTGCTTTCAGGGACGCTCCGAAATGGGGCCCAGGGCCCTGGGCAACCGAAGCATATTGATGAGCCCGCTGGTTGCGCGGAATAAGGACGTCCTGAACGCGCGCGTCAAACATCGCGAGTCCTTCAGACCCTTCGCACCGGCTTGCCTGGAAGAATACGCCCAGGACTATTTCGTCATCGACCGCCCGAGCCCCTACATGCTTCTGGTGCCGGAGGTTCGTGAAGAGAAGAGGTCCGTGATCCCGGCGGTGACCCACGTCGATGGCACAGCACGGCTGCAAACTTTGACGCGTGAGAGAAATGGCCTTTTTTACGATTTAGTCAGTGCTTTCCACCGCCACAGCGGCGTGCCCGTGCTGCTCAATACGTCGTTCAATGTTGCCGGCGAACCGATCGTGGAGACTCCCGAAGATGCAATCCGGTGTTTTCTGTCGACGCAAATCGACGCGCTCCTTCTCGGAGATGTTCTCCTGGCCAAGAACTCATAGCGCGGGAGAATTGGCCCTGCAACCCGGTCTCATGACTTGCGCATCCAAGAATATTCGCGACTATGCGAACTCCATGTTCCGGTTTGAGCACCTGCACGAGCAATGGATTCAAGCGTGCACGGCCTACATTACGCACCTATTCGGCAGCAAGGTACACGGCGCCGTGGTGGTGGATTACGCCTTTGGGCGCGGCAATTGGTCCGTGGCGTTCCAGCGGGCGGGCGCACGGCGGGTGATCGCCATCGATGCCTCCGAAGATAACGTGCGCAAGTTTGCGAGGTACGTGGAGGATCAATCGCTGCCCCAAATAGAGGTCGTGCACGGAAACGTTCTTGAGCATCCCCTACCCCTGCGGGCGGACGTGATCTGGGCCTATGGCATCTTGCAACACGTGCAAGATGCGAATCTATTCCTCGCACGTCTCTCGAGCATGCTGCGCCCACGCACGGGCTTCGTCTACCTTTACGCTTACGACAAGGACAGTCTGCGCGAGTGGGTGGTCTCCACCGCGAGGCAAGCCATTCCAGTCCTGGGGGAAGAGGCATTTCGCGAATTGAGTTACCTGTTCACCCCGGCCGCCAGGCTCAGGGCGCGCGATGACCTCACGGCTCCAGTTGTAACGTGGTATGGGCAAACGCAGTTGCGGGCGCTCTTGCGCGATCACGGCTTGTACGTCGCTCGCCAGGATCAAGACTTCGCGAGTTTTCAACAGGGCACGAGCCTCTTTGCGGAATTCTCACCCCATCATTTTCTCTGCTCGCAAGATCCCCGCTCCGAGATGACGTTTCAGGAGACGGCATCCCCGTTTGGCACCGATTTGGCACTCTTGCGAGAGCTAACGCAGGCCTTGCTCTCTCACCATGCGGGCCAGGAGAAAGTCCTGGAGCGCATGGCCGCCGGCCTACTCAATACGCATTTCAGTCCCTTGGATCGCAAGGACGCGAGAACAGCCTTGGTGAATGACTACCTGTTTCTTCTCTATTGTGTGATGAACGCGAGCCTACCTTTGAACGGCCTGAGCGTACCGGCCCGCCGCATCATCCAGTTGGGTACGGATGCGCTATCCGGAAAATCGCGATCCGAGAATTTACTCGAGAATGACGGCTTCCTTGCGCAGTATCTTGTTCGGAACACTATAAGAATCTAGTCAAATGAGTGTGGAGATAGGCCAGGCTTCGGACGCAACAACTCTGAACACCATCGTGATTCCCTCGAAAGGGCGCGTTCAGCAGCTTCTCGCTTATCTCTCGTACCTCAGCGCCAATCAGGTTTCCTACCCGGTCATGGTGCTGGAATCCGGTTCGCATTATCCGCAACTCCGGACGCTCTTTCCTGCTTTGGATTTATCGCATATTCGCTACGACGAGGAGATCCCCTTCTTTCGCAAGGTCGCCGACGGGCTCGGGCGCGTACCAACCGAATTCGTTTCGCTATGCCCCGATGATGACGTCACAACCTCTACCGGCATGCGAGAAAGTGTACGGTTTCTATCCGAACATCAGGACTATTCCGCCTGCCAGGGGTATCACGCCTTGTTCTCGATCACGGGCCAGGTATTCAATCTGGTGCGCGTCGCGTGGTTTACCCCGTCTTTGGACCAAGCGGATGCGCTTGCGCGCCTCAACGAATTGGTGCGCCGGTACCAACCGGTTTGCTGGGCGACCTTCAGAACCGAAGCTTTTCGGCGAACATTCGATACCGTGGCAAAGACCGATGGGTTGTTGTTCCGAGAACTCGCATGGTCCGCCAACACAGTGTTGGAGGGCAAAGTGCACCGCTTGCCCCTTGTCTATTGCTGGCGGCGCCTGGACGACATTCAATTGCTTGGACACCCGCTCTATGCCTTCATCGAGGAACCTTCCGTATTCTTGGACGAGTTCGCACGGTATCGCGATGCCTTGCTGAAAAGGCTTCTGCAAACAAGTGCGCTGAACGACCAGGCGCTCACACGCACCCTGGATCTCATACATTGGCGTTACTTCGCACGCGAACTCGATCTCGGCGTGATGAACTTCTTCACCGACACCGTGCTCGCGCGGCCGGATGCCTCGATAGCCGATGTGCAGGTATACAACACGGTAAAGCCACGCCCGCCTAACACTGAGTCGGGATGGAAGGCAGAGGCGGCGCGCGGCGGCCGTACCTATCACGTGTTCCCCGATATGCTGGATCCCCAGCCCTGCGAAGAGATTCACCTTCCGCTTTCCGCTTTCGATGACTTACTCGCGGATTTGGATCGGTATCCCCTGAATTAGCCGCCTGAATTACGCCTACAGCTAATCCCCGCCTAGTTATGGCTTGGCCGGTTGTACCGGCGCCGGTGGCGGCGGAGGCCCCGGCGTCCCAGGCGGCGGCGGGGTGGGACTCACCTTCGCGCCATCTCCCACACTGGCGGGCAGGCTGAGCGCCACCTTGTCGCCCTCGGCTAAGCCGCTCGCGATGCGCAGTACCTTTCCATCTGTACCGGCCACTTCGATTGGGCGCAATTGAACGCGCGCATCCTCGCCCACCACGGCCGCGAAATTCTTCTTTTCGCGCGACACCAACGCGCTCGCGGGAACCTCGATGAAGGCGGTGGCGGGAATCGACAGGATGACGTTGACGAAGCTGCCCGCCACGAACTCGCCCTTGCTGTTATCGAAATCCACTTCCGTCAGCAGGGTACGCGTTCTGGAATCGAGTTCTCCGGCCACGCGGCTCACCTTGCCTCTCACCTTGCGCGCGGTATTGGACGCGTCGGCGATCTCCACCTCCAGGCCTGGCTTGATGTTGGGCGCCTCGGCTTGCTCCACATAGACCGACACTTTCAATTTGGAGATATCGGCGATCGTCACGATGGGCAGCGCCGAGGTCTGGTTGGTGGCGGCGTTTTGCACGAGCGCGCCCGGGTCCGCGTAGCGCCTGGTCACCACCCCGCTGAAGGGAGCGCTAAGCACGCGAAAACGGCTCACCGTACGCAGTTCGTTCAATTGGCTTTGCGCCACGTTGAGTTCCGTCTGCGCATTGTCCTGGGACTGCTTGGAAAAAAATCCCTGTGCCGCCAGGTCTTTCGTGCGATCGAGCACTCTTTGCTTGTTCTCGATACCGGCTCTGAGCGTGTTCATTTGCTGGTCGATCTCTGGGGATTGGATTTCGGCGATGAATTGCCCAGCCTTCACGCGGTCGCCCACGTCCACCGAGATCTTCGCCAGATAGCCACTCACTTTCGAATACAGCGTGGCCTGCTTGTCGGGCAAGGCCTCGCCCACCAAGACCAGCTTGCGATTACTTGACCCCTTCCAGGCGGAGACCACGGCGACCTTGGGCCCTTGCGCCAAGGCCGCCTCGCGGGCTTTGGTCTCCTCGGATTGAGTCGCTTCCTTGCCTTTCCAAAAGAACCAGACCGCACCGGCCACCACGATCAGCAATGCGATGCCCAGAATGTAGAAGACCGCGAAGGATTTGTTGTCGTTGGAATTAAAAGTCGCCACGGTGTATTTCTCAGTATTCAAAGCGCTCGCCGCGCGATTCCGCTTCGAAGCGCTCATCAAGCCGGTGCAGCACCGGCATCTTTCTGCGCAGCAAGCTATAGATCACGGGCACCACCACCAGGGTGGAAACGGTCGCCATTATCAAGCCGCCGATCACCGCGCGTCCCAGGGGCGCGTTCTGCTCGCCCGCCTCGCCCAAGCCCAGCGCCATGGGCACCATGCCGATGATCATGGCCAGGGCCGTCATCAGCACCGGCCGCAGCCTGGTCTTGGCGGCCTCATTGGCCGCTTCGATGGGACTCATGGCTGGGTGAGCGGCGCGCAGTTCGTTGGCGAAGCTCACGATCAAAATGGAATTCGCAACGCCAATTCCCACCGCCATGATGGCGCCCATCAATGACATGACGTTGAGCGTGGTGCCCGTCACCGCCAGCATCCACAGGATACCGATCAAGGCACCCGGCACCGCCATCATGATGATGAAGGGGTCGGTCCAGCTTTGAAACAGGATCACCAGAAGCGCATAGACCAAAATGATCGCAAGCACCAGCCCCAGCAGCATGCTGGTGAAGGAGGCCTGCATCACTTCGTATTGCCCGCGCACCATGATCTTCATGGTCTTGGGAAAATCGGGCTCGGCGGTAATTTCATCGAGCTTCTTCTGGATGTCCGTCACGGTGCCGCCCAGATCGCGCCCTTCGATGTTGGCGGCGATGTCGATGACTCGTTGCACCGTGTAATGGCTGACCGACTGGTAGCTCGATTCGGGTTTGACGGTGGCCACGTTGCCCAAGGTAATGGTGTTCCCGCCCTGCTGCTGCGTGGGTTGCACGGAGTTCGTCACCACCATTGAGCTCGACAAGGGCGTGATGGGTGTAGCCAATAACTCTTCCACTGTCGAGATGCGCTCTTGCGGTGTTTGTACCGACACGCTGTAATTCACCCCGTTAGGGTTGAGGAAGTACGACGGGCTGATGATGGCGCTGGACGAGAGCGAAACCAGTGCGCTCGTGGCCACGTCGCGCTGGGTAAGGCCCATGCGCGCGGCGCGCAGGCGGTCCACGTCCACGCGCAGCGCGGGATAGTCGAGCACTTGCATTTGGCGCACGTCCACCGTCCCGGGAATATGCTCCAGCACACCCTTCACGCGTGAGGCGTACTTTTGCGCGCGCTCGAAATTGCTGTCCTGAATCTGAATGTCGATGGGAGCGGGCAGGCCGAAATTCAGCACCTGGGTCACGATATCGGCATTCTGAAAATAGAAGGTCGAACCAGCGAAGAGCGGGAACACCTTGGCGCGAATCTCCTTCATGTAGTGCGCCACGGGCTTGTGCGGTTTCTTGAGCAAGATGAGGACATCGGCGTCCATGCCGCTGATGTTGTCGGTGGGCACCATGGTCAAGTTGAAGAACAGTGGCACGCCCACCATGTTGTTGATGCGGTCGACTTCCTGCTCGGGAATCACCTTGCGGATCTCTTCGTTGACCCGCAGGACGAGCTTTTCCGTTTCTTCGATGCGCGTCCCCACGGGCGCGCGGAAATGGAGTTTCATTATGCCCACGTCGGCGGCGGGGAAGAAGTCCGAACCCACCACGCGCACCAGCAGGGCACTGGCGCCGCCCACAACCACCATCATGACCACGACGAACACACGGTGGTGCAAGATGACCGCGAGCACGGATCCATAGAGGTTGATGAGGCCGTCCAATATTCTTTCGCGGCCACGATTGAAGCGCTGGCCAAAAGTCCTGGGCGCGGCGCCCTCGTCGTGGTGCTCGCCTTCCAGCAAAAAGCGCGAGAGCATCGGCACCAGGGTAAAGGACAAAATATACGATGCGAGCAGCGAGAACACCACCGCCAACGCCAGCGGCGTGAAGAGGTATTTCGACACACCGTATAAAAACGCCACCGGAAAGAACACGATGCAAATGGCAAGGGTTGCCATGGTGCGCGGCATCGCCACTTCGCGCGAGCCCTCGAGAATGGCCACTGTCAACGATTGGCCCATCGCACGGTGGCGGTGAATGTTTTCCACCGCCACGGTGGCATCGTCCACCAAAATGCCGGTGGCCAGCGCCAGGCCGCTTAGCGTCATCAAGTTGATGGTGTTGCCGGTGACATAAAGGCAGATGATGCCCGCGAACATGGCGCAAGGGATGGAGGTGATCACCACGATGGTATTGCGCCAACTGCCGAGAAACACCAGGATCATCAAGCTCACCAAGAGCGACGCCAGCACGGCCTCGAAGGTAACGTTGGAGATGGCGGCGCGCACGAACTTGGATTGGTCGAAATCCAGGCTGATGTCCATCCCCTCCGGCGCGGCTGCCTGGATTTCTGGTAACAGCTTGCGCGTGGCTTCCACCACGGCGAGGCTTGAAGCGTCGGCATGCTTCAGGATGGTGAGATAGGTGGCGCGTCGCCCATCCACGTGCACGATGTTGTTCTGCACCGCGAAGCCGTCTTCCACCTTGGCCACGTCGCCTATCAAAACCGGCACGTCGTTCACGATCTTGAGCGGCATGCGGTTGAAGTCCTCCACCGTGGGCGGGCTGGAGTTCATCAGCACGTTGTATTCGGTGGTGCCGATGCGCGCGGTGCCCGACGGAATCAGGAGATTGGAAGTTTGTAGCGTTTGGATCACATCGTTGGGCGACACACCCTTGGCCTGCATCAGGCTTGGGTTCAAGTCCACCGAGATCTGCCGCAACTTCCCGCCAAAGGGCGCGGGGACTTGCATGCCAGGCACGGTGAAGAGCTTCACGCGCACGAAGTTGAAGGCGTGGTCGAACATTCTTCCTTCCGGCAGCGTCTTGCTGAAGAAGGTCATGTTCACGATCGGCAACGAGGCCGGGTTGTACTTCACAATGACCGGCGGCGAAATCCCCGGCGGGAGGATGCGCAAAATGGTGCCATTGATGGCGTTGATCTGCGAGATGGCGGCGCCGATGTCCATCCCAGGATGGAAGTAAACCTTGACGAGGCCAATGCCCGGAATGCAGGTGGACTCGATGCGCTCGATACCCGCCACCGTGGTGGAGTAAGCGCGTTCGCTGATGATGACCACGCGCCGCTCCATTTCCTCCGCGGAGAGCCCCGTGTACTGCCAGCCCACGGAAACGATCGGGATGTCGATACGCGGAAAGAAATCCACGATCATGCGCGAGGCGGACAATGCGCCCAGTAGTAGGATTAGCAGCGACAATACCGCGATGGTGTAGGGGCGGCGGAGCGAGAGCCCAACCAAGGCCATCATGGCAGGTAGCTTCCCGTCAAACGCGACTCCTTAATAAGACCGCGGCAATCCCAGCTCATGCTCGCCGATAAAGGAAAGAATCAAATTCGTGGAGATGGGCGCCACCTGGTAGAGGCGGGTCTCGCGAAACTTGCGCTCCACGTCATACTCGGCGGCGAAGCCAAACCCGCCATGGGTTTGCAGGCACACGTTGGCGGCTTCCCAGGAGGCATCGGCCCCAAGCAACTTGGCCATGTTGGCCTCGGCCCCGCACGGTTCCTTGCGATCGAATAGCTCGGCTGCGCGAAAGCGCATGAGATCGGCAGCTTCCACATTGACGTGCGCTCGCGCGATGGGAAATTGAATGCCCTGGTTCTGTCCGATAGGGCGCTCGAACACAATCCGCTCCTTGGCGTAGTTCACTGCCTTCTCGATGAACCAATGGCCATCGCCCACGCACTCGGCGGCGATGAGGATGCGTTCCGCGTTCATCCCGTCCAGGATGTAGCGAAACCCCTTGCCTTCCTCGCCGACTAGGCTCTCGGCGGGGATCTCCAAGTTGTCGAAGAACACCTCGTTGGTTTCGTGATTGGGCATGTTGCGAATGGGGCGCACGCTCATGCCCTTGCCGATGGCTTGCCGCAGGTCCACCAGAAAAACCGACAAGCCCTCGGATTTCTTCTTCACTTCCGGCAGCGGCGTCGTGCGCGCTAACAACAGCATCAGGTCCGAGTGCTGAATGCGCGAAGTCCACACCTTCTGCCCGTTGACCACATAGCGATCACCCTTGCGCACCGCGGTGGTCTTGAGCTTGGTGGTATCCGAGCCTGTGCTGGGCTCCGTCACGCCGAAGGATTGCAGGCGAATCTCGCCCTTGGCGATCTTGGGAAGGTACTCGGACTTTTGCCTGGATGACCCATGGCGCAGCAATGTGCCCATGATGTACATCTGCGCGTGGCAGGCCCCGGAGTTACCCCCCGAATGATTCACCTCTTCGAGAATGACGGAGGCTTCCGCAATGCCCAGCCCGGAGCCGCCATACTCTTCCGGGATCAGGGCGGAGAGCCAGCCCGCATCGGTCAGCGCCTTGACGAAGGCTTCCGGGTAGGCCCGCTCCTCGTCGAGCTTGCGCCAATACTCCGGCGCGAAGGATTTGCACAGGGCGCGCACGGCGGCGCGCAGCTCGGGGTAGCGCTCGGTTTTGCTGGAAGCCATGAGGTCTTGCCTTAAAAACAAAGGGCTGGCGCCTTGCCAGCCCTTCGGTTACCGCTTGGTTTGGCCAGCTAGCCCTTGAGGACTTTTTCCAGCTCGCCGTTCTCGTACATCTCGCGCATGATGTCCGCGCCGCCCACGAACTCGCCGTTGATGTAGAGCTGCGGGATGGTAGGCCAATTGGCGAACTCCTTGATGCCTTGGCGAATTTCGGCGTCGGCCAGCACGTTTACCGTGGCTACATCGTCCGCCCCGCAGGCTTCCAGGATCTGCACCGCCGTGGCGGAAAAGCCGCACTGCGGCGCCTCGGGCGTACCCTTCATGTAGAGCACGACCTTATTTTGGGTAACTTGCTTGCGAATACGTTCTTGCGCGTCCATATTTGACCTCATAAAAAGTGAGGGGAAACCAGCCTTCGGCACTCCCCAACAGGCGCGTGATGGTAGCGGGTTCCGCGCGGGGCATCAATAGCGATGGGTAAGCCGAAAATGAACCGATTGGCCATAATAGGCGAAACGGCTAGAATAGCCTATCTTTGCTTAGGGAATCCTGTCCCATGTCCAAACTGAATTTTCGCAATCATCAGGGCGAATTGGTAGAGATCCAATCGGTTGCCGCCACCCAACTCAAGAACGAGTTCGGCTCCATACTCGAACGAGCCATCCTCGGGGGGGCGGTCGCCATCACTAAACACAACGCCCCCAAGGCGGTGCTAATTTCCTTTGCCGAGTTCGAATCTCTGGCGAATTCCCGCTCCGCCAATCTGGACGGGTTACGCACGCAGTTCGATGACTTGCTTGCCCGCATGCAAACAGCCAAGTCCAAAAAAGGAATGGCTGCGGCGTTCAGCGCCTCGCCGGCGGAGTTAGGGCAAAACGCGGCGAAATCCAGGAAGCGGTAGTCCGTGCGCCGGCACTCGGCACCTCGTCTCTACGTTCTTGCCGGGGTAAACGGTGCGGGCAAAAGCAGTATTGGGGGCGCAATGTTCCGTGCCCGCGGCGCCGACTACTACAACCCGGACGAAACCGCACGTGCCCTGATGTCCGCAAGCACCGCGTTGGGCCAAACCGAGGCCAATGCCATGGCTTGGCAACAGGGCCGGCGCTTGTTGGAGCGCGCCATTTCCGAGGGACTCGACTTCGCATTCGAGACGACCCTTGGGGGAAATACCATTCCCCGCCTTTTGAAGGAGGCTGCAACAAGGGGCACTGAAATTTATGTCTGGTATGCGGGCCTATCGAGCCCCGAATTGCATCTCGCTCGGGTACATGCGCGCGTTCGCAAGGGAGGTCATGCAATACCCGAAGCGGATATTAGACGCCGCTTCGAGCATAGCCGTATGAACCACATTCAGCTTCTGCCATCGCTCTCCGCGCTGAGACTCTATGACAACAGCCGGGAGGCCGATCCCGGCTTGGGCGAAATCCCCACACCCCATCTTGTCCTTCACATGGTACGCGGCAAAATCTTGGGGCCTGCGGACCTGTCGCAAACACCGGAATGGGCGAAGCCAATTGTCATGGCGGCGCTAACACCATAGGAAAAATAAACTCCACA
>JBJXGQ010000117.1:0-2540 GCA_046160525.1 Burkholderiales bacterium
GCCCCACTGCCTCCCCCGCAGAACCCACCCGAAGAAAAAATGATGAATTACAGATAACCTATTGACTTAACCACATGCCTGCAGCGCCTGGTTAGGCCTTGCGTTCATATATGTTAGAGACAGAAAGCCTTGGAAGCAAAGCCGCAAGGCTTGTGCTGGCATGGATCAAGCCGTTTTCTGAGGATGGTTGTGTGCCGTCCCAACCGGAGGATCCCAAAAGGTAAATGTCACCGGATGGTCCGTTCGCGGCTGTCGCCACCCAAAGATTGCCGTCTCCCTCGCCAGCAAATGCGTAAAACCCAAACGAAGGTAAATCTGCTATCCAACCGACAACCTCTTGCTCGTAGCACTGTGGAAAGTAGAATCCAAAGAGTAAGTCGTATCCTGCTTCGGGCTCAGGATGCGGGAGTTGAAACTCGACCTCACAGAAATCGAAACGATCAAGCAGTTGCGGAAGCCACGCCGGAACTCCGCTCCTCGCACGGGGCGATAAGATCTCCCATTCTTCAGGCAGAGGTCGCCAAGGTGCTATGCCGCTCTCGCGAATGATTGAATCCGTGCGTAGTCGTTCCTGTAGAATGTGCGCGGCAGCTTCAAGTGCCGGATCGATCTTTAATGATTTGGTCTTTTTGTCGCGCTTTTGTGACATGGCGTGTGATTAGTGGCCTAACGACTCAAGCTCAGAGACCGCGGAGGGCGGCTCCGGGCTGGCGCAGCCTGTGCCCAACGGTGGCGCGCAGGAAAACCAACCCGAATCGGAGAACGCGCCGGACGCAGAAGCACAGGCTGTGACAGACCGGAGCCGCCCGGAGCAGTTCTCTGAGTCGTCGTTAATCTTGGGGGTGACATTGCAGCGGAGTTTTTGGCTTCGCGGCGCCAAAGTCAATCCCTATGAAAACAAACCAAGCAATTCCCACCTGCCGCATCTACGCGGCGCTCGACCTGCACTGCACCCACAGCGTGCTCGGAAGCATGGACCCGGAGGGCCGCTGGCTGGGCACGCGGCGCTTTGCCACCTCGGCCGGGCAGATCGAGGCGCAGGTCGCCGCGCTCGGCGGCGAGGGCGTGTGCCTCACCCTCGAGGCCAGCGCCCTCACTCGCTGGGCCGCCGGCCTGCTGCGCGCAAAGGTCGGGCGGCTCGTGGTCTGCGAACCGCGCCACAACCGGCTCATCCACGGCAACGCCAACAAGTGCGACGAGCAGGACGTGCGCGACCTCTGCCTGCTGCTGAGAATGGGCAAGCTCAAGGAAGTCTGGATGGGTAGCGACCGGGCGCGGCAGATCCACCGCGAGCTGGTCTATGAGCTCCTCAACTGGCGCGATGCGCAGCGCGAACTCAAGGCACTGATCAAGGCGCGTTACCGCCAGTGGGGCGTGCTGCGCGTGGAAGGCGGGACGCTCTTTACTTTGAAAGGACGCGACACTTACCTCGCGCAACTGCCCGGCGAGGAGGAGCGGCGCATCCTTTCCAGGCTCTACACCCAGCACGACCATGCCATGACCCAGTGGCGCGACACCCTGCGCGAAGTGCGCCGCGCCGGCAGGCAGTTCTGGGAGATCGCCGAGTTTCAGAAGGTGCCCGGCATCGGCGCCGTCGGCGCGCATGTCTTCAGCGCCATCGTCGAGGAACCCGCGCGCTTTGCCCACCGCAACCAGCTCATCAAGTATGCGAGGCTGGCCATCACCCGGCAGAGCAGCGATGGGAAGCCACTGGGTTACCAGCGGCTCGACCGCAGCGGCCATCGCGAGTTAAAGACCCTGAGCTACCACGCCTGGCGCACCGCGACCAAGAGCACTACGCGCGACAATGCCGTGAAGAGTTATTACCAGGCCAGCCGCGAACGCACCCATGACGTGCGCCACGCGCGCCTGAACACCCAGCGCAAGATACTCGAAACCCTGTGGCTCATGTGGCGGCGGCGCGAGAGCTACCGGGACGACAAGTTTTTCCCATCCCCACCGGCAGGCTCAGTGCCTGCCGGCACCGGCCCCGCGGCGCCAGCCGCGAAGCCGGGCGTGCCTGCCCGCAGCGGTTGACGATCCGCAGGGCGTCCGCAGGCGCGCGGACTTGGGAAACGCCGGCTGCTCAATCCCGGCAATGGCGCTGGACTCGTTTGAAACGAGGTTCGGGGGGAACAGCTTCCACCCCGGGCCCCGCAGCCCAAAAGGCGGCGAAGTCCCGATTCTCATGAATGGAGCAGCCGGCGACACTTCGACAGGCTCAGTGCCTGCCGCATCTTCCCAAAGTGGCTTCCCCAGGATGACTCTGAGCGGCCGAGCCGCGAGGCCAGCTCCCAAAGCCTGCATGGAACCCGATTCGACCCGTCATCGAAAGTCCGCCGAAAGCACTGCGCAGAAGACGCCAAGTCCCGCTGGAAAAAAAGGCGGCGCGCCCCGGTATTCGCACGCACAACGCTTCGCAGTTCCGGACGCGAAAACCCCGGAGGTCAGCAAAAGAAAAAATTGCGCGACCGAAGGGGCCGCCCCCCCTCATGCTTTTATGACTTGATTAAAAGCCTGCAGCGCCATTGTTCGCCGTT
>JBJXGQ010000118.1:0-23066 GCA_046160525.1 Burkholderiales bacterium
GGCGCGTTCAATTTCCGACCGCAGCAACGTGCGCTGGGCCTCGGTGAGGGGTAATACGGGCGCGCGTAGGGGATCAGCCATGCATCTCTCCACACTGGACACCGCGATAGCGTGCGCCACAGCTAAAACAAAACGCCGTCTTCCGACGAGTCATCCCCACCCCGGACCCGCAGGGACAGTCCACCAACCAGCGGCCATGTTCCGCTCGAGCGGTCAAGATTTCTGGGTTCTCATACGGGACGCAGGGGGATTGCTCATGCACCAGCACCGCCGCTTGCGCCAACCCAATCGACACATCATCGTCGGGAATCGGCAGGCTGAGAATCGGATGCGTGTCCGGTGACCACAGGTAGAGTTCGGGGGAAAACGTCACGCCAGCACCCCACGCGGTTCCTGTCCGCCATACATCTTGCGCCACCAGGCCATCGAATTGACCGGAGCCGCGTCTGCCGCCTTCTGGCCCGTCGAAGGACGCAAGCCGCCCATGAGGAGATACCGGAGCGCGTCGGCCGCGTGATCGTCGCCGTCAGAATCCATGTCTTCAGGGTTCATCTTCGCTTGCACCATCAGCGGCACGGATCGCGTCAGATACTTACAGCGAGGATGCACCGTGAGCCACGGCGTGCCGGTCGTCGGATCGACCCCTAGCGCCTCATGGACACGCTGCCAGCCGTTCACGCGGTCATTGGAGACACGGCGCACGGGTAGACCATGCCGGATGAGCGTCAACCCGATCCACTCGCCCTGCTCGCCATGTTTAGCGGGCAACAGTGACGGATCGCACGCACACGACGGCACCTGTGACAGTCCCCATTCCTTGCACTTCGCTTTCGCGGCGAGCGCCACGTCCTTGGCCGTCATGCGCTGAAACTTGTATTCGTCAAACACATGCACGTGCCCATCGGGGAGCGCCGCCGCCCAGAGAATACAGCCGGGTGAGGCGTTGCCCCAGTCCAGCCCGAGCCCGACGCGCAAGTGACGAAGGCTCGGCATTAGGCGGTAATCCCCATGTCTGCGACGTGCCACGGCTGGCCGTCTTTCATCGCCAGCCAATCAAAAAACTGGCCATCGAATGCCGCCCAATCTCCGTACAGCAACTGCCGACGCCGGACCGGCGGTAATTCTTCCAACGTCTGCCGATACCGTGGGTCCATATACGGGTTGTCGTCAAAGCTCGCATGCACGTAGGCATACCCGGCGGGATTGTAATTCGGAAACTGCTCCGGGTCTACCACCTTATCAATGAAGAACGACTTCACCCACAACGCCCCCCGCCCGCCGGGATTCGACCCCGCCCAGACCTGCGCCCCGCCCGCCGCGATGACCGCTTCCTTCGAGGTCCGAGCGCGAGACATGATCTCCAGCGCCACCCCCATCGGGAACGTCACCAACTCATCAAACACAATCCGGTCGTATTCCGTGGACAAATACTGCATCGCATCCACTTCGGACTCGCAATGCCCCGCCTGGATCACCGACCCATTCGGAAACTTCGCCACCTTGTCCCCAGAGAGATACCGCCCGCCTAAGACCGGCTCGACCTCCCGCGACATATCCCGCAAATGCGTCTGATCCAACTCCTTAAACGTTCGCCGGAGCAGTAAACAATTCAGGTTCGGAATCCGTAAGGCATCCCGATACAACCCCCAGCGCAACCCGTGCGACTTCCCCGGCCCCGCCGGCCCGCCATACAAGACCCGCTGCGCCCGTCTCGTCGCCTCGAAAAACTCGACCTGCTTGGGCACCGGACAAAACAACCACTTATCAATCTCGCCCGATTTCCCCTTCGTAGTCGTCATCGACCACGCCATCTGCCGCGCAAAACACGGCGGACGAAAGCAGCCCCACGGCCCCCACGTCCCACCCTGTTTCGCCCGAAACAACGGATCGCCACACCAGCAGCATTTCGCCCCCGACGTCGCCAGTTCCTGCACCGGGGCCGACTGAATCAGCCCCATCAGCGATACCACCAGCGGTCCAGTGCGTGAAACAGCACGACCCCGATCACGAAGCCCAGCGCGAACATCATCAGCCCAGCAACGCCCGCGCCCGGCCCACCAACGCCGCCAGCTCCGACTTCTGCACCACATCGCCCGTTCTGACCAACTCCATCACCGCATCGGCATCCGCACGCCAGAGGTCCAGCGGAGTTGGCTCAGCAGGTGCTTCCACGCCAGCCTCAGTCACAAAGGAGACTGTCACCGGGAGACCTGACTCCAGAAACGGATTCACGCCGTCATCTGGATTAGGGTCAGCCATCTCCACCGGCTCAACCCCCGCAAACACCTCAGACACCCGCTCATCCACCGTCTTCTTCTTCCACATGTTCTTATCCCCCTGTGTCCAAACGCATCATCGCGCCAACAGTATTCAACCTACTTATACCCCGACTTCTCACCCCACACACCCCAATATCCATGCTAAAAGATGCCCCATCGAATTCGACTCGGTGCCTCTCTCGTCAGGTGCGGGTCCGCGCAGGCGAACGTTTCATTCCTTCATCCAACCAGTCTCCACACGATGGCGATAAGCCATTTTCAGGCCCATTTCCGCACATTCACGCCGCACACTAACGGCCAATTTGAGTGGAAAATCACCCGCTCGGACTGTCCACGGCCACCGGGTAGGGTCCCCCGCCGGGTTCGCCCGCACGGAACCGGGGTGGGGGTGTGGGTGGGGGTGGGGTCCGGCACGGTCTCCGGCGCATAATGGCTTATGTTAACGAGCGCCTGTAAGTCGTTGCATCTACGCATACTTAGCAAACTGCGTTGGTTGACATAAGAGGCATTATCAGACATCGCCCATAACCCCAATGATTGTGAGCCTGCCTAGCTGTCTTGGGTGCCGACCACTATAGGTTGTGGTGGGCCGATGCGGATGGGTTGTTCCGGCGTCCCGATCACAATGGCGATCCGTGTCCCGCCAGCCCCGCTATCAGCGATAGGTTCGATAGCCCTGGCGTGTAAGAGGGCATCCTTCGCCGGCCGGTGATCGCCCTTCTCAGCCGCGATTCTCGCCGCGTCTATCCAGTTCTCGGTAAGGTCTAACGCCTTTGCATTCAGCAACTTAACCACACCACGCTCGGTGTCGTCCTCGACCAGTTGGAGGCGTCGAAAGGCGGTGCCGCGACTAATTCCGATGAGCTGTCCGGCCTCCGTGACGGTCTTACCGTCTCGGATCAGTTCGATGAGCTGGAGGGCTTGCGTCAGATAGTTACTGTCACGACTGACAATTTGTGTCACTTCGGGTTGTGGGGTGACAGAATTTGTCACCTCTGGGCCTACCATTCGTCGCTCTCATAGGGATCGTGGCCCTTGAAGGCTAACCAGAGCGTGGCGAGATAGGCGCGGGCGCGTCTGTAGGCTCTGGTGAGGCGTGAGACGGGGACGGGCGTGTATGGGGTGCAGCCGTCAGCGTAGAGGCTGTCGTTGAAGATTCGGCGCGTCTCCGCGATATACGCGTCTGTCTGGGCCTTGAAGGCGTTGAGAAGCGCCTGGCGTGTGGTGGTCTCGGGCTGGAAGCTATCCATGCTGGGCCTGTCGTGTGGAGTCTGGGATGGCTGGCAATCTGAGGTCGAGGGCGGTTAAGAGTCTGAGGGCCGTCTTGGAGCTACAGCGTCCTGAGGTGCAGGCGCTTTCGACCGTGGATTCCGCTAAGCCGGTTTCCACACTGAGGCGGACGTAGGACCAGCCTTTACGGAGCCGGGCGCGTCGGAAGAGGATGGCCCAGTGTTGGGGGTCGGTGGGGTCTCGAGGGGTAAACGATCGGCGCGCAATGGTGGAGTCAGCCATCAGCGCGGCCAGCATAGCACGGAATTCGGCGCGTTTCCATGGGAACTGGGGTGCTCGTAATTATTTTCACCGGCCCCTTATTTTCCTGTTGACAGACAATCAGCCTACAGGTAAGCTGTCTATATTGAGTCTAGCAATGACGCTGGACTCGAGACAGGGAGTGACCGACATGACCATCACCAACATCAAAAACGGGCGCGTGTGGACGTTACAGCCGATGGCGGACGGACGTTTCGAGGTGCGCGATGAGCGCGGGGAACTCCGGTGGCGCGATTCGATGTGGGCGATCCGCATCATGTTCGGGGGTGGCCTTGAAAGCCAGCCATCCCCATCGGTGTCGAAATGAATACCACCGTGCGCGACATCGTGGACGCGGCCAGAAGCTGGAGCAAAACGCCGTGCCCGTTCTGTCTTCATCCGTGGCCGAGAGGCGTGTCGATGGTCACTCCTGCGATCCATCGACCGCATTGCCCGGACACGTTTACTGATGCCATGCTGACCACGACACCGCTCGAGCACATCTGCAACTGCGGAACGGTGATGGTCTGCCCAGACATCGGGTGCGATAAGAACAAACCACCAACCGCAGACACACTACGCGCCGAGGCCGAGGCATGCCGCCACGAGTTGAAACTCATCGCTGCGGTGGTTTCGGAAACCCTCGAATCAGGCAACGAAAGCACGCGGGCGATGCGTTCAGCCGCTGAGATCATCGCACGATTGCTAGAAGAGCAGGAAGGGCGCTAATCATGGCCGCCACGAAATTTCAGTTTAACGACGGCGGGCGCAAGTCGGCAGGCTTTAAGGGGAAGGCCGACGATTGTGTTACCCGTGCCATCGCGATAGCCATGGAACGACCCTACTCCGATGTCTACGCGGCTATCAATCAGGCTGCCGAGCATGAGCGCGGACGCAAGGGCCGGATCGGGTTTCTCGCCGCGACCGGGCGCGGTTCTTCGGCCCGCACTGGCGTTCTTAAGGATACGTGGAAACGGTTTCTTCGTGACGCCGGATGGGCGTGGACGCCGACCATGCTGATCGGCTCGGGATGCACTGTCCATCTGCGCGGCGACGAACTGCCAAGCGGTCGACTGATCGTGTCCTGTTCGCGTCACCTAGTCGCCGTGATTGACGGCGTGGTCCACGACACCTTCGACAGCTCGCGTGATGGCAATCGATGTGTGTATGGCTATTGGAGGCAATCGTGAAGCCCCTCACCGTGACCGAGATGGCCCGCAGGGGCGGGAAGGCGCGGGCCGTGGCCCTCACGCCGGCTAGACGGTCAGCCATTGCCCACCAGGCGGCCAAGGCCAAGAAGACGCACAAGGGATGGCCCAAAGGTCAGCCTCGAGGGCCGAGGGCTGAGAAGGGCTAGGCTCGCGGTTATTCGGTCTTACTGCCTGGGTCGTTGAACACGACGGCCTTGATCGCCCACATGGCGGTCTGCTCGTTGTTGGTGATCGCAATGCTCTGCTGGCGGGTGGGCTTACCTTCAGCGTCCACGCACAACTCTCGGATGATGCGTTCACCCGCTGAGAAATGCTCACGGAGCGCGTTGATCTTAGCAAGTCCGCTGTCGGTGGGTTTGTGGTAGGCGTAAGGCTTGTCGATTGGCATTTGATTAGCTCCAATTAGGCTGAATCGAATTTGATCCAGACTGAGCTAATTATACCTCATGGCGCTTGCAATCGCGTCGAACTTGTGGATAATTAGCGGTGGCCGCCGGGCCTGATGAACGCGGCGACCGTTTCGACTCGCAACTTGAGGGGCAATCTCAAGAGGCAAACCGATAGACGGATTCTAGTCTATCGCCCCTCCTGAACGCAATCCCCACAAGACATCACGCGCATACGGATGACGGGTTGAACCGTCTGAACGGAGCGCCGGGTCGTGCATCGCTTGGGGCCGGGAATAGCCGGTGGGTAGGTGGGGGCAACTTTCCCCCTAGACGGTGATGCAAGGCTCGTGATTGACCATACTCTGACGTTCGCACGACTGGCTCCAGACCGCAGACCGTTCGACCTGTGACGATTTCACAGGACGGGGGCTGATCAGTACCTAGAACCGGAAGACTCTAGAGACTGCGGGTGGTGAAGGCGGGGAATGGGGAGGCGGGGGGATTCGTGTCTTTAAGAGGGGGATTATTTGACACCGTATTACGAACAAGACGGGCAGACCATTTACCACGGGGACTGCTTGGAGATAATGCCGTCGCTCGGCACGTTTGACCTGCTCTTGACTGACCCACCATATGGGATTGGGCGAGATGGTAAGCCACCCAGCACGTCGTCCCACGGCGGTCACAAAGGCTATGAGTTTCAAGGATGGGACTCAGCCCCACCGGATGCCGCCACATTGCGGATGGTGCTCGGATCTGGCCGGGATAGCGTCGTGTGGGGTGCTAATTATTTCCCTGAAGTGTTCAGCGCCAGCCCTGGGTGGTTCGTATGGGACAAAGGCCAACGCATCGATCAGGCCGATGCGGAATTAGCGTTCTCGACTCGTCGCGGCCCCGTGCGAGTCTTTACACTAAACCGAGTGGCGATAGCTATGGACGGAGCGGTGCATCCCACTCAGAAGCCAGAGGCGCTGATGTTGTGGGTGTTGGGGTTCTTCCCGAAGGCCCGCACGGTGTTCGATCCGTTCATGGGGTCAGGCACCACCCTCGTCGCCGCTAAGAGGCTGGGAAAGAACGCCGTGGGCATCGACCTGAATGAAGCCTACTGTGAGATCGCCGCTAAGCGCCTCAGTCAAGGCGCGTTGAATCTAGAGATGCCCTGAGCCGTCAGCCAGGTATCCAGATCAGGCCGCCGCGGGTCTGCGGTCGGTAACGCATGCCGCACCACCCCACAGGCGCAGACATAGCCAATCGTCTCCCCTGAGCCGTCGGGATGGGGTAGGGGTGACATCAGGCGCTGGCAGCACTCGTAAGGGCCGGAGCGGTTGGGGTCTGACATCAATCACCGCAGCCTGTAGATAAACCGAGATTTAGACACTCGCGGCACACGAACCACGTCGGCACCCTCTGGCACATGCGACCTACGCCCGTAGCGTTTGCCTGTCTTGGCGTCTTGCAGGTCGAATCTCGGCGTGGTGCGGCCTTCGTCGGTGCGGCCATCTTCTACCCAGTTCGCGGCCTTGTAGACCGCGCCTGAATGCCCAACGGATGGATCGGCGTAGGTCACTAGGGCGACAACCTCGGGTCGTTCGCGCCGGATGTATTTCACGCTCTTGGCAATGAGCCAGCTTTCGCCGTTCTTGGGTATTTCGTCACCAATCCACAGCCGCGCCATTTCCCACGTCACCCCGCCGTAACGCTTCGCGGTTTCTCGCGGTGGGAGCGCGTAAAGGATCATGCCCACCGCGAACCAATCCTGAAGCATCATCAACGCCAGCACGACCACGCCGGGGCGCTTGCCGAGATAGTGCGTGGAGACAAACTCATCCACGTCGCGCACAGAACACGGCACCACAGAGCACCGTTCACGCCATGCCTTATCGAAGACAGGACCGGAGGGCTTCACCGTTCCCCCATCCCCAGCGCCACCCGCGCGTGATAAATCTCCCGCGCCGACGGCAGACGGTCACAGAACCGCAATTCCGGATACATCACCTCTTGTGGATCATCGGTGTGACTGAACCCCATCGCGTGCATCAGCTCATGACGCACGACCGTTTTCGCCAGACCCCCGCACACGTCATAGGTGACGGCTCGATAATGCACGAACGCCACGCCTGGCAGATAGGCCGTGACGTGTCCCCCCGTGGCCACGCCCGTCTCAGCCGTCCACAGGAACTGCACAGACAGCCCGGCCAGAATGGCTCGAATGTCCACCCCGCGCATCGACCGCACATCCACGGGCAGCCCAATAGCCGCCTGCAGCGTGACCGCGGCATCGGTGGCCTGGGTGACCGTCTCGGCCGGCACGGCGTTGTGTTTGTCGTCGGTGTCAGCGATGTACACCGTGAGTGAGGGACGCCGTGTCCTGCCCCCGGCAAAGGACGCGAAGAAGGAGGCGTCATAGCGCGGGTCCGACAGGGCCGCCATCGCGGCGGCCGGCGCGGCAGCCGTAGGGGCCGTCGGGGAGTGCCCGCAGCCGGTGAGCGTGAGGACGCAGAGGGCGATGGTGAGGCGGATCATTCGCCCTCCGATGCTCTTAGCAATCGGTCGCACGTAAAACTGACTACGAATCCGGCCATGAAGATAGCCATGATTGAATCAGAGTAGTAGTTGGTTACCGCTGCTGCAGTCCACCCAGCGGTCAACGCAAGCGCCGTTTTCAACGTAGCCGTCATCACCGCCCCTCTGCCTTAGCGATAGCTCGCTTGCCCTCGGCTTTGGCGATAACGGCTTGGTAGATACGGGCCGCTTCCAGGGCAAGAGCCAAATCCCCCCTATATTTCGATCGTTCACCGGGGCCGTCTATCGCCTGATCGCTAACACATCCAGCCCACTCGCTCATCAACGCGATTACGTCGAGGGATGCCTTTAACGCCGCCAGAAGATCAGGAGCCGACGCCATCAACTGAGCATCTAGCGGGTTACGACTGTAGGACACTGCTACCTCGATGTGGCCGGTGTCAGCTGTCACGTAGCTGATACCGCTGCCGTCTTCTCGGTGGGATGCTACCCATGGCCCGCGCGTTGCTTTGTTTTCACTCATGCTCCGAGTATGCGCCGACCCTCGCATCCTGTCAACTGATATCGCTTGACACATGACACGACTCGACACAAGATGGTGTATGACGTTGATTGGGGATACACGGTGCGCGTGGTGCAAGACGCTGATTAAGGCTGGCGATCCGACTTTGCCGACAAGCCATGGTATTTGCCCCGCGTGCAAAACGCGACTGGAACAGGAGATAGCGTGACGAAGGACGAAGCGACCGGCCTCTCGAGGCAGCGGCGGTGGCAGCTGGCGAAACAGAAAGACGGCAAGTGCCGCACCTGCGGAAAGCGCCAGCTCCTGACCAGCAGCCAGTGTCGACGATGTTCGCTCACATCCAATGCGGTCAAGCTGGCGAAATATCACGCCGCGAAGACAAATTAGGTGTTGACAGCGCGAACAGGCGCAGATAGACTCGGCGGCATGGACAGATTAGACCCCGACTCTGACTATCAGTATGACGCGACCAACCGCCCGTTGTCGGTATGGGCCGAGGATGAGCGCGACGAGCGAGAAGAAGATGAGCCCGAGGACATCGAGAACTGGGACACCGAAGACGACGACCAGCATGATGCGGAGGACGAACGATGACCGTCTCTGACCTCCTCGCCGCGCACGGCCTGAAGACACAGGACGACGCCGACGCGCTTCTGATCAAGCTGGCGCAGGATCGGGATGCGCTGTTGGCGGCGCTGAAGGGAGCACGCGAAGAAGTGGCGTATATGGCGTCTGGTATGACCCATGCGGACTGGGTCACACAGAGGGCCATCCGTTCATTGCGGGTCATTGACTCTGCCATTACCCAAGCGGAGGCCACATGCCGTACGACCTAACCCCGCTCTATCTGGTCGGGGCGCTGATCGCCTGGTCATGGGTCTGTGTGCATGCGGGGGCCATCTGGGAAGGCCGACGCCAGCAGCGTGAGGATTTGGACGAGCGGGACGCCTGGGCGGAACGCTATCAGGACGAACACAAAGGAGCAGCGTAGATGGCAATCATGGCAACAGCGGGCGGCGGCGACGGGAAGACGTTTGCGCCGGCTCCGGCGGGCGTGCATCAGGCGGTGTGCGTCGATGTGGTGGATCTCGGCGTGCTGGACGTGACATGGCAGGGCGTGAGCAAGAAGCAGCACAAGGTCAACGTGGCGTGGCAGATCAACGAGGACCGCGACGACGGCAAGCCCTATCTGGTGTTTAAGCGTTACACCCTGAGCCTGCACGAGAAGGCAGGGCTGCGGAAGGACTTGGAATCGTGGCGCGGGAAGAAGTTCACCGACGAAGAGGGGCGGGGCTTCGACATTGAACGGCTGCTCGGCGTCAACTGCCTGCTTAACGTCACGCACAACCAGGTCGGTGATCGCACCTACGCGAACGTCGTCAGCATTATGCCGCTGGCGAAGGGGATGCCCGCGATTGCCGCTCGCGACTACGTGCGGAAGGTGGACCGCCAGCCGGACGCCGCGCGGCCGCACCACGTCTCCGATGAGGAGATGGCCGGGATGAGTGGCGCGCCCCTGACCGATGACGACATTCCGTTCTGATCATGGCGCGAAGACTACGTGTCGTCGATCTCGAAACCACGGCCAACCCCAAAGCCCTCGATTGGCTGGGGCCGGTGAAGCCTGATTCTCGGCTGAAAGATCCCGAGAAGATCGCCGCGTCGATCGCGGAGAAGACGGCGGAGCGCAACGAGAAGCTGGCGCTGGATTGGGATTGCTGCCGGATCGTGGCGATCGGGTGGGTAGATGTGGGCAGCAACGATCCGGTGTGCATGGTGTGTCAGAACGAGGACGGCGAGCGTATGGCGTTGCAGTTGTTCTGGAACACCTACCGCGAACGCGATACCGCGCTGGTCACGTTCAACGGCCTGAAGTTCGACCTGCCGGTGCTGCTCACGCGCTCGATCGACTTGGGGGTTAAGCATCCGCCGCTGAACCTGAACCGCTTCAAGACGTCGCACATCGACGTGTGGCAATACCTCACGCGGGATGGGGCGCGGCAGTATCCGCACGGTTTGGGCTTCTACGCGAGGAAGTACGGCTTCGGCACCTTGGACAAGGTAAGCGGGGCCGACGTGGCCGCGCTCGTGGCGGCGGGCGAGTGGGAGACGGTGCGCGAACACTGCCTTTCTGACGTGGGCTTGACCCATGCCGTCGCCAACAAATTCGGATTGCTGGAGATTTGATCATGAGCAACCACAACCACATCTGCCAATGGTGTGAGGGCCGGTATCCCGGCACGACGGTGGCGGTTGAGATCAACGACCACGGCGATCTCGACTGCGACTGCAAGGTCAAAGACGAGTGCCCAGGCTGTGCGGAGCATGGGGCCTGCGAGGACTGCGGGACAGCGCCGGCCGGGGATGAGCGGGACGTGTTTCGCTGCACGCCGTGTGTGGAGCGTCGAGCCTGATGCCCGCCCTTCCCAAACCACAGCGAGGTAGTGCGAAGCGCGAGAAGGCCCGCGCCAAGCGGCAGGAGGCGAAGCACGCCAAGGGTGTCCGCGCTCAGTGTGTGGCGCGGGATGGCTATTGCCTGATTCTGACGCGATGGATTTTCGTAAACGGGAAGATTCAACCGCCGGTAGTTTTCGCTGGAGTTGGCCCCTGTCTCGGCCCCTCAGAATGGGCGCATGTCGGGGAGCACCGCCGCTGCCACACGCGAGGGATGGCCCCAGAGCAGCGCCACACGACGGCAGGGAGCGCGATGATGTGTAAGCGCCACCATGACGCCTACGACGCGCACGAGTTCGACCTGGAGCCTGTAGACGCCGTGTTAGGCATGGACGGTAATTTCCGAGTGGTGACCAAATGAGCATTATGACGCACAGTGCGACGGTTCCCAATGCCATGTTTGTGGGGTATCAAGAAAATGGAGCCTGTTGGACGGTGGAGCCCAATCAGGGCGGATCTGTGGTGTTCACGGCAGATCCAGAAGAAGACAAGGCTGAGGGCCAGGAGCCGCTTTGCGTCCTTGATTTCAAGGCGGTCGAGCTACCTGAAGACGAACCCGATTACGCGGCTGGTGTGAGCTTTCTGTGTGACCCTGAATCTCTCGATGAATTTATCGCCGCGTTGATCGCATTCCGGGATGAGTGGAGCTCACGCCGATGAACCAAGAGCCATTGATCCTCCCGCGTAACTGCGGCAACTGCGCCCACTTCGACGAGGATGCCCATTGCGCCCTCCACTACCGCGATCAACTGATTCGAGGGGCGATTATCGAACCGGAGTTGGTAGTCTGCGGCAAGCACGAGCCTAAAGAGGGCGACGAGAAGTGAAAGCCCTCACGATCACGATGGCCTGTGAAAAGGGCTTCGGCAAGCAGCGGCTGGTGATGCCGCCCAAGGATCAGAACAAATACGCCGCGATGGTCGCCAAGCTGGGCATCGGGGAAGTCCTACAGGGCGACGTTCAGCCAGAAGCGCGACACTAAGCACAACAGCAAGCTGCACGGCGTGTGCGCGGAAGTGGCCGACGCGCTCGGGTGGGAAACCGACGAGTTCAAGGAATACATCGTCACTAAGTTGCGACCGCTGGACGAGTGCCCGATTACCGGCCACGTCCGCCGGCAGAAGACGAGCCAGATGAGCGATGAGGAGATCGACGCGCTGGTGATGGAAATCAAGGCGTGGACGTTCCACCACATGCCAGGATTCGTGTTTGCGTTCGACATGGAGCATACGGGGATCAAGTGATGGACTACAAAACGACACTAGCCAACATGGGGATCACGCTGACCCCGTCTCAGTCGTGGGCGATGGCGTGGCTCACGATGCGCGGCCAGCGGTTTCTCGTGGACTTCGGCTATACCAACTGTGAGCAGAAAGCCGACGACGACGTGAGGCACTTTTACAAGATGTAGAAAATTGGCCGGCGTGGACATCCGATTAACGCAACACTCATTTACGAAAGGGTGCTTCTGTGATTAAGGGGGCGAAGACAACCACGCTGGCCATACGTTCGGTAAACACGGGAGGACAGTCAAGATGTGCGATGAACAGTTGAAGTCACGAGAGCATGCGTATCGTCGAGCAGAGGGGCAACAGGCGGTGCCTGTAATAGCTGCTGGCTTGGGTCGAATGGCTGGAACTAATCAGGCGTCAGACACCGTCATCCGCGATACCGACCCTAGCCCAGCACAGTCCTACGCCGATCGTCTACGTCGCGCAGTGGCCTACTCGGAAGAGTCTATAGAGGTTGATGTCGCGCGACATCAACGGCTGCTTCGGTTGTCTGCGTTGGTGCAGGCGCATCCAGAGTTTGCGGAGTTCCACGAGCTCGCCAGCAGCCTGCATTTCTAACGGTTTCGTCGGCGGCTGTTGCTGTCCTCGTGCTCGGGGATGGTGCCATCGGGAGCCTGGAAGTTGTGCAGGTGCTCACACGGAACGTCCCTGCCGTGCTGATGGGTCGGGGGGCGCAGCCGCCGACGAATTGAGATGAACGAACGGTGCGGCGGCGTGGCGTGACCACGAGGTAAGCGACCACTAAGCCGAGACAGTGAACAGGTAGCCCGCAAGGGTGAGGGTCATAAGGCGCTCGATTGATTAGTGGCCCGCATCGTTCGTTCTTCTGAGTTCGTCGGGGTCAACGCAGGCAGGAGGCGGCATGAAGAAATTGGTTGAAGAGTCGGGCGAGGGATTGATCAAGCTGATGGGCGAACGGGTGACGCTGTTCTGCATGAACTACATCTACACCGGCAAGCTGACCGGCGTGAATGAGACGTGCATCCTGCTTGAGGACGCGGCCATTGTCTACGAGACGGGCGCGTTCACAGACGCGAAGTGGAAGGACGCGCAGGCGCTGCCGCAGCCGGTCTATGTGATGTTGTCGGCCGTCGAGAGCTTCACGGTGATCCGGTGATGATCCGGGGCCGTAAGGGCCGCTCTCGGCCTGGGGGGCCGCGGTCGGGTTCGCGGTCGTGGTCGGGTTCGTGTTCGGGTTCGCGGTCGTGGTGGTGGTCGTGGTGTGGGTCGGGGTCGGCCTAGTGGCCCCAACGGTATCGCGGTGCCCTTGCTGACAAGGGCCTGGTAGACGGAAGGCACCAACGCCGGGAAAGTGTCAGGGCCTGACGTGGGGACTGGGGTGGGTATTGAGCCCACCGCCGCGAGCGTGGATCAAGCGGTTGTAATTTTTGGGGAGGAGGGGTAGGGAGATGAGCGAGAGACAACCGCTAACGATCACAGAGATGGCGACTCGCATCTATACCCATCTGAAGCGTTTCGAGGCGGACCCTGCTATTAATGCGGTTCAGGACACGACGCGCCTGAAGCCGTATTTCCAGGTCAACGCCTACCGGAGCGGTCGTTACCTTGGCGTGTCCTATGCGAGCTTTCAGGGGCGGTCGTATTTGACCAAGGCGCAGGCGGCTGAATATCTGGCCGCGCTTGATTCTGGATTCGTCGGCACGCACAGGCAAGTGTTCCGCAGACCAAATTCATGAGTGTGAGGCCAGCCCAGCCCCCTCTGCTCAGGCCGTCTCAGCCGCCCCACGCTGGGCCGGCGCACGGGCTCTTGGTATTGGGCGGTAGGGGGAGAACAGATGAGCGAACTAGTTACCGATTTTGATGTGTTCTGGGCAGCGTATCCGAGAAAGACGGCGAAGGGTGCGGCTCGGAAGGCGTGGGCGAAGCTGGCTCCAGATGCCGCCACGGTGCAGAAGATGCTCGACGCGCTGAACTGGCAGAGGAATCAACCGCAATGGATGAAAGACGGCGGCCAATACATCCCGATGCCGGCCACGTATCTCAACCAGGAGCGTTGGGAGGATGAGCCGGTCAACCTGCCGCAGTTTTCGGATCGCACGGTGCGGAGTCTTAGGGCTATCTACGGCACCGGGGACGTTCACTAGCATGGCCTCCGGTCCCATCGAGGCGGGCCTGGCCTTGCTGATGTCTACCTTCCGCGCCGAATTGGACAGCTATCAGGTGCGGGCGTATCAGCGTGCGCTTAAAGGGCTGTCGGCGGATGTGGTGCTGCCAGCGTGCGATCGGCTGATTGACGAGGCGGCGGCGGGCCGGAAGTTCTTTCCGATGCCCACGGCACCGCAGTGGAAAGAAGCCTGCTCGAAAGTCATCGAGGCGCAGCGCAAGGAAGCATTCAGGCTCGGGACGGTGGGCTGTGAGCATCCGTCATTTCTGGAGGAATACCAGGATGACAAGGGCGTGTGGTGGACGCGGCGCTGTGCGTGTTACCAGCGCGGGAAGCAGTTGATGGAGGCGGCGGGACAGCCGTTGGCGCTGCCGTCGTGGACGGAGCCGGAAAACAGTTGACGGGGCGGGTATACGTATGCGTATAATCCAGCCCATGAAGTTACCGACGCTGCGGTGTGTGCGCTGCGAACACACATGGCACCCGCGCAAAGAGCAAGCGCCCAAGGTCTGCCCGGTCTGCAAACGCAAGGATTGGGCAAAGAAGTGGAAGCCATGAAGGTCGATTACACCACCGCCGTCGCCAACTACTTCAAGGCCCGTCCCGGCCAAGACGTGTCCAACTGGGAGTTGATGGAAGTCGGCGGCAGTATGGCTTACCGGACACGCATCAGCAACTGCCGCAAGCTGCTACGGATGGACATCTCCACCGCCCACGTGGTGCGTGACCAGCGCGGCGTGGCGACAAGCTACTACGTGTATACCCCGCCCGTTGAAGCAAAAACGTATACGAATTTGCTTCAGATTGCCGAGGCCAGCCAGTGAACCGCGTGACCGTGATCATTGAGGCCGAGCACGACGGCGAACAATGCAAGACGAGGGTATCCGCCCAGTTTGCCGATGGCGACTACAGACGCGACAAGGTGTTAGACGTGTTTGAAGCGGCGCTCCGTGGTGCGGGGTATCTCTGCCCCATGAATGCGCTGAATGTGGATGACGAGGCCCACCAGTGAGGCGCATCTCCCAACGCAAGGACGCCAACCACGACACCATCGTCACCGCCTACGAGTCCTATGGCTGGCAGGTGCTGGACTTGACCCGGTTGGGGGATGGCAAGCCGGACATAGCGGTAGCGCCGCCGCCGTTTGATCGGCTCTACCTGGTGGAGATCAAGACGCCCAAGGGCAAGCTCAAGCTGAAGCAGGTGGCCTTTGCCGAACGCTGGCCGGTGCGCGTCGTGCGGACATCGGCGGATGTCGCGGCGCATGTGGCGGAGATACGAAATACGTAGTTGACATGCGTTCCGCGAATCCGCATACTCTACCCATGAACGCGCATGACGCCCTCTTCGCCCTCGTGAAGCAGCTCGGCTCGCAACAAGCCGTCGCCGCCAAACTGGGGATCTCGAAAGCCTACCTCTGCGACGTGCTACACAAGCGCCGGGACTTGAGCGACAAGCTGGCGCGGAAGATTGGCTATACCAAAGTGGTCAGCTACCAGAAGGTCAAGCCGTGAAGCGGGCATCGATAAGAACGGCTGGCGCTGATGGTGGCGAGACGGCCGGGGCGATGTTTTCGGAGGGCAGCATGATCACACGACTGATTTTCGGCATCGTGTTTGTCGGGGCGTTCGCCTGGTTGATCGGCGTGGTGCTGGGTCGCTGGGCCGATCGTGAAGTGGCTCGGCATCAGGACGAGCTGGCGCGGTCTGAGCGGTTCCGGCAGTTGAGTCCGGAGGCACCGCGGGCGGCGGGTCTGCGGTCGGAACGGAAGGCGGTTGGGCGATGAGGGTCTATTACTGGTGTCGCAACAAGGTGATGACTCTCGCGCATCGCTACGACTGGCACTACGCGCCCATGATTGGCCCGATTGCCCCTGACGGTTCAACGCAGCGGTGGTGTCAGTGGTGCGGGTTCCGCGAGAGTTATCCACCCCGTGATCCTGCGATGAAGGCCGTTTGGTCGCGCATTGAAAGCGCCAAGTCCGAGGCCCAGCCATGAGCCTTCGCCGATGGTTACTCGGGGACGACGCCGTGTTGACGGCGTGGACGCACCAGCGGGCGGCTCAGGCGGAACGGGACACGCTCCGGGCGCAAGGTATGGTCGTTGAACCGTCCTACTTGTGGAGCCGACCCGCGCAAGAGCATGAACGGTTGGCCCAGCTTCGACGGCAGAACAGTTGGCGGAAGCGGACACAGGCCCAGCCGGCGAATGTGCGGCAGTTTGGACGGGGGAGAGCATGACAGAACAAGGAGGACACAGGAATGATGAATCGAATCCTTGCGGTGGTGTTCGTGGTGCTGTTCCTCGACTTTCCGTTATTCGTGGCCACGGCGATGATTGGTGACGGCAAGGTCGAACATCACTGGCCGTCGTTCGCCCTTGGCGTCCTGTCGGTGCTGCTGGTGCTGGTGACGGGCGTGTATGCGTGGATGGTCTGGTTGCCGTTTGGCGGAGATCGTGAGAAAACCCGATGAGTGAACCGACACAGGCCGAGACGCAGGCGCAGATACTGGACGACTTCCGATCCGCGATGGGCTACGGCCAATCCGACGTGGGCCAAGCCCTAGCGGCCGGGTCTACCGCCCTGCGTGCCCAGGTCGAGGCCGCACCGTGCGCGTGGACACAGGACGAGATCGACGGCGGCTGGGATGGTGCGTGCGGGGCGTCGTGGGTGTTCGAGAACGAAGGACCCGTTGAGAACAAAATGAAGTTCTGCCCGAGTTGCGGCAAGCCGTTGCGTCTCACCGCCCTCAAGGCACAGGAGTAGAGCCGACAGATGACGACGAAGACGAAAGAGGATGCGCGCTCCGGCCAGCCTCAGCCAGCCGTTGAGCCGCTGACCCACGCGCCGACCACCGAGCCGTTGTCGCCGCTTCTGAAGTGGGCAGGCGGTAAGCGTTGGCAGGTGCCGCACATTCAGCCCTTGTGGCTGGCGAGTGGCGCCACGCGCCTTGTAGAGCCGTTCTGTGGCGGGTTGTCGGTGGCGCTCGGCCTTCAGCCTGGACGAGCGGTGCTGAACGACGTGAACGAGCACCTGATCAACTTCTACCGGCAGGTGCAGGCCGGGCGAATGGCGATGGTCGCGATGTTGGCACACGACAACACGGAGAGCCAATACTACCGCCACCGTCTGCGATTCAATGAAATCGCCCGCGCTACATGGACGGCCTACGCGCAGTCACCAGAGGCTGCCGCGCTGTTCTTCTACTTGAACCACACGGGCTTTAACGGCCTGTGCCGATTCAACAGCCGGGGCGAGTTCAATGTCCCCTACGGGAAGCGCAAGACCGTCAACTACGAACGGGCATGGGATGACTACGCCGTGCAGTTGCGCGGCTGGTCATTCTTCGCGGGCGACTTCGCGGCGGTGCCGCTGGCGTCTGGCGATTTCGTTTACGCCGACCCGCCCTATGACGTGGAGTTTACGACCTACTCGGCCGGCGGTTTCAAGTGGGCTGACCAGGAACGTGCCGCCAAGTGGTTGGCCGCACACGACGGGCCGGTGGTGCTGGTGAATCAGGCCACGCCACGCATCGAGGCGTTGTATCGCTCGCTCGGCTTCGACATCAGCTATCTGGATGCACCGCGCCGGATTAGCTGCAACGGTGACAGAACACCCGCGAAGGAAGTCTTCGCCACACGGAACATCGGACACGCGATCAAGGCGGTCGCGTAGGTCAGCCTCTCAGGCGCGATAGCTGAGGCTGGAGCGTAGCGCGAATGAAGAATTACTTTTTGCGATTCGAGGTTCCTCATGTCTAAGCCGGTTCGGGTTCCAGCGAAAGCGCACGAAGGGCTGGAAGATGCCCGAGAACACGGTGTATGTCGGGAGACCAACGAAGTGGGGCAACCCGTTCAAGGCGGGTGATACGGTGTTCGACACAGACGGAATGGAACGATGGACGCGCACGGCTGATGAAGCGGTGGCGCTTTATCGTCAGACCTTACCGTTGTCGGAAGTGACCGAGGCTGCTGTTGTGCTGTGCGGAAAGAACCTCGCCTGCTGGTGCCCACTGGATCAGCCATGCCACGCCGATGTCTTACTGGAGATTGCCAATGCGTCCTAACCCCTCTGCTCCTCGGAAGGCCAAGACGGTGACACGGTGCAAAGCCTGCAAGGGCAAAGGCTGGGTCACGCCGAGCATCAAGATGTATCCCGGCGACCGCGTGGCGTGTTCGCAGTGCGCGAAGAAAGGGCAGTAAGGACCGATGGACATGCAGAACCAAATCGCCGCAGTTGAAGCGGCCAGCGTGACGCTCGACACCGAGAACGCGCAACTACGGCAGGCTCTTCGGGCGATTCGCAAAGGGCTGTCTGATGACGTCGATGGAGAGCACTGGTCGGCCCGTCGATGGCTGGACGCCCGCAAGATTTACCACGGCGACTTGTCGGGTAATCGCGTGCTGGAATTGGTCGCCAAGCACGCCCTACACGGAAGGCTGGACGAACCGACCGCGTTCGCCCCTGCCGCCCCACAGGAGCAGCCAGGGCTTTTGCGCGCTCCGACCACTGAGGCGGATACGGTCGCTGACCAACGCGCCCCAGACCGTGAATGATTTGGGACGCCACTACCGACCAAGACGTGACGGTGCTGGCGATGTATCGGCGGCACTACTCGCACCGTGGCTATGCCGATGGCCGCGATGTGTGGCAATGCCTCGGCCCAGGCAACAAGTTCACCCTTCGGACGCCGGAAGGTGACGCTATTTTCGGATGGCGCAAGTTTATCGACGACTGCATTGATGAGCGAACAGGGGAGCGACAACAGGGCGTTAATTGCGCCTTCTTTCGGAACGAAGGACGACACCGCAGCTCGGAGTGTATTCGCCAAGCGGACGCGGTTGCTGATGCGCTCTGGCCTGATCCGAGGCATTACACCTATGTCGATCCGCAACGGGTCAGGGCAGGGCTGGCTGGCGCTTGCTTCCTCGCCGCTGGATGGCGATACGTCCGAGTGCGCGGACGGCGGGCGCGAACAAAAAGCGGACTACTAATTCTGGAACGGGTGGGTAAATGACGACCGCAGACCTTTGGAATCAATACGACAGACTGATCGGCTATATCTCAACCACTGAATACGTGGAGCGCGGTGAGAACGTCGGAGGCTATTTGGCCGAGCAGAGGAAACTGGCCGATGCATTGCGAGAAAAATTAATCGCCCCCGCCGAGCCGCAGACGCCGCCGGTGCCGTCCGTGGCCCCGCAGACGACGGAAGAGCGCAAGTATTCGGCGTGTCGTATCTGCGGACGTGGCCCAACCACGATGGGCCAGCACGTCGCCATCGCCACCCACGGCGTTCACACGGACGCCAACGGTAAGCCGAACCAGCCGAATAAGGGAACAGCCTACTGCGACCACTGCGAGGATGAAACGCTCGTCATCCAGCCTGCCGCCACGGTGTCCTCAGACGCCAGCCCAGTAGTGGAGTGGTTGTGTCCCTGTGGGGCGAAAAACCGCAAGGACGGATTTAGGACATGCCCGCAGTGTCAGGCCGCTTACACGAGTCGCGTGGCCGAACCGTCCGTGGTACTGAAGATTGATTTGTTCGCGAAGGAAGCCGAGGCGCGGCAGTTGTTCAAGGCTGGATACTCGGCAGGGCAAGACAGCGTGGATAAGTTTGGCAACACGTTAGACGAGACACCCGATGAGGCGTTCGCCGCCTATCGCCAGCAGCAGGAAGGGCGCGGTAAATGACCAACCCAGTTCATCACCTTGAGTTTTCCGTGATGCTTACGATCAAGCAGCGAGGTTGCATTACGTTAAAAGTTATGCCCCTGCGTTGGCTTGTTCCTTTCGGGCGATGGGGCACTCGATGGTGTGGAATCTGGTTGTATTCCTACAACTGGCATGTGGGCGCAACACGTCTGGACGTTGGCCCATTGTCTTACTACTACTTAAACAACTCGCCAGAAATTCAGCAACGACGGGCGGAAGCCATTGAAGGGCGCGTGACGCCATGAGCGAGAAGAACAAGCCGATGCCTGAACAGGTTTTCGCTGCTGCCCTCGCCCAGGGACGCGCAGAGCAGGCGCAGGAGGTGGAACGGATGGCGTCCCAACTGGAGAACTTGCAGGACTTGTTCACCGCGTTGGGGAAGGACTACGACGAAGCCAACGATCAATTGGCAAAATTCATGACGAGCTTCAACCGTGAGAGAAAGCGCGCCGAAGCCGCCGAGGCCGAAGTCACCCGCCTCAAGGTGATGCTTGATGATGACGGTTTCGCCACCTATGTGGCCGCTGAGGTGCATGGCCTGCGCGAGGAAGTCACCCGCCTGTCGTCCCTGCTCGCCCAACGCGAGACGGCGGATGGCGCAGGGCTCATCCATCAAGCGATACCTGACATGGCAGGCACCGAGCCGCGTCCGGGCAACGGCGTGAATTTTCGCGTCCTCCTAGATGCGTATGACTGGGATTACCACACTGATACCGGCGAACTCTACGGGCTCACCGCCGGGGATCAAGGCTACGAGCCTACCGGCATAGTCATCCACACGCTGACGCCAGCGTGGAAGGCAACGCACCCCGATTGGCATAAAGCCCACACTCCGGACGCGCCTGTGATTGTCGCATTCGGCAGCGTCCTGGTGCCCCTCAGCGAAGCGAGCGTGTCGGCGGGCATGAGCGCAGCGCCATCAACGAACTCTCAATCTGCTCCTGATGTGGCCCAAAGGGAGCAGGCCCAGGCATGGCAACCGATGGAGACGGCACCGAAGGACCACGGCGTGTCGCGTATCCAGTGACTTACTGGCAACCCCTCCCCACGCCACCGACGCCAGAGCCGTGATTAGGGCTTCCTGAGCGTCCACACGCCCCGCACGCCAGCCACGTAGGACTTGGTGAGCCCCCAGACCGCCCGTGCGTAGACCGAACCGCTGAGCCGTCCCTTTTCGCCTTGTAGGGACACTTCTAGCGACTTAACCGCCGCGTCCGTGTTGGCTTCAAACGCCACCCGACCGAGCTTGTCCTTCTCGATCGCATCGAGCGCTTGAGACGCCGCGTGACGCTGGGCCTGCTCTAGCAGCGTGAGATCGTCAAGGCTCACCAGCCCATCGCCTTGTCATCCGTGGTCTGCTTCTTCTGACGCAGCGACCACAACAGCGAGCCGACCGCAATCGCGCCAGACAGAATCTGCAAGGCGCTATCTTCGGTAAGCGTAATGCCTTTCGTGGCCGCAATCGTGATCAGCCAACGGGCAATGGCTCCGAGGTAGAGGGGATTCATGGCGTTTCTCCTGGATGTTTGGCTTTCCACTCGTCACTCTGTCGAATCTGTTTCACGTAGGCCGCCCGGCTATCCGCCCGAGACTTCATCGCCATGCGCTCACGCTGGTAGATGTCGAGATACCACGTCGCGATCCCCTCGAAGTCAGGACCGGGAGGCGTCGTATCGTCGCGCCACAAGCCTTTGGGGCGCTGCAAGCCTTCTGGTGCCATGTAGTAGGCGTGCAGGAACTTCTGCTCATCCAAGGCTTCCTCTCGGCCGGGAGGCTGCGTGGCTTGCGGCGGCTGCACAGGCGGCACCACGGCACCAGACCCGGCAGGCTTGGCCGGTGGGTAGACGTTCTGGCCCATCGGCAGAATCCCGATGGCATCCGCCTCAAACCGATAGCCGTCCGAACCCGCGCCAGGAATGCAGTCCCACGCCTCACGCGAGGGCATGGAGACGGCAACGTCATCGGACTGGGGGCGACCGCCGCCAGCGTCCTTGATGTGCCAGCGCGGGTCTGCCTTCAAGTTGTAGACCGGATGCCCGTGATGGGCACAGCCGACCGCTCGCGCCCAGAACGCATTGCGCTGCTCACGGCTGGACGACGCGCCGAGGTTCACCCCCTCCGCATCGTGAATCCGCTCCGCCATTGCGACCAGTTCGGTGATGGTCACGACTTGGACTCTCGCATCGCCGCGATACGCGCGGGCGTCAAGGCCAGCAGGCTATCCACCATCCGAAGCGTGTCCGCCGCGAGCTTCATCGCATCGGACTTCCCGAAGCCCAAGCCCGCGTAATACTCCACGGCCTTCTCGTGTCGCGCAGCGGGATCGCAGCAAATCATGAGCAAACAACATTCAGTCATGGGATCTATTTCCTATTCTGTTGGTCGAGTTTCTGAGCCATATTCAGGGCAGAATTGCGTAACCCCGCACTGGTGATCTGCGCGTCGAGGGCCGAGAACCGCGCTTCGAGGAGTCTCGCATCCGTCTCGCGCATCTTCGCTTCATATTCCATCCGGGTCAGGATGTCCCGCACGTCTGACCGCATCGCCGCCATGCTCAAGGCTTGCGTGACGCCGAAGCCGCACAAGGTCAGGACAATGCCCGCCACCCACGCAATCGGCAAACTGGCTTTCGCTAAATCCGTGCTTTTCGCGGTCGGCGACACAGTATCCTCATGGAGTCGGTCGAAGGGGGCGACGTGTGCATTCATAAGTGTTAGACTGCCAAAAG
This sequence comes from Burkholderiales bacterium, assembly GCA_046160525.1. Taxonomy (GTDB): domain Bacteria; phylum Pseudomonadota; class Gammaproteobacteria; order Burkholderiales; family SHXO01; genus SHXO01. The sequence continues at coordinate 22,771 of JBJXGQ010000118.1, forward strand.
CGTAATTTCTCTCACAGACGATGACTGAGTGCTAAAATAGACAGAGCGCAAGGGCCGTGGGAGCAACCGATACATTAAAGCAAATAAAAAACATGCGCCCCTTTCTGCACAACAGGAACGCGACCTTTAGCCCACGACGGCCTAGGCGTGAGGGAGGCTGTTGTGTAGTGATTGGAACCCTTCACCGTGTCCAGAATGGCCCCCTGCGCCACCCCCAGCGCCACCCACGCGCATTGCTCCAAATGTGGGGGAGCCGGTTGCTTCGTCAGCAGGATCGTGGCCGCGTCAATCGTGGT
>JBJXGQ010000119.1:0-21112 GCA_046160525.1 Burkholderiales bacterium
CCAGGGGAAAAACTCCGTCAATGCTTGCCGTGAACCCTATGAACCGGCAACCATGTTCCCCAAGATCTCCAAGCCCCGCGGGCGCGCACCGCGCCCGCGCTTAATTTCTCGAATCGTCTTCTTGAGCATCTTTTTTTCGGGTCTTTCCCAGGCTGCGGACGGCTCCGAGGCGGAGGCGGATCTGCTGGATCTCCCCCTGGAGGAACTGTTGAAAGTGGAGATCCCTGACGTATACGGGGCTTCCAAGCACACCCAAAAGACCACCGAGGCTCCTTCTTCCGTTTCGGTGGTCACGGCGCGCGAGATCAAGCAATTTGGCTACAAATCCCTCGGGGACATCATGGCCAGTGTGCGCGGCTTCTACGTGACCAAGAACCGCTACTACGAATTCCTGGGGGTGCGCGGCTTTTCCCGCCCAGGGGACTACAACTCCCGCGTTCTGGTACTGATCGACGGGCTGCGAACCAACGACGGGGTCTTCGGCGGCACCTTCCTCGATGGCGCCTTGCCTATTGACGTTGACCTGATCGACCGGATTGAAATGATTCGCGGGCCCGGCTCCTCGCTCTACGGAACCGGTGCTTTCTTCGCCGTGATCAATATCATCCCCAAGCGCGGGCGCGATATCGAAGGAGTGGAGCTTGCGGGCGAGTATGGTTCCTGGGACAGCATGCGGGGGCGCGTAACCGCCGGCAAAAAAACTCAATCAGGATTCGAAGGGTTGGTTTCCGCCACCGGCTTTAAAACCCAGGGTACGCCCCAGGTGGTGTTTCCGGAGCTGGCGGGCGATCCCAGCCGCAACTATGGCGTGATGGAAAATACTCAAGCCGTACGCTGGCGAAATGTTCGAGCCGACCTGGAGTACAAGGATTTTCGCCTCTCCTACTCCGAATCGTCGCGCCATAACAAGTATGGCACGGGCATCTACGCTACGATTTTTAACATGCCCTCGGATAATTATGATTCGGAGCAATTGGTGGACTTGCAGTTCAACCATGCACTCAATGCCAACGATAGTATTGTCGCAAGGCTCGCCACCAGCAAGTACGACTATAACGCCACGAGCGCCTACGACTATCCACCGCTCACCTATAACCACGATTTCGCCCGTTATAACGCGGTCATGGGAGAGTTCAGTTACTCGGCGCGCATCGGCGAGCAGCACCGCCTGATCTTGGGGGCCGAATATGCCGACCACACCCAAGCCGACCAGGGAAACTACGATGTGAGCCCCTATATGGTGTATTCGGATCCCCGTAATAGCTTCGCCACGTGGGCGCTGTACGCGCAAGACGAAATAGCCCTATCCAAGAAGGTCACCTTGAACTTGGGCGCGCGCTATGACAAGAGCTACAACAAACTCTCTTCGTTCAATCCAAGGGTTGGGCTGATCATCGCGCCCAAGGAAGGAACGGCCATAAAGCTGCTCTATGGAAGCGCATTCCGGGCCCCGAATGCCTGGGAACTGTATTACGAGGCGCCGGCTGTGGGGCAAAAAGCCCCTGCCGGCCTGGCTCCGGAGAAGATTCGTACCTATGAGCTGGTGTTAGAGCAGCGCGTGACGCCCCAGCTAATCGCCACCGGTTCGCTTTATCACTACCGGCTAAAGAATCTTATTTCCTTTGTTACGGATCCCACCGATGGGCTATTCACTTTCGCCAACACTGACTCGGTGAAGACCAATGGTTTGGATCTTGAATTGCAGGGCAAATGGTCGCGGCTGGAGGGCCGGATGAGTTACAGCTACCAGGAAGCCAAGAACGCGCAGACCGGTCGGATCCTGAGCAATTCGCCCAGGAACTTGGCCAAGCTCAATCTTATTGTTCCGTTGTGGAGTGAGCGGCTATCGGCAGGCTTCGAAGCGCAGCATGTGAGCAAGCGCAGGAATGAATCCAGCGACGGCAGCTCGGAGGACGTGCCCGGTTACACCCTTGCCAATCTCACCCTTCTGCACCGTGGAGCAGTCAAGGGCCTGGAGGTATCCGCTGGCGTGAAGAACCTTTTTGGCGCGCGCTACGGCGACCCTACCTCCCTGGATGACATGCCCGAGATCAGCGCCATTCCCCAGGATGGGCGAACGTACTGGATCAAGCTGAGCTACACGTTCCAATAGCGAGCGGCGAACCACGAGCGTGATTTCATCCCCTCTCCAACGGCTCGCGCTGTTGTTTGGGCTTCTCATTGGGGTTTGCGCGGCAAACGCGCAGACCCCGGAGGACAAACTGAAGGCTGCCTTTGTCTACAACTTCGTCAAGTTCGTTACTTGGCCCGGTGGCGCATTCGCCTCGCAGGCACACATCACTATTTGTGTGGCGGGCAAAGGCGGCGGTATCGAAGAAGCCCTAGCGCCCCTGGCCACCCGGACCGCGCACGGGAAGACCATCGTGCTACGCAAGGCGGCCGGCGAGAGCACGCTCCAGGGATGCGAAGTCGCGTATATCGCGCCATCGGAGCGTGCGCGCATGAGCGTCATTCTCCAAGAGCTGGCGGGCCAATCCGTGCTGACGGTGAGCGACGCGGACAACTTCGCGCAAGCAGGTGGGATGATCGGGCTGGTGAGCGAAGGCAATAAAGTGGTCTTCGAGGTCAATCTCGGTGAGATTGAAAAAGCCGGTTTGAAAGTCAACGCGCAGTTGCTCAAGGTTGCCAAAACAGTACGTAAGGGGAAAACATGAGGTTACGCGTGAGACGGTTTTCGCTGCGGCAAAAATTGCTGGCCATCGTGGCCCTCTCCACCGGAATCGCTTTGGGATTGGTGTTACTCACCGTGGCCGTGACGGGGATTTCAACGCAACGAGCAAACGCGCTGCATCAATTCACCGAACTGGCGGCCGTGGTGGGGATGAATGCCGCGCCGGCTCTAATGTTCCGCAACGATGAGAGCTTGGCGGAATCCCTCAAGCCACTACGCGCGAATTCCGACGTCATCGGCGCCATGATCCGAAGCAATGACACCCAGATGATCCGCGGTTACCTGCGCACCGAGGAGGGCGAGACTGGCGTGGGTGTCCCAGGCGGGATCGCGTTGAATGCTGTAAAGGAGCACCTTCCAAGCGCGATTTTTTGCTTCGCCGACAGCTACCTCTCTGTCAGAGTGCCGATCGACTTTGACGGGGGACCCGTCGGGGAAGTGATTTTGTGGGCCGACTTGCGTCCCATGTGGGCGCAAATCCAGATCGCCATCTTGGTTTCCGTTCTGGGCGCCTTATGCGGTTTTGGCGTGGCCGCATGGGTTGCGCAGCGCCTGCAACATTCCATCTCAGGTCCCATTCTGGATCTGGCACAGATGGCAGTCACCATTTCGGAGAAGAAAGACTATTCGCTGCGCGCGAAACTGGGGGGCACCGATGAAATCGGCGTCTTGACCGGGGGTTTCAACCGCATGCTGGAAGAGATCGAACTACGGGACCGAGAATTGATCCTTTACCGCGATCATCTGGAAGACGAGGTGCGCGTACGCACCGCTGAGCTGTCCAAGGCGAAGGAGGCGGCGGAAGCGGCAAGCCGCGCCAAGTCCCAATTCCTGGCCAACATGAGCCATGAGATTCGCACTCCCATGAACGGCGTTCTGGGCATGAACGAACTTCTGCTCAAGAGCGAACTGAACGACAAGCAACGCCGTTTCGCCGAAACGGCCCACCGTTCCGCGCAGTCCTTGCTCGCGATCATCAACGACATTCTGGACTTCTCCAAAATCGAAGCCGGCAAGCTTACGCTGGAGGAGATCGATTTCGATGTGCGCGATTTGATGCAAGACGTGACGGAGCTCTTCGCCGAGCCTGCTCATCGCAAGGGGCTGGAAATCGCTTACCGGGCCGCTCCTGATGTCCCTACGCAAGCGCGTGGCGATCCGGTACGGCTGCGGCAGGTCCTCACCAATCTGGTGAACAACGCGGTGAAATTTACCGAGCAAGGCGAAGTGTCGGTCGAACTGCGGCTTGACGAGCGGCCTCCCGAGGAGAACGTGACCTGGGTCCGGCTCAGCGTGCGCGATACGGGGATCGGTATTGGCAGGGAAGCACAAGGCGCCATTTTCGATGCCTTCATGCAAGCCGACAACACCACTACGCGGCGCTTCGGCGGCACGGGTTTGGGACTCAGTATTGCCCGCCACATCGTGGAGGCGATGGGAGGGAACCTGGAGGTGGAAAGCGAGGAGGGTATGGGCTCCACCTTTACGCTGGTTCTTCCCTTGAAGGCGGCGCGCTGGGCGAAGGCTCCCGAGGCGCCCACGGAACTTTGCGGCCGGCGCGTGCTCATCGTGGACGACAACGCCACCAACCGGCTCATCCTGCACGAACAGATGCAGGCCTGGGGAATGGCGGATGTGGCTGTGGCGAGCGGCGTCCAGGCACTTGCGGCCATGCGTGCCGCGGCGGCGCGCCAGGAGCCTTTCGATATGGCGATCCTGGATCTATGCATGCCCGAAATGGATGGCATCGAACTGGCCACTCACGTCAAGGCTGACCCTGGTCTACAAAGCACACCATTGTTGATTCTCACTTCCCTGGGCACCGCTGGAGAACCCGAGCGGGCGCGCAAGGCTGGCGTGGCGGCCTATTTGAGTAAACCGGTTCGGCAATCGGATCTCCTCGATGCCCTCAACGATGTCATACAAGGACATCGCGGAACACCGGCTGCCAACCCAACGCCTGCACCACGGCTTGGCGAATTGAAGGGGCGTATCTTGCTGGCGGAGGATAACGAAGTAAACCAGGAGGTGGCACTCGAATATTTGGAGCATTTGAATCTGGACGTCCAGTTGGCCAACGATGGGGCGGAGGCAGTACTGACCTGGTCCTCAGGCGAGTTCGGCTTGATACTGATGGATTGCCAAATGCCCAACATGGATGGCTTCGAGGCGGTATCGCTCATTCGCGCCAAGGAGGAAGTGCGCTTGAATACGGATAAGGCCAGGCCTCGTATTCCGATTGTCGCGCTCACCGCCAACGCCATGGCGGAGGATAGGCAGCGGTGTCTCACCGCAGGGTTTGACGATTATCTCGCCAAGCCTTTCACAGGCGAAGCGCTGCTCAAGGTACTTTCGCAGTGGTTGAACGTAGGCAAACCGCCGCAAAGTGCGGCGGTGGATGGACCCGTTCATTCAGACAAAACTGGGGAGGCCGCGAACCCATCCTTCGATCCTAGCGCCCTGGACCATATCCGTGCCATACAGGCGCCTGGCGCCGCCGCCGGCATGATGACCCGGATATTCGCTACTTTCCACAAGAGTGCCCGGCGTTTGATCGCGGAAATCGCCAGCGCCATCGAGCAAGGGGATGCCAACGCGCTGCGCTTTGCTGCTCACACGCTGAAATCCGCCAGCGGAAACATTGGCGCGCGCGAGTTAGCGAAGCTCGCCAAGGATTTGGAAGCCCGCGCCGCCAAGGGGATCCCAGGAGACGCCACTCAACTTCGCGCCATGGAAGCCGAATACGCCAATGTGAGCGCCGCCATTCAAAGTTATCAAGGAGTCCATGAGCCCGCATAGCCCATCGCGTCCGCACCAGTGCATTCTGGTGGCCGATGACGAGGAGCTGACCCGGCTCTTCGCCCGGCAAGCGCTGGAGGCGGAGGGATTTCACGTCGAGGAGGCCGAAGACGGGAAATCCGCGCTCGAAGTGGCACGCCGCGTGCGCCCCGATCTCATCATCTTGGACGTGCTCATGCCCGGCAAGAGCGGATTCGAGGTCTGCCAGGAGATGCGCCGCCGGCCGGAGTTCAGACGCACGCCGATTCTCATGATGACCGGCTTGGACGATGCCGACTCCGTGAAACATGCCTACGATTGCGGGGCCACGGATTTCGTCACCAAACCCGTGAGCTGGGCTCTGCTGTGCTACCGAGTGCGATATCTTCTGCGCGCGAGCGATGCGATCGCGCAGTTGGCCAAGAGCCATGTGCTCCTGGCCAATGCGCAGAAGCTGGCTGGGCTGAGTTCCTTCGATTGGAACCACGCCAACGACCGGCTGTCCGTGAATGGCGAACTGTTCGCCGGTTGCGCCGGCCGTGCCGGGGATGGCACGCTGCCCCTTAGTGCTTTCTGGGAACTCTTCGCCGAGACGGGCCGCGCGGAAGTCATCAAGGAAGTGACCGCGAGCGTGGGAATTTATTTGCCCTTGCAGACCGACTGCCAGGTGAGGGCCGCGCAGGACGGCGTGCGCCACGTACACCTGCAGTGCGAAACGGTGGTGGGCATGGACGGAAGGCCGCTGTGGACCCACGGCACCTTGCAAGACATCACCCAGCGCAAGCGCTCCGAGGAAGAGGCCAAGCGCTTGGCCTTCTACGATGGCCTGACCGGTCTACCCAATCGCATGTTCTTCCGGGAAGTGCTGGCGAAGACTCTGCTACGAGCCCAGCGCGACGGCACCTTGATGGCGGTGCTCTTCCTTGACGTGGACAACTTCAAGCGCATCAACGATTCCTTGGGGCATGACATGGGGGACCAGCTGCTCAAGGAATTCTCCGCACGCCTGGGGCAATGCGTGCGCGAGGACAGCATCTTCTCCAGGCAGGCGATGATCGATGGCTCCGACATGGTGGCCCGGCTGGGAGGGGACGAATTCATCCTCCTTCTGAGCCACATCAAGGAACGTTACGAGGCGGGCAAGGTAGCCGAACGCATCCTAAAGGCATGTTCGCAACCGATCGCCATCGCGGACAGGGAAGTGTTTGCCTCCGCCAGCATCGGGATAGCCGTCTATCCGGAAGATGGTGCCGACGCCGAGACATTGCTCAAGAACGCGGATTCGGCCATGTACATCGCCAAGGGAAAAGGCCGCGGGCGCTACCAGTACTACAACGCCGCCATGAATGAGTTCGCGTTGTTGAAGCTCGAGTTGGACAGCGCCATGCGCAAGGGATTGGAGCGCGGCGAGTTTTTCTTGAACTACCAGCCCCGGGTGGATGCACGCACGGAAAAAATCACGGGCTGCGAGGCACTCATCCGCTGGCGCCACCCCCAGCGCGGCATCGTCCCTCCGGGCATGTTCATCGGCATTGCCGAGGAAAGCGGTTTTATCATGGCCTTCGACGCCTGGGTCATCAACGAAGCCTGCCGCCAGCTGCGCGAATGGGAGAAACAGGGTATCCCCTTGGTGCCCATCTCGGTGAACCTTTCGGCGGCGCAGTTCTCCCACGGGAATCTGGTGTCCTCCATTAGCGAAGCGCTCGCGCGCCACGAGGTGGACCCGCGGTATCTGCACGTGGAAATCACCGAAGGCGTGCTCATGCGCGATACCGAATTGGCGTTAAAGGCGCTCAAGGGCTTGAGTGACCTGGGCTTGAAGGTGGAGATCGACGATTTTGGCACCGGATTCTCTTCCCTGAGCTACCTGAACCGCTTCCCCGTGGACGTATTGAAGATAGACCTATCCTTCGTGCGCGACGTCCACATTAACCGCGACAACGCAGCCATCACGCGCGCCATCATTTCCCTGGCAAAAAGCCTGAATTTGAGCGTGATCGCCGAGGGCGTGGAAACCCAGGGGGAGCGCAAGTACCTCGAAGAACTGGGTTGTTACGACATGCAAGGCTACTTTTTCGGGCGGCCTTGCGATCCCGCGGAATTCGCCAAGCGCCTGCTGGAAGCAAACCGCGCCTCGCAACTGGAACCCGCCGCGGAAGGTCTTCCAAGTTAGTAGGTTCGCGCCGCACTCGCGGCGCGAACCGTCCCCCGAAACCGCCTACAGGTACTGGCTAACTTCCTGCGCGGTGCGCAGTCCCGCGTAGATGGCATCTTCCGTCGCCGGCGCCCCTTCCGTATCCTGCGCGCCGAAACTGATGCGGCCGATGGGCTTGCTGCCCAGCGCGCGATTGCCTTCCGTGCGCATGATCTGGCCGCTGGGTGACATAGTGGGCTGGCCAAAAGTCCACCCTACGTAGGGCACGTTTAGCGCATGCCCCCAGCGATTCAGCGACAAGGCTTCGACGTCGCGATTGAAGTCGAAGTCGTAAGGCCCGAAGACGCGGTTCATGTCCTGGCGCAAGGCATCCTCATAATAACTGAAAGGTTGGGTGTGCAACTCCACCCGCTCGTGCTGCCGGTCGGTGGCGGGATCACCGTATGAGCCATCGTAGACGGACATCACCACCCGGCGGGTGCCGTCGTAGAGCTTTGCCGGGTCGTTCTGGATGGAGACATAGTCCGCCCGAATGGCGTCTTGCCAAACTCCGCCCGAATACCAGTAGTAATCGTAGGTGGGTCCGATGTTGGCGAGGAAACGGCTATGCTTCACCACCACGTTCATGACCTTCGCTGGCACGGTTTGATAAGCGGCCATGTTTGCCAAACGCGGGGCATCGATCAAGTGATCCACCATCCAGTGCGCGGTGTGCATCTGGCCGGCAAGGACTACCGCTTTTGCCGTTGCCTTGAAGAATCGGCCATTGACGTAGTAGGTCACGCTGGCCGATGTGGCGTCTTGATCCACGCGTAATCCCGAAGCATTGATGCGGTAGCGCACTTTGTTGCCGGAAAGATCGATCTGGTTGTAGTTGATGGGGTTGTACAGCAGATCGTTCATGGTGGATCCGTTGATGGACGCCGGAATCAGCCGCTTCAAGGCTCGGCGGGTGATATAGGAATTCCCGCCGGGAAACGCACACAAGTTAAAATGCTCGGACCCGAGGAAACTGATGCAAGTGTGGGCATTGACGTACTGTGTGATCCCGGCGAGACAATCGCTCGCATAGGTATCGTAGAAATCCACTACCGCTTGGTGCACGCCCAGTTCGTTGCGTAAATAATCCTTCATCGACTTGTGGGCGAGGTAATCGTATTTGGGGTCCGCCAGATCGGGCGGATCGGTGGGGCTGCCGCTGCGGTTGTACCAATTGCGCAAATCCTGGCGTGCCTTCTGAAAATCCTGCTGGATCGCATTGGCAAAAGGCATGGAGGCGACGCCTTCTTGCGTAAAGGAGCCGAGCACCCAACCCGAATTGCCGTTCCATACCGCGCGGGAAGTGGCCGGCATGGCCGAGTCGAAATAAAGACTCCGGGCCGGGCCATTAATGATGGCCTGGTTGTATTCGACACCCAGGCCGTTGTAGAAATCGAACAAGAACTGATCGTAGGGATACACGATGTAGGCCGTGGCTGCCGAGGCAAGCATGGGTAGCTGGCTGGACTCGTCTCGCGATCCATTGCCGCCCACGCGGGGATTGGCTTCCAATATTAGGATCTTCGCGTTGGGACGCGTAAGCAAGATGTGGTAAGCGCTGGACAGGCCAGAGAGCCCGCCCCCTACGATGATGGCATCGTACTGGCCGGTGTCCGGTGTGATGGGAAATGTACCCTTGGTAGGATCAATCCTACTCGCCGAGACTTTGACCGAGCCCGGCGAAAAGGTGAGCCGGCTATCCCGCAGCCAATGGGCGGCCATGAAGGCGCTGGGCACGTTTCCGCCCGATAGCGCGCGGGGGTCCAGGCCGATGGAGCCGTCCGCGGGCCACGTTGTACCTTCGCCGTAGTGCGCGAAGGCTCGCATGGGCGACATCGCCCCCACGGCGGCGCCCCCCGCTGCCAACAATATGCCGTTCAAGAAGTCCCGGCGGGTAATTCCATCCTCTCGCGAATTTTTATTGCTAATCATTGAAACCTCCCTAGTTCAGTGGATTTCTTAGTGCACGAGTAGCCTATGACGATGGCATACCGCATATTAGTCCATATTCTGCTCGGCGGTTATTGGGCAAGGGGTCTATGAGTCCGGTGCGGTGTGGCGGCGGCTCGGGTCCAGGGTGATACACTTCTGAGAAGCTCAGAGAATCTCTCCATGAACGAAGACATCAATACACTTAGGCGCATCCTGCGCGAAAGCAAGACCCTCGCGGTGGTGGGCCTGTCCGCCAACTGGTGGCGGCCCAGCTATTTCGCCGCCAAGTACATGCTCGATCATGGCTACACGGTGATCCCCGTGAACCCGCAATACGAGGAAGTGCTTGGCCAAAAATGCTACGCCAGCCTGCGCGATATCCCGTGCAAGGTGGACATCGTGGATTGCTTTCGCAAGAGCGAGGAGATCGGGTCCCTCGCCGATGAGGCCATCGCCATTGGAGCCAAGGTCCTGTGGATGCAATTGGGCGTGATCAACGAGGCCGCCGCGGAGAAAGCGTGCCGCGCGGGCCTTGATGTGGTGATGGACCGCTGCGTGAAGATCGAGCATGCCCGTTTGTTCGGCGGACTCAACTGGGCAGGTGTGAACACCAACATCATCTCCTCCAAACGCCCCAACTATCTTCCATACTAGTCCGTTGCCAGTGATCCGTTGTCCGTGATAAGCGCCTTTTACTCCTCACCCCTCACCCCTAACTCCTCACGCCTCACGCAATAAGATGGACCGCAAATTCTCCTTCGGCACCTTGTGCCTTCACGCCGGGCAGATACCCGATGCCGCCACCGGATCGCGCGCGGTGCCCATTTATCAAACCACTTCCTACGTGTTCGATTCCGCGGATCACGCGGCGAGTCTGTTTAACTTGCAGACTTTCGGCAATGTCTACACACGCATTTCCAATCCCACCACGGCGGTATTCGAGGAACGCGTAGCGGCACTGGAAGGCGGGCGCGCGGCGCTGGCCACGGCTTCGGGACAGGCGGCGCAAATGACGGCGCTGCTGACACTGGTGGAAGCGGGAGACGAAATTCTTTCCGCCAGCACGCTCTACGGCGGCACCTATTCGCAGTTCGACGTGACCTTCGCGCGCATGGGGATCAAGGCGAAATTCGTCGATCCCGATGACCCGGAAAATTTCCGGCGCGCTATCACGCCGAAGACCAAGGTGATCTACGCCGAGACGGCCGGTAATCCGCGCATCAACGTGCTCGATATCGAGGCCGTGGCGGCCATCGCGAAAGAAGCCGGCATTCCGCTGATGATCGACAACACCTTCGCCTCGCCTTATTTGTGCCGGCCCTTCGAGTGGGGCGCGGACATCGTGGTGCATTCGGCCACCAAGTACATCGGCGGGCACGGCACCACCATGGGCGGTGTGCTGGTGGAGTCGGGGAAATTCCCTTGGGACAACGGCAAGTTTCCGGGCATGACGCAACCTTCTCGCGGCTACCACGGCGTGCGTTTCCACGAGACCTTCGGAGACTTTGGCTACACCATGAAATGCCGCATGGAGACGATGCGTACCCTGGGCCCCACCATGGCGCCCATGAGTGCTTGGATTCTCTTGCTCGGCTTGGAGACTTTGCACATTCGCATGGAACGCCACGTGCAAAATGCGCTGGCCGTGGCGCAATTCCTGGAAGCGCACCCGCAAGTCGGCTGGGTGAACTACCCTGGGCTACCCTCGAACAAATACTACGCGCTAGGCAAGAAGTACATGCCCAAGGGGGCGGGCGCCATCATGACTTTTGGCATCAACGGCGGCCAGGAGGCGGGCGTGAAGTTCATCGAGGGCTGCCAGTTCCTGAGCCACCTGGCCAACGTGGGAGACGCGAAGACCCTGGTCATTCATCCCGCCTCCACCACGCACCGGCAGCTCACGGAGGAAGAGCAAATCAAAGCCGGTGTCACGCCCGACATGATCCGCCTCTCCGTGGGGTTGGAAGATATCGAGGATATTCTTTGGGATATAGACCAGGCACTGGCGAAAGCCAAGTAACGCGGCGCAAGGTAAGCCTCCAACCAACAAAAACCTTCAACGCAAAGACGCAAAGGACGCAAAGAACACCAAGAAAGAATCCCGAACAGGTTTTCTTTGCGTCCTTTGCGTCTTTGCGTTCAATGGGGTTGCCTTGGCCGTTGGCGCACTTTGCGTTTAATAGGGTTGCCTTGGCCGTTGGCGCACTTAGCGCCGCCACTCCTTGAAATTCTCCAGCCGTCCGTCGGCGTGCACGGATTCCAGGTGGACGTTGAAGCCCCACAAGCGCCCGAGATGGCGTAGCACTTCCTCGGTTTCCTTGTCCCTCAACGGGCGCCCGCGCAAGATGTCATGGCGCAGCGTAAGGGAACGGTCGCCATGGCGGTCGTAGCGCACGACCTGGATGGCGGGCTGCATATTTTCGCGGCGGTATTGGTTGGCGAGCATGTTGCGCACGCGCTTGTAACCGTGTTCGTCGTGGATGCTGTCCACTTTGAGATCGGCTTCGCCGGAGTGGTCGGCCACGGTGAACAGGTGCAATTCCCGGATGAGGCGCGGGGACAGATACTGCGAAATGAAAGACTCGTCCTTGAAATTTCGCATGGCGAAATCCATGGTCTTGAGCCAATCGCTTCCGGCGATGTCGGGGAACCAGGTGCGGTCTTCCGGCGTGGGGGATTCGCAGATGCGCCGCAAGTCCTGCATCAACGCGAAGCCTAGTGCGTAGGGGTTGATACCGTGGTACCCAGGGTGGTCGAAGTCACGCTGGGTGACCACGTTGGTGTGGTTGTGCAAGAACTCGAACATGAAGGCATCGTCCACCAACCCTTTGTCGTACATGCGCTGCATGATGGTGTAGTGCCAAAAGGTGGCCCAGCCCTCGTTCATCACCTTGGTGTGAACCTGCGGATAGAAATATTGCGCGAGCTTTCGTGAGATGCGCACCAGCTCGCGCTGCCAGGGTTGCAGCTGGGGGGCGTGCTTCTCCACGAAATAGAGGAGGTTTTCCTCGGGCTCCTCGGGGAAGCGGTTCTGGGATTGGGTTTTATCGTCCTTGGTTTTTTGCGGGACGGTGCGCCATAGATCGTTGAAGAGCCGCTGTTCGTGACCGTCTCTTTCGCTCTTACGCTCTTCTCTTTTCTTCGCGGACAGCGCGTGCGGCCGCTTGAAGCGGTCCACACCGTAATTCATCAGGGCGTGGCAAGAATCCAGGATTTCCTCGACCTCGGCCACGCCGTGGCGCTCTTCGCACTCCATCACGTAATTGCGCGCGAACACCAGGTAATCCAGGATGGCGTCGGCCTGGGTGAACTGGCGAAACAGGTAGTTGCCCTTGAAGAAGGAGTTGTGGCCGTAGCACGCGTGGGCGATCACCAGGGCCTGCATCATCATGGTGTTCTCCTCCATCAAGTACGCGATGCACGGATTGGAGTTGATGACGATCTCGTAGGCCAGCCCTTGGTAACCCTTGCGGTAGGCTTGCTCGTTGCGGATGAAGGCCTTGCCGTAGGACCAGTGCGGGTAGCCGATGGGCAGCCCGCTGGAGGCGTAGGCATCGAGCATCTGCTCGGAACTGATGATCTCGATTTGGTTGGGATAGACGTCGAGCTTGAACTCCGCGGCCGTTTCCGCGATGGCGCCTTCGTAGCGTTCGATCAGGTCGAAATCCCATTCGGGTCCGTGGGACAAGGTGCTCATGCGCTCACCGTCTTCTTGAACAATTCGCGAAATACCGGGTAAATCTCGTTGGCGCGCGTGACGCGGGTCATGGCGAAACTGGGCTCAGCCTTGCCAATCTCTTCATATTCCGCCCACAGAGGGCTGCGCCGCATGATGTCGTCGGGAACTTCGACGTAGGCGAAGTAACGCACCAGCGGCAGCAACTCCTCGCGCAGGAAGCGCGCGCTTTTGCCGGCATCCGCGCCGAAGGCATCGCCATCGGAGGCTTGCGCACCGTAGATGTTCCATTCCGTGCGCGAGTAACGCTGCTCGGCAATGGTTTTCATCAACTCCAAGGCAGAGAGCACTACCGTGCCGCCACTGCGCTTGTCGTGGAAGAAGGTGTTCTCGTCCACCTCCTCGGCTTCGTCCGTGTGGCGGATGAAGACCAATTCCACGTGCTCGTACTTGCGGGTGAGAAAAAGATAGAGGAGCGTGAAGAAGCGCTTGGCCAAATCCTTTTTCTGCTCGTCCATGGAAGCCGAAACATCCATCAGGCAGAACATCACCGCGCGCGCCACGGGGGCGGGTTTCGGTACCCGGTGCCGGTAACGCAGATCCAGATCGTCGAGAAAGGGAACTTGGCGCAGGCGGCGCTCGACCTCCTCCACCTCTTCACGCAGGCGTTGGGCGTCATCCTCCGGCTCGCCGTTCGCAAGGGCGAGGGCAAGCGCGATTTGCGCTTGCGCCAATTCCTCCTTGAGCGGCCCGGCCAGGGCGATGCGGCGCGCCAGCGCGGTCTTCATGGTGCGCGGTACGGCGAGATTGCTGGGGGTGCCTTCCTTGATGTAGCCGGCGCGCACCAGTTTCTTCGCATGGGCTTCGGCGAAGGTGGTGCGCATCAAGTTGGGGAGTTCCAGATCCTCGAAGAAGATGTTCAGGAACTCATCGCGCGAGAGCGTAAATACAAAATCGTCCTCGCTCTGCCCGGACCCTTGTTCGCCGCTACCTGCGCCGCCGCTACCACCGCCGTTGGGGCGCGGGATGCGGTCGCCGGTGATGAACTCCTTGTTGCCCGGATGCACGGACTCCCAATCGCCTCCCTTCCCGTAGCGAAATTCGGGTTCCGAGACATCCTTCGCGGGGACCTTGACCTCGCCCCCTTGCACCATGTCCTTGATATTGCGCTCGGCCACCATGTCCTTCACCGCGCGCTTGATGTGGTCCTTATAGCGGCGCACAAAACGCTCGCGGTTCACCGCGCTCTTGTTGCGGCCGTTGAGGCGGCGGTCGATGAGGTGGAGCATTGCTGGGGGCTGGGGGCTAGGGGCTGGGGGCGGGGCTAGAGGCCCTGGGGCTTGGGGTTCCTAGCCCCCAGTCCCCAGCCCCCAGCCCCTCGGGTTTAAGACGATTTTTGCACCCGCAAGTACCACTCGGACAACAAGCGCACTTGCTTCTCGGTGTAGCCCTTGGAGACCATGCGCGCGACGAAGCTGTCGTGCTTTCTCTGGTCGTCGGCGGAGGAGCGCGCGTTGAAGGAAATCACCGGAAGCAAATCCTCCGTGCTGGAGAACATTTTCTTTTCGATGACTTCGCGCAGTTTTTCGTAGCTGTTCCAGACGGGATTCTTGCCGTTGTTGTTGGCGCGGGCACGCAGGACGAAGTTGACGATCTCGTTGCGGAAGTCCTTCGGGTTGGCGATGCCTGCCGGCTTCTCGATTTTCTCCAGCTCGTTGTTGAGCGCGGAGCGGTCGAACACCTCGCCGGTGTCAGGATCTCGGTACTCCTCGTCTTGCAACCAGCAATCCGAATAAGTCACGTAGCGGTCGAAGATGTTCTGGCCGTACTCGGAATAGGATTCCAGATAGGCGGTTTGAATCTCCTTGCCGATGAACTCGGCGTAGCGCGGCGAGAGCCAGCCCTTGATGAACTCCAGGTACTTGCGCTTGATTTCATCCGGGTAATCTTCGCGCCCCAGGCGTTGTTCCAATACGTACATGAGGTGGACGGGGTTGGCGGCGACCTCGGTCTGGTCGTAATTGAATACGGCGGAGAGCACCTTGAAGGCGAAGCGCGTGGAGATACCGTTCATGCCTTCATCGGCGCCGGCGTAATCGCGGTATTCCTGGTAACTCTTGGCCTTGGGATCCGTGTCTTTCAAGCTTTCGCCGTCGTAGACCCGCATCTTGGAGAACAGGCTGGAGTTCTCCGGCTCCTTCAAGCGCGAGAGCACGGCGAACTGCGCCATCATGTCCAAGGTGCCCGGCGCGCAGAAAGCGTTGGACAGAGCGCTATTGAACAGCAGCTTCTTGTAGATCTTCACTTCCTCGGAAACTTGCAGGCAGTAGGGCACCTTGACTATATAGATGCGGTCGAGGAAAGCTTCGTTGTGGCGGTTGTTGCGGAAAGACTGCCACTCCGACTCGTTGGAGTGCGCGAGGATGATCCCGTTGAAGGGAATGGCCGAGAAGCCTTCCGTTCCCTTGAAGTTGCCCTCCTGGGTAGCCGTGAGCAAGGGGTGCAGCATCTTGATGGGGGCCTTGAACATCTCCACGAATTCGAGCAGCCCTTGATTGGCCAGGCACAAGCCCCCGGAATAGCTATAGGCGTCCGGATCGTCTTGGGAGAATTTGTCGAGCTTGCGGATATCGACCTTGCCCACCAAGGACGAGATGTCCTGGTTGTTCTCGTCGCCCGGTTCCGTTTTGGCGATGGCCGTTTGGCGCAATACCGAAGGCTGCACGCGCACCACTTTGAACTGAGCGATATCGCCGCCGAATTCCTGTAAGCGCTTGATTGCCCAGGGCGACATGATTCCCGTGAGATAGCGGCGCGGAATACAGTAGTCGGTCTCCAGGACATCGCCATATTGCTCGGGCGGGAACAATCCAAGGGGCGATTCGTTGACCGGAGAGCCCTTGAGCGCGTAGATGGGCTCGAGCTCCATCAACTGCTTAAGTCTTTCAGCGATTGAGGATTTTCCACCACCCACGGGACCTAGCAAATAGAGGATCTGCTTGCGCTCTTCAAGCCCCTGGGCGGCGTGCTTGAAGAAGGAAACGATCTGGGAGATGGCGTCCTCCAAGCCGTAGAACTCGGCGAAGGCGGGGTAGCGTTTGATGACGCGGTTGGCGAAAAGGCGCGATAGACGCGGATCGTGGCGGGTGTCCACCAATTCCGGCTCGCCGATGGCAGCCAGCATCCTCTCGGCGGCCGAAGCATAGGTTGCTGGACTCTTCTTGCACAGATCGAGGTACTGCTGGAGGGATAACTCCTCGTCCTGCTTGGCAGAGTACTTGGCTTTGTAACCTTCGATAAGCGTCATGAGGTTGCGCCTCCTTAGTGGCTAGTTCGTGACCTGGAGATTCCCTTAGTTGTTATTGATTACCTTCATTTGTGGGCAGTTCAACGGATGAAGAATTCCTTTCTTTAGAAAATTTGACGCGACTTCTATGCCATTCGGGTAAAGGGCCAGTGCCCGGCTTCCAGATCTTCAACGCGCGAATGTTGCGCTGGAGTACGGCATGTTCAAGTCTCCGCGAAAAACTTCTCAAGTATTGCCGCGAGCGGTTCGGGCGCATCGAAGTGGAGCATGTGCCCCGATTCTGGAATACGCACTTCTTCCAGGTGCGCGATGGCGCGGCGCCGCTCGTTCAATTCTTCTTCGCTTCCCTTGAACCACTCTTTCATCCACTGGCCATCGCCCCAAACCCAAAGGGTGGGCGCGCTGATTTGCTTCCAACAAGCAATGGCTTCGTCCAAACGGTAAAGCACCGGATGCACCACTTTGTGTCTCGGATCGGAGGCGAGTTCCCAACGCCCTGCCGAAATTTCCCTAGCCCAATGCGGAGCAAGGAAATGCGCGCGCTCATCGGATAGTTTCGGATTGTTCTTCTTCAAGCGCTCCGCGACTTCGTCCAAGGACGTGTAGCTCTTGAAGCTTGGAGGGCTCGCCAGCTCGTCCATCCATTGAGCATAGCGCTTGGGGGCCTTATCCGGCGTGGTCTTCGGTAATCCAAATCCCTCGATCAGCGCGATGCGCTTGACCCGCTCTGGCCGCGCCCCCGCGTAGAGTCCCAAGGCATTGCCTCCCATGCTGTGCCCGGCGATGTTCACGGGTGCGTTGGGCGAGAGTTCCCGCAACAGAAAATCCAGGTCCGCCAGATAGTCCGCGAACCAGTAACCGTTCGGATCCCAAGCCGAAAGCCCGAACCCGCGCCAATCCGGCGCTAGAACGTACCAATCGCGTTGCAGCGCGTCCACCAAGAATTGAAAGGACGCCGACACATCCATCCAGCCATGAAGGAGCATCAATTTGGGCGCGCTTGGGTTCCCCCAAGTGCGTACGTGGTAGCGCAGGCCGCGAATACCGAAAAAAAGCGAGTGGCAGGTTTTCATGTGCAATATCAATGCTGCATTGTAACGCCAGCACCCTGGCCAGCGCGCGTTAGAATTTCCCAATGTCATTGCCACCCATTTCCCCCGCCTTCATCCATCTTCGCCTGCACAGCGAATACTCCATTTCGGACGGCATCGTCCGCATAGACGACGCCGTGGAGAAGGCCGTGAACGATGGCATGCCCGCGCTGGCGCTCACGGATCTTTCCAACGTATTTGGTTTGGTCAAGTTCTACCAAGCGGCCCGGGCCGGAGGGATCAAACCCTTGGTGGGTTGCGATCTGTGGCTCTCGAACGAGAAACCGGGCGAGAAACCTACCCGATTTCTTTTGCTTTGCCAGAACCGGCCAGGGTATTTGCGTTTGTGCGAGTTGCTAAGCCGCGCCTTTCGCGTAAATCAACACCGGGGCCACGCGCAGGTGTTACCGGAATGGTTCGATGAGCTGGGTACCGAGGGCCTCATCGCTTTGTCAGGGGCCGCCATGGGCGATGTAGGGCAATGGCTGGCGGCAGGTAATGCGAAATCGGCCAAGGCGTGCGCTAAGCGCTGGGGGGCGTGGTTTCCCAACCGTTTCTATCTCGAGATCCAGCGCACGGGGGCCGCCGGCGAGGAAACCCTGCTCCAACAAACGCTAGCGCTCGCCTCCGAGTTACGTTTACCGGTAGTGGCCACGCACCCGGTGCAGTTTCTGGAGCGCGACGACTATCGTGCCCATGAAGCGCGTGTGTGCATCAGCGAGGGCTACATCCTGTCGGACAAACGCCGGCCGCGAACTTTCACGGAAGAGCAATACTTCAAGTCCCAAGCTGAGATGGCTGCCTTGTTCGCCGATGTTCCGAGCGCCTTGGCCAACAGCGTGGAAATCGCCAAGCGTTGCAGCTTCACCTTGGAGCTAGGCAAGAGCCAGCTTCCGCGCTTTCCTACGCCACAGGGTATCGCGTTGGATGATTTCTTCGGCGCCGAGGCGCGGCGGGGACTCGAGGAGAGGCTGCTCACGCTCTTCCCGGATGAGCAGGAGCGGGCGAAGGAGACGGCGCGCTACCGCGAGCGTCTGGAGACCGAGATCGCCACCATCAACAAGATGGGCTTTGCCGGTTACTTCCTCATCGTGGCGGACTTCATCCAATGGGCCAAGCAAAATGGGGTGCCCGTGGGCCCGGGCCGCGGTTCCGGCGCCGGCTCCTTGGTGGCTTATAGCTTGAGCATCACCGATTTGGATCCGCTGCGCTACGGCTTGCTGTTCGAGCGATTCTTGAATCCCGAACGCGTATCGATGCCCGACTTCGACATCGACTTTTGCCAGGATGGGCGCGACCGCGTCATCGATTACGTGCGCACCAAGTACGGGGCGGACAGCGTTTCGCAAATCGCCACCTTCGGCACCATGGCGGCCAAGGCCGTGGTACGTGACGTTGGCCGCGTGCTGGATCTGCCCTACACCTTCTGCGACCAACTGGCCAAGCTGATTCCTTTCCAGCCGGGAAAACTCATCACGCTGAAGATGGCGCGCGAGATGGAGCCGCTGCTGGCCGAGCGCGAGAAGAAAGAAGAGGAAGTGCGCGAGCTGCTGGAACTGGCCGGGCGCCTGGAAGGCCTCACCCGCAACGTCGGCATGCATGCCGGCGGCGTGCTGATCGCGCCCGGCAAGCTCACGGATTTTTGCCCGCTCTACTGTGCCGAAGGCGCGGAGAGCATCGTGAGCCAATTGGACAAGGACGACGTCGAAGCCGTCGGCCTGGTGAAGTTCGATTTCCTGGGACTCACCACGCTCACGGTGTTGGATTGGACCTTGAAGTACATCGAACGCCTCGCGCCTCACGCCTCACGCCTCACGCTGGACAAGATTCCCCTCAAGGATCCCGCCGCCTACCGCATCTTCTCCACCGGAAATACCACGGCCGTGTTCCAGTTTGAATCGCGCGGCATGCGCGATCTCGTGAAGCGCGCGAAGCCCGACCGCGTCGAGGACATCATCGCCTTGGTGGCATTGTTTCGCCCAGGGCCCATGGAACTCATCTCCGATTTCATCGAGCGCAAGCACGGCCGCCAGCGCGTGGAGTATTTGGATCCGCGCATGGAACCCATCCTGGGCGAGACCTACGGCATCATGGTCTACCAAGAGCAAGTGATGCAAATGGCGCAGGTTATCGGCGGCTATAGCCTGGGCGGCGCGGACTTGCTTCGCCGCGCCATGGGCAAGAAGAAGCCCGAGGAAATGGCCCAGCAGCGCGAGATTTTCGTCGCCGGTGCGTTGAAGAATGGTGTGAGTGAGAACCGCGCGACCCAGCTTTTCGATTTGATGGAAAAGTTCGCCGGCTACGGCTTCAACAAATCCCACGCGGCAGCCTACGCCCTGGTGGCCTATCACACGGCCTACTTCAAAGTTCATCATGGCGCGGCGTTCATGGCGGCCAACTTGTCCGCGGTGATGGACGATACCGACAAGGTGCACCAGTTCCACGACGATGCCAAGGATAACGATTTAGTCGTGCTCCCGCCTGACATCAACGCGTCGGATTACCGCTTCGTGCCGGTGAGCGAGAAAGAAATTCGCTATGGCCTGGGCGGCATGAAGGGGACGGGCGAGTCGGCCATCGCGGCAATCGTGAAGGCGCGCAAGGAAGGCGGGGCCTTCAAGGATCTCTTCGATTTTTGCCGGCGCGTGGACCGGCGCGTGCTCAACCGCCGGGCGCTCGAATCCCTCATTCGCGGAGGTGCTTTCGATTCCATCAATCCGGATCGTGCCTCACTCCTGGCCTCCGCCGGCATGGCCTTGGAACACGCCGAACAATCGGGGCGCGCGGCCCATCAGAATTCCCTCTTCGGCGAGGACGCCGCCGTGGAGGAGCAGGACAACCGCTTGATCCAAGCCAAACCATGGTCCGCAAAAGAGCGGCTGCAACACGAAAAGCAGGCCCTGGGTTACTACTTGTCAGGCCATCCCTACAGCGTGCATGCTGGAGAACTCGGCAGCTTTATCCGCACTTCCTTGGGCAAACTCCAACCGCAGACCCAATCCGTGCTGGCCGCGGGCGTGATCGGCGCGGTGCGTGTGCAACAAACCCGGCGCGGCCGCATGGTTATCGTGCAACTGGACGATGGTAGCGGACGCATCGAAGTGAGCGTCTTCAACGAACTCTTCGAGGCCCACCGGGGCATGCTCAAGGAAGACCAACTCCTCATAGTGGAAGGCCGCCCGGCACTGGATGAATTCACCGGCGGCGTGCGCATGGGCGCGGAGAAATTGTTCGATCTATCCGCCGCGCGCAACCACTTCGCCAAGGGCATGCGCCTGCAATGCAACGGACAATCCAGCGGAGCCAAATTGCGCGACTTGCTCAAGCCCTATCTCGGCGGGAAATGCCCAGTGTTCGTGGCCTACAACAATCACGACGCTCAGTGCGAAATCAATCTCGGCGAGCAGTGGCGCGTCAACTTGCAAGAAGAATTGGTGCAAGC
>JBJXGQ010000120.1:0-42796 GCA_046160525.1 Burkholderiales bacterium
GTTCGTAGATGGCAGCGATACCCTGCCCGCCGCCGATGCACATGGTGGCCAGCGCGTAACGCCCGCCGGTGCGCTGCAATTCGTAGATGGCCTTGATCGAGATAATGGCACCCGTGGCGCCGATGGGGTGGCCGAGCGCGATGGCCCCGCCGTTGGGATTGACCTTCTTCATATCGAAATTCAGATCGTGCGCCACGGCGCAAGCCTGTGCAGCGAAAGCCTCGTTGGATTCGATGACGTCCATCTGTTCAATCTTCAACCCGGCGCGCTCCAGCGCCTGGCGCACGGCGGGTACGGGGCCGATGCCCATGTACCTGGGGTCCACACCGGCGTGCCCGTAGGCGACCAGGCGCGCCATGGGCTTCAAGCCTTTCTTCTCGGCGGCGGCGCGTTCCATCAGCACGAGGGCGGCGGCGCCGTCGTTGATGCCCGAGGCATTGCCGGCCGTAACGGTGCCGTCCTTCTGAAACACGGTGCGCAGTTTTGCCATGCCTTCCATGCTGGCGTCCGAGCGCACATGCTCGTCCGCGCCGAAGAAGACCGGGCCCTTCTTGCTCTTTAATTCGACGGGAAGAATCTGGTCCTTGAAATAACCGTTTTGCACGGCACGAGTGGCGCGCTGGTGGCTTTCGACGGCGAGCTCGTCTTGCCGCCGGCGGGAGATTTCCCACTTGGCGGACACGTTCTCCGCCGTGATGCCCATGTGAACCGTCTCGAAGGGGTCCGTGAGCGCACCGACCATCATGTCCATCATGGCGCCATCCCCCATGCGCTGGCCCCAGCGCATCTGGGGCACCGCATAAGCGGCGCGGCTCATGGATTCCACGCCGCCGGCGACAGCCGCATCGCAATCGCCTAGAAGAATGGATTGGGAGGCGCTGACAATGGCTTGCATGCCGCTGCCGCACAGGCGGTTCAAGGTGAGGCAGGGAGTCTCTTGAGGAATGCCACCGTTGACAGCGGCCACACGCGACACGTACATATCCTTGGGTTCGGTGTGAATAACGTTGCCAAACACCACGTGGCCGATGGCATCGGGGGCGAGCTTTGACCGCGCCACGGCTTCGCGGATGACCCTGGCGCCGAGTTCCGTGGGGGAAAGGTCCTTCAAACTGCCGTTGTAATCTCCGATGGCGGTGCGCACACCGGAGAGGATGACGACTTCGCGGGGATGGGCCATGGTAATGCTCCTAAGGGGTGCGGTACGGGATTGCTATTCTAGCCCGGGGTGTTCATCGCTATTGCGACGCAACAGGGGGCTAATCTTCTTCGGGCTCCCCCAGTTTTTCCATTTGCCTGCGGTCCCGCTTCGTGGGGCGTCCCTTGAAGGAGAAGGTGGGCAGGGGATTGGCGCGCCGCAGGGCCGCCTGGTGCTCGCGCTTCTCGCGGCTTGCCTGGGTTTCCTCGTAAAGCTTCGCGGCCTCGCTGGCCGGTCCGCGTTTCTCGGACATCGCTTTAACGGTCACCGTGTATTCCGACCAACCGGCGCGAATCACGAGTTCATTGCCCGTCTTCAATGCCTTCGCGGGCTTGGCGCGATCCCCGTTGACCAGGACCTTACCGCCTTCAATGGCGGCGGCTGCCAAGGAGCGGGTCTTGTAGAAGCGCGCTGCCCACAGCCATTTGTCGAGGCGAAGTTTTTCCTCCGAATGCTGTTCAGGAGCGCTCTTTGCCATTATTGCCGCGTACTGGGGGGCTCGGCGAGATGCTCTGCGGCGAAAACTTGCTCCGCATCCACTCGGTCGAAGGCGTAGCGCCGGTTGCAAAACTCGCAGTACACCTCTACCTCCTCGCGCTCGCTCAAGATGGATTGAACTTCCGCCCCGCCTAGCATGCGCAGCATGTTGGCGACTCTTTCGCGCGTGCAGGAGCAGCCGAAGCTCATGATCTTGGGTTCGAAGACCCTGACGTCTTCCTCGTGGTAGAGGCGGCGCAAGATCTGCGTTTTCGGTAAGGCAAGGAGTTCGGCCGCCGTGATCGTGCGCGCGAGTTGCGTGGCGCGATTCCAGGCGTCTTCGTCCTCGGGAAGCTGGGTGCCCGGCATGCGCTGAAGCATGAGCCCCGCGCTACGCTCCCGGTTCGAGGCCAGCCACAGGCGTGTTTCCAATTGCTCCGAAGTGGCCATGTAATGTTCGAGCACTTCGGCGACGCAACTGCCGTCCAGGCCGACGATACCCTGGTAGTTCTGCTTGGAATCCTCCTGCGCGATGGTGATGACGAAGCGGCCCTCGCCCACCAACTCCTTGAACGTCCCCTCCAGGGTACCTTCCCATTTCGCCGTGGCCCGCATGGTTTGCTCGCTGGTGCATTCCACCACGATGAGGCGTACCGACCCGCTGCCATGAATTTGCAGGATAAGGGAGCCGGAAAACTTCAGGGTCGAAGATAGCAAGCTTGCAGCCGCCATCAATTCGCCCAGCACGCTCTCCAGCGCCGCCGGATAGTCGTGCCTTTCGAGCACCGCGCGCCAGGTGGCATCCAAATGCACCAGTTCGCCGCGCACGCAAGTGTGTTCCAGCAAGAATCGCTGTAGCTGGTCCGGCATGCTCAGCGCCTGCGCACGAAGACTTGGTAGAGTTCGTTCTTGTCGCCTTCGCGCGCGCCGGAGAACGCCAGCTTCCACTGCGGCCCCAGGTCTCTGGGGAGTGAACGGGAGGATTGCAGGATCTGCACGGGGCAATCCCTGCGTGCCTGGGGATTCTCGGCCCGTTGCGTGACGACACCGGCGAAGTAATGCAGCATGGCGCGCTGGCTCTCGCCCAAACCCGCGCTGCCCACGCAGGACGTCTTCGCGGGGATGGCACTGCCTATTTGCTGGGAGAGTCGGCGGTAGCTGCGGCCTGCATCCATGTAGTTTCCAAACAGGATCATGATCAAGGCCCATAGCATCGCGGTGCCCGCCGTCCAGGCCAGTACGGGGCGCTCGGGCGTTCGCTTGAGGTGCGCGATGGCCCAAAACCACGCACCGGTCACCAGGGCCGCGCACAGCACGCGAAGGACGAGGTAGGAGGGCTCGTAACTGGGTTGCATGCGCATCAAATGGCGGTGCAGGCGTTCGGGAATTCCCGCGTCCATGCCCATCCAGTAAAACCACCCGGTCAAGGCGAACAGAAAATAGAACATGATGGAAAACCACAACAGTGCATTGGCCGCCCCCCGGCGCAATGTCTGCACCCCTTGGCTCGCCAGCAATACCAGGGGAACGAGTAGCGGCAAGGCGTGGCTTTCCTGCAAGTCCCTGGTGAGGACCAGCACCACGAACATTGCCGCGAACATCACCACGGCCAGTTGCAGGCCGCGATTCGCTAGAAAGTTCTTGCGCGATTCCCACAGCGCCCATAGGGCGAGGGGCCAAGCCGGCCACGTGTGCCAGGACAGCGCGCGTATGAAACGGTACACCGAGGCCAGCGTGACTTCGCTGCTGAACGTGCGCAGATGATCCAGGTTTTCCACCCACAGCCAGGCATGGAACAACTTCGGAGAGTGGGCGTAGAGCAATCCGGGCCATAGGATCCACCAAGGCAAGCTCACGACCAGGGCAATTCCAGCGCACTTCAGCAGAAACCTGCCCCGCCATTCCGCGAACAGCAGCGGGAGTAGCGCAACGGTAATCACGAGGACGGCCGCTTGCGCCAGGCCTTCCGATAGAAAAACGATCCCAAAGCCCGTACCAAGGCATAGCCCACCCATTTGCGGGCGTTGTGGCGCGATGCTTAGGCCATACAAGGCGCAGGCGTACCCGGCCAGCATGGCGAGATCGGGGACCAATTGGTGAGCATGGGGAATGAAACCAATGCAGCCCAGCGCCAGGATAAAAGCGGCAAAGCCCGACCTGGGGCCGTAGAGGGCGCGAGCGGCAAAGGCCCCGAAGGCGACCGTTGCTCCGGCGAAGGCGGCGCACGCGAAGCGCGCTGCATCGTGCAGCGGGAGCGCGAATCCCAAGACCTTGGCGAACAGCGCGCATACCCAGTAGAAAAGGGGAGGGGAGTCGAGGACAACTTCCCCGGCCAGTTGCGGCACCAACCAGCCCGAGCCGCGCAGCATGCTGTACACCACCCCGAAGGCGGAGGCCTCGTCCGGTTTCCACGGATCATGGCCCCATAAGCCGGGGAGCATCCACACCAACGATAGCCCCAACACCACGATGTGCGTGGGCAAGGGCAGCGCGGTCTGGTTTGGAGCCGGTTCGGCCATGGCAGGGTGCTTCGTTACAGGGATCGGTGCGGCCTAGAAGCGAAAAAGGCAGCCAGCGGCTGCCTTTCTTGCGGCGGACAGCGGCGCTTAGGCCGAGGCTGCCTTCCCGGCGGACTTGGGTGCGGACTTGGCATAACGCTGTCTGAATCGCTCAACTCTTCCCGCCGTATCGACGATCTTCTGCTTGCCAGTATAGAACGGATGGCAGGCGGAGCAGACTTCGACGTGCAATTCGCGCCCGAGCACCGAGCGGGTATTGAAGGTGGTTCCGCAGCTGCAAATGACTTTTATCTCTTTATAGTCAGGATGAATTCCGGCTTTCATGGGAGGCTCCGCCAGGGCTTGGCCCTGGGTCAAGACGATTTAGGGGCGCGAATTATCCTTGAGTCGGGGGTGCAATGCAATCGGGGATTTTGGACGTGGCGGGAATCAGGAACCGCTCTTAACACGAAGGGGCCCGCGGCAGAATCTCTGATTCCAGTGCCGGAAAGCTGCCCGTCAACAGTAAGATAGTAGGCCTTAGTACAGTTGTTCATGCCGGACCCCGCCCCACTATTACCTCCCAGAGAATCGAGAAGCCAACGAATGCAGCATGAATTATCGCTTTGCGAAGCGGCAGCACAGGTTAATGCGGTTCGGAGTTCCAAATCGAATGCGCTTGGTTCTGGGTATTCGCCTGAGTCATCCGCGACCTCTCTTAGCGCGTTCGACAGCGCGGCTGCGCCGTTAGGCGAGTGAATCGCCGCCTGACGAAAGATTCGCAGCGCATAATCCGAGGATCGGTAATCAAAACCTGCGTGGCCCCTCAACTCACGCCAGTATCTGGTGGCCAATTCGAGATTAGCCGGATCAGAATTCAAGGCCTGTTTGAGATCCTCAAGTACTTGTTGCCACTCGCGATATGTTCTGCTCATTTGATCCCACTGAATTCGATGTCGTAGGCTTTTTTATTCGCCCCTGCAATTCCATACTGCACGCACACGACTTTGAAGCCGGCGTCTTCAAGCAATTCGCCATTTCTTTCGGGGCGGGGGCGTGCCTGTGCATGGTCGTGCTTGTAGCACTGCATATTTGTCTGGTCCGCATCTTCCCTCCACCAAGTTGTAATACAGGAACTGAGAGAGGCGGGGTCGTGCCTGTATAACTGTATATTGATGTAGTTCCATGGCTCGCAAACCGCGACTGCCCCCGGTTCTTCAACGCAGGTGACCCTTCGTGCCCCATCGTAATTTTCTTCGTGCGCCTTCGTGTTGAAAGAGTTTGGACTCGAGCGGTATTAGCGCACGCCAAAGCTACGAAACCTTCTCCATCGCAGCCATCGCCTCCCTGATCTTTTGCAAGTTGAATCCCGGTGCCCGCGCCGCGTCCAGCATCACTTTTTCCTTGCGTGCCATGAGGTCGATGGCGGCGGGAAGTTTCTCGGCTTCGGATGGGGTGAAGACCACCGAACCGTGCAGGTCGGCGTGGATGAGATCGTTGGGGGAAACCACCATTCCCAGCACATCGACGCGCTGGCCTACGTCCACGACGTGGACCCAGGCGTGGCCGGGGGACAAGGTGGCTGCGAGGCATAGGAATTGGGGGTGCATGGTGTCCAAATCGCGCATGGAGCCGTTGGTGACGGCGCCTACGCAGCCCAGGCCCCAGTGAACGTTGGTGTTGACCTCGCCCCAGAAGGCGCCGGTTCCGGGTGCGTGGTCGATTTCCTGAATGACAGTGACCGTGGGCCCGGGCGATTGCGCGACGTGTTCGTAGTAGGCCAGTAGTTTTTCCTTGCGGGTGGAGGGATCGAAGGGCGTGGACGAGCGGATGGTGGCGGTGCGTGCGTAACCCACGATGGGGGGCAGTTTGGGGTTGCAGGCGAGGAGGCGCTGGCGGCTATAGCCGGTGGCGAAGCGGGCACCGCGGATGATCTCCAGCGCGTTGACGATGGTGGGGGTATCGAAACCTTTGAGATGCTTGAACAGTGTGTCCATGGAAACTCCGGTTAGAGGGATTGCAGAAATTGCAGCAGGATAGCGCGATCGGCGCGCGGTAGCCGGGCGAAAGCATCGCGCGATTTCAGCGCTTGGCCGCCATGCCATAGGATAGCCTCTTGCGCGTCGCGCGCGCGGCCATCGTGTAGCAGATTGGCCTCACCGCTGGCGCGGCTTACGAGACCCAAACCCCACAGCGGTGGTGTGCGCCACTCTCTGCCCTTGGCGTCTAGTTCGCCAACCTCGTCGGCGAGGGCGTCTCCCATGTCGTGCAGCATGAGATCGGTGTATGGGCTGATGAGGGGCGCCTCCGGAAGCGATGTGCGCAGTTGCGTCGCGTGGCAGGCATCGCAGGTAAGTTGTGCGAATAAGCGCGCTCCCTTCGCGCTGGACGCGCGCGGTCCAGGAATGGCGGCGCCTTGTAGATAAGCGGTCACACGGTCCAGTTGTTCTTCCTTCAACTCGGGATGCGCTACCGTCTGCGTGTGGGTGCAGGCTGTTTGCGCGGCCGTGCAATTTTCGGCGGGGAAAACTGAAGATGTGACGCCAATATCGTCCCTGAACGCCACGGCCGCTTGGCGGCGCAAGCTCGGCTGGCTTGCTTTCCAACCGAAACGCCCGCTGACTAGCATCTTGGTCTCACCATCCCACCAACGATGCACGCGGCCCTCGAAGCCCAAGGTGCGCTGGCGTGCGCGCAGGCGTTCGATTTCCTTCTCATCGATTGCTTCCAGCAAACCCAATCCCGCCAGTTGTGGCGCGATGCGTAGCGAAATGCGCGTGGCGCTAGATGGAGGGCCGTAGGCGAGTTCGCTCAGTTCTACCGCGGGCGAGCGCAGCGTCACGACTTCACCATCTTGCAAGACCACGCGGTGCTCCTGCCATCGGGTTTGGACTTGGCCTTCCGCGGGCACCCGGCCCAGAATGCCTTGTGTGTTGAGTTGTCCTCCATAAACTGGATCGGGCAGCGGGACGCTGCCCGATACCGCAAGACGGACGACCAGAGACGGGCTTCCGGCGGCGTTGCTGCCGCGCCCGTTGCGCGCGTGGCACTCCGCGCAAGACTGCGCGTTGGACAGGGGTCCGCGCCCCCATTGCCCGCCGATGGAAGGGAAAGGCACCCAGCGTTGTTCGAACTCTTCCTTGCCCAGGGCGAACAGCGCGAGTTGCGCCGCGCCAAGGTCTGGCCGCGCGTGCTGGAAGGCCGTTTCCGAAGTGTCCTCGACCGTGAAGCTGGCGAGCGCCTGGAAAGTTTGAGCCGGGCCGGTACAGCCGCCCAATCCAAATCCGGCCAGCACCATGAAAACGACCACGGCATGCCTGCGCGCGAACAGGGCTCGCACCTCCGTTATCATGCCACCGGTCCTGGTAATTTAGTCAACCCCATTGATCCAAGAAAACTCCCTCGCGAGCCAAGCCAACTGGCGCCGCGCGTACTTTGTACTCCTCGGCGCCTCCTTGCTGCTGCGGCTCGTGATGGCCGCGCGCTTCCCCATCTTGAGCGACGAAGCTTACTTTCTTTTCTGGGGGCAGTATCCGGATTTTGGTTACTACGATCATCCGCCCATGATGGGCTGGCTTGCCTGGCTCATGTTGCGTTGGTCGGACGCGCCATGGGTGGTGCGTTTGCCTTCGGTGCTGGCGCCGTTGTTGGTGAGCGGAATCTTCGTGGCGCTGCTCAAGCGCATGGGCCAAGCCCAAGCCTATCTCGCGGGATGCTTGATCCTGCTGGTTCCGGCGAATGTGATCAACGTCATCATCACCACGGATACGCCCTTGCTGGTGTTCATGGCGTTGTCGGCGGCGAGCTTCGTCCTGGCGGTGCATGAAGGTGCGCTGCGTTGGTACGCCATCGCGGGTGCCATGCTTGGGTGCGCGTTCTTGTCGAAGTATTTCGCGGTGCTGCTGGGGCTGGCTTATCTTGTGTTTCTGGCGACCTCGCCTTCCATCCCTAAGCGTTGGAAGGCCGCGGGCCTCATCCTCCTGTGTTCGCTGCCCTTCGGTTTGCTGCACGCGTGGTGGAATTACAACCATTGTTGGTCCACGTTGTTGTTCAACGCCTTTAACCGCACCAGCAACGCTACGTTGGGCGTCCAGACCATCGGGCTATACGTTGTCTGCGCGCTCTACACCTTGTGCCCCTTCGCGCTTTACCGGATGACGCGTGTGCGAGAGCGTGTGCGCGCGGCGTGGAGAACGCCTGCCTCGCGCGCGCTGCTGTGGCTGTGGATCTTGCCTTACGCATTGTTCGCCGTGGTGTCCTTGGGGAAAACGGTAGGCTTGCATTGGATGTTCGGGTTTATTTCTGTTTTCTTTGCATCCGCTGCATTAGTGTTGAACGCGCGCGAGTTGCGGCCAAGCTGGATTTACCTGGGATTTTTCTCGGTGCTGCACGTGGTGGCGGTGTTCGCGGTTCTTGCCTTGCCTCTGAGCGCTTGGGAGAAAACCAAGTCCTACGATGGCATCGTCTATCACACTCGCATGCCTGAGCTGCTCAAGCAAATCGCGCCTTATCGCGGGGATGCCGTCTTGCTGTCGGCGGGTTATTCGGCGGCGGCCATCGCCTCTTATCATTCTGGCGCTTACATTCCGGTGTGGGGGCTGACCACCTATCATGGCCGCCACGATGACATCCTCACGGATTTTCGGCGTTTCGCGGGACAGCGCTTGGCGGTGTTGCACAAGGGCGTGCCCGCCCCAGGAGAATACGCACCGTACTTTACTCATACGGAGGAGCACGCGATCCTTCAAGACGGCGCACGCTTTACCCTGGTGATGGGCGACGGTTTCAATTATGAAGTCTACCGAGACCAGATCCTGTCCGCGATTAGGAAGACCTATTACCGCATTCCGAAATTTCTGCCCGTGGGAGCATGCTATTTTTGCGACCGCTACTTTCCCGGAGAAACCTATTTGCGACGATGAATGGAGGCCGCATTGAATCACACCAAGTACCGATTGAAGCCCGGAGCCAAACTGGATCTCGGACAGAAGGATCCGGCAGACAAGAGCGCGCTGCCTGGCGGCTCGAAGGAGAATGCCGTTCAGCTACTGGCGCAATGGAGCAAGGAGATCGACCGCCTGCAGGATCTGCTTTTCGCGCAGCAAAAGCATGCGGTATTGGTCGTGCTGCAAGGCATGGATAGCTCGGGCAAGGATGGCGTGGTGCGCCACGTGTTCAGCGAAGTCGATCCGCTCGGCGTGCGGGCGGTGGGATTCAAGGCACCCACGCCTGTGGAACTGGCGCACGATTTTCTGTGGCGCGTGCACCGCGAGGTTCCGGGCAAGGGCGAAATCGTGGTCTTCAACCGCAGCCACTACGAAGACGTGCTGGTCGTGCGCGTACACAAGTGGATCAGTGCGGAAATTTGCACGGAGCGCTACCGGCAGATCAACGAGTTCGAGCGCACGTTGGCCGAGAACGGGACGCTGGTACTGAAATTCTTTCTCCACATCTCGAAGGATGAGCAGAAGAAACGCTTGCAAGAGCGCGTGGACGATCCCGATAAGCGCTGGAAGTTCAATCCCAGGGACCTGGAAGAGCGCAAGCTCTGGAGCGACTACATGGGCGCCTACGAGGATGCCTTGAGCGCGACCTCCACGCAGTGGGCACCTTGGTGCATCGTGCCGGCGGATTCCAAGACCAACCGCAACATTGTCATCTCGTCCGTGCTGAAAGATGCGCTCGCGGGTCTGAACATGAGTTATCCGCAACCCGAGTGGGATCCGGCTACCATACGCGTCACTTGAAAATCAGGAATCCATCATGAGCAAACCCATCGATTACTTCATGTCCCCCGTTTCCCCGTGGACCTACCTGGGCCATCCGCGTTTCACCGCCATGGCCGTGTTGCATAAGGCGCAGGTGAGGATCAAACCCATCGATATTCCAAAGCTGTTCGCAGCTTCCGGCGGATTGCCCGTCAAGCAACGCCCCGCGCAAAGACAAGCCTACCGCTTCATGGAACTCAAACGCTGGCGCGATTATCTCGGCGTTCCGCTTACCATTGAGCCCAAGTACTTTCCCTACGTGGCGGAGCCTGCCTCCCATCTCATCATCTCCGCGGACAAGATCGCGGGGCCCGCCGCCGCGGCACGCCTGGCCTTTGGATTTCTCAGAGGCTGCTGGGCCGAGGAGAGAAATTGCGCCGATGCGCAAACCATTGCGGAAATCGTGCACGCGGAAGATTTGGATCTCGCAACATTGCAGGCGCACGCCGGGGAGGCCAAGGCGTTGTACGAAACTTACACCCAGGAAGCCATCGCCAAGGGCGTGTTTGGCGTTCCCACCTATGTCATCGGGGACGAGTTGCTGTGGGGCCAGGATAGATTGGAGTTCGTGGAGCGTGCGTTGGTGTAACGCCTCACGCTTCACGTCTCACCGATTCACGGGCGACTCCGGATCGAGCAAGAACGCCACCGCATCGGCGATCTCCTTGGGAGTCAGCCAGCCGTTGTGGCCAAAGCGGGGCATCATGGAGCAAGGGTAGAAGGCTTGCGCGTTGTAGATTTTTTCGTAGGTGTACTTGATGGATTCGGGCGAGAGGCCGCGCAGCTTGCCGAATCCCGTGAGGGAGGGGCCCAGATTGCCAGCGGCAATTTCTTTCGCCGCCAGAGCGTGGCAGGCGTAGCAGTTGCCGCCCCTGCGAGTGCCGGGGCGGTCGGGTTGGATTTTTCCGATGTGCCCGCCCGTTCCAATGGATGCCAGTTTCTCGCCCTCCTTCCAATCGCCCAGCAGCTTGCCGTCTTCGGGATAGCGAAAACTGCCTTGCTGGGATTGGAGAATGCGCTGGGCCACGTCCGGCGGGGCGTGGTTGCGGTAGCGCGAACACAGCGCTTGCACTTCGTCTTGCCGCAGCCGCTCGTTCCATTCCTCGCTGCTTGCGCCGGAGAAGGATTCGCGTACTAGGGACTCGGTGCGCGTGCGGAGTGCGTCTTCGGAGGAGGCCGCTGAACAGCTCGCCGCGAAGATCAACATCGCGATACGGCTCGCCGGCGGCCTCATCGCTTGATGCCGGGGGCTTCCATCACGCCGCCACGAGCCTGTTGTTGCAGATAGGATTGCAGGGCAATCACCGTACCGGAAAGGTAATCCGCGTCGGGATAACGCATTTGCCGCAGGCAATCGATCAAGCGTCTTTCCATGGTCCACACCGCGCTTTGCGAGACACGATAGGCGGGCCAGGTAATCATGGAGGATTGCGCGCTCTTGTTGTCGCCGAAATTGGGTAGCTCTTGCAGGCGGATGCGCCGGTCAGGTTGGGAATGGCAAGTGGCGCAGGAAAAATCCAGCGGTCCCGCGCGGCGGAAGAAGATTTCCTCGCCTACCGCGGCCATTTCCTTTTCCTTGCTGTGCGCAAGCGGGATGGCGATGGGCTTGCCCTTCGATTGCGCCGCCACGTAGGTGACGAGGGCTTCCATGTCGGAATTGGGCTTGAACCAATTCTGGGTGGCCTGCTGCTCGCTCAAACCCTGCAACGTGGCGATGCAATGGACCAAGCGCGACTCCGCGTCTTGAACCTTGTCCGTATCGGCGAAGTAGCGCGGCAGTTGCGCGTAGGCGCCTTCCAGCTTGCCCGCGCCCAAGCCTAAATCGCATTGCTCCATGGAAGCGTTCTTGGGTCCCCGGGGCGTGGTCCACAGCTCTTCGCCTCGCATCTCCATGAGCTCGGCCGGATTGCCCTCTTGCAACATCTGGCGGTATCGCTGAATTTCGCTGGTTACATGGCTGTCTTCGCTCGCGGACAACGCCGGAACGCACAACGCGAGCGCCACCGCGATGGGCGCTCCGCGAATCATGTGATCACGACTTCATCGCTGCGAGAGTCCCCCCGGTTGTCGGTCCACGACACCTTCACCTTCTCGCCCTTGGCTCCGCCCTTGAACTTGAAAGCGATCCACGGGTTGGCCGACACGGCTGGCCCCCATTGCGCGGAGAGCACCACCTTGTCTTTGTGGGTGGCGCTGATGGTTTGGATGAAATGGGCGGGGATGATGTCGCCCGCTTGGTTCTTGCGCTGTCCTGTTTCCATGATGTGCGCCATCAGGACCTTCACTTCCACGAGGTCTCCCTCGGCCTTGGCGCGCAATTTCATCGGGCTTCCCATGCTTGGTCTCCTGGTTATCCGCCGCAACCGCCCAGCGTTACCTTGATTTCCTTGGCGGCGTAGTAGAACTTGCCTTGTGCCTTCACCAGGGCGTAGACATCGCAGGTCTGGGCCATTTTCACGCGAGTCTGTACGTCGGGGAGCGTGCCTTCGGGAATGCTGAAATGAGCGGCGAGCACGTTGGGATTTTTTTCGATGACGAAGGCTATGCTTTGCGTCCTGTCCAGCTTGCTGATGACGTGCACAGGGACGACGGCGCCGTTTTCCGCGATGTCCGGGGCAATGATGACGATGTCCGCGCTTTCCTTGGCGCCCTCGCCCCCTAGCGCCTTGATGAGATCGCTTAACTTCTTCGCCTCGAAGGCGGTCTTGTCCCATTCCAGCGCAAGGGCATCGGCGGGATGCAGGAAGCCGCAGGCGAAAAGTGCCGCCACGATACCGCCGCTGCCTTGTAGGAACTGTCTTCGCGAGTAATGCATGGTTTGTCTTTGCTCCAGTGGCGGGTCATTCTAGGGTCTGTTCGGGCAATGCTCTCGTCATTTCGGTGATTACCCCGTCGCTTGCGGGCAACGCGCCAGGGGTGCGCGGGCACCTTTGTGTCTGAGAATCATCACGTAACAGACTCACTCTAAAGCATATTGTAAAGCAGGCAGGGATATTGCCATGGGCGCACTTACCCTGCGGAGCCGCATCGAAGAAGTGTGGTCCGGAGGGCATTCCAAGAAAATAATGGAGACCTGGTCATGGCATGGACTCGTGAAGATGCCGCGCATCTCTTACGGCGTGTAGGGTTTGGCGGCAACTCGTGCCAAGTGGAAGCGCTCTACGC
The DNA here is from genome assembly GCA_046160525.1 of Burkholderiales bacterium. Lineage (GTDB taxonomy): Bacteria > Pseudomonadota > Gammaproteobacteria > Burkholderiales > SHXO01 > SHXO01. The sequence continues at coordinate 13,107 of JBJXGQ010000120.1, forward strand.
CAAGGGGCGTGCCGGCGCGGTGGAAAGTCTCTTGAGTTACGAGAGCGTACCGGACCCCGCCTGGGAAGTTGCCAATCCCCTAGGGTTGAGGGACCCGGCCAACGACGCGCGGGACGCATCCCTTACCTTGCTATATCGCTTTCTCGCCAGTGCCAGGCCCTTGGAAGCGCGCATGACGTGGTTTTGGCACGCGCACTTCGCGCCCGCCATGCAAGTCGGCGGAACTGGGCTTATGGCGCTGCAACTCGATATCTGGAGGCAGCACGGCGCCGGCCATTTCAAGGATTTTCTCCCGGCTCTGCAAAGGGAAGGCGCGATTGCGAGCAAGCCCTACAGCCCTCGCAATGCCGCGAGGGCTGTAGCAAGCGAGGCGGGCGTTTACCGCCGTGAAGGTGCGGCCTTGCGCGCCAGCAACACCGCCGTCGCGAGCCGCGTTCCGATCGCTATACAGAGCGAGCGCCTCCCTTCTCGCCATGAACCGCTAAGCGCTCCCTACGACCACGCCGGTGCAATGGAGTCCGTGTGTCTGAAACTCTACCGGGCTTTTGTGTGCGACCGGGCGAGCGCGGCCGATCTCGAAGTGCTGATGGCTGCATGGGGACGCAGCGGGGGCAGCATCAAGTCCGTGATGAGCACCATGCTAAGAGCCAGCGCTTTCTGGGATACGCAGGTACGCGGCACGGTATTGAAGGGCGCCATGGAGTATGCGGCGGGATTGGTGCAGCGGCTCGATTTGGAATTGAACCGGGCGCTGGTCGAAAGCGTGGCGATGAATCTTCCCAAGATGGGCCAAGTTCCCTTTCAATTCGGCGAGGTGGCGCGGGGCCGTACCGCCATGCAACTCTCCAGCGCGGGCGTGTTGGTATCGCGTTACGAATTCGCGCGATACGCCATCTATGCGGTTGCCCCGGATCGTGTGGCACAGAGCATGACCATTGGTTTCCCGCGCAAAATTCCGCCCAATGTGTTCATCACCCTGCTGGCACAGCGTCTCGGCTTAGCATTGCTGACCACCGCCACGCGCTGCGTGGTGAATGAGTACTTGGGCAATGATCCGGTCACCCCCAGCGGCACGCCTGACAAGGTCCTGGGCGCCTTGTACCTATTGGCGTGCTCGCCGGAATATCAAGTAAGTTAGTTCTGTCGAAGGGGAGTAAGGGTCAGCTCCACGCGGCGGTTTTGAGTGCGCCCCGGTTCGTTGTCGTTGCTGGCCACAGGGTGGGTCTCACCGGCGCCCACGGGAAGCATGCGTTCGCCCTTCACGCCCCGGTTGGTAAGGTAGCGCGCCACGCTTTCGGCGCGCCGTTGCGAAAGAGATTGGTTGTGCTCATTGGTTCCCTTGTTGTCGGTGTGGCCGGCGATTTCGACCAGGGTCTTGTCGTATTCCTTGAGCACTAACGCGACGGAGTTCAGCACTTCATAGAATCCGCCATTGAGATCAGAGCTGTTGCTGGCGAAGGTTATGTTGCCGGGCATGTTGAGCGTGATGTCATCGCCTTTGCGCGTGACGCTGACGCCGGTTTTCTGGAGTTGCTCCCGCAGTTTCTTTTCCTGGATGTCCATATAGGCGCCCACCGATCCGCCGGCCAGCGCACCTACACCGGCGCCGATCAATGCGCGGCGCTTACTTTCCTTTTGGTCCTTGCCGCTGATCCAGCCCACCACGGCACCCGCGCCCGCGCCAATGCCGGCTCCGATGGCCGTCTTGCTCACCTTTTGTTCTCCGGTGAATGGGTCGGTCGTGCACGCACTGGCGAGTAGCGCGGCGATGAGAAGGGTAGATAGGGTTGAGCGATTGCTAAGCATGAGTCCTCTTGGAGTTTGTGGAAAAGAGTGGGTGATCGAACAGATCTTATTTCGTGGCGCCAGTCACCGAGCCAAGTTGGGCCGGGGGTAACAGCCCCATTTGGTGCAAGGAGGCGACAAGCGCGCTGGGACCCAGGAAGTGAATGCACTCGAAGCCCAGGTCGCGGGCAGCTTGAATGTTCGCCGCGCTGTCGTCGATGAACAGGGACTCCTGGGGGCGGATGTTCCAGCGCTCGCACGCAAGCCGGAAGATAGCATGATCGGGTTTAGCCAGTCCGTGCTCGCCGGAAACCAGGATGTCCTCGAACAGCGACAGGAAGTCAAAGCGCTGCCGCGCGTAGGGAAAAGTTTCGGCCGACCAGTTGGTCAGCGCCACCAGCCGGCGCTTGCCTTGGGCGAGTTCGTTCAAAGCCGTGACGCTCTCCTCGATGGGCCCGCGTATCGTCTTTGCCCAGCTTGTGCGCCACAGACCGAGCGGCATCGCGTAGCGGGGGAAGCGCTGGATGCGCTCGCGAACGGCCTGCTCGAAGGACTTGCCTGCGTCCATCTCCCGGATCCATTCATGGGTGCAAGCCTCTGCCAGAAAGCTTTCCATGCGCGCGTCGTCGCGGAACACCTCTTTGTATAGGTGGCGCGGATTCCAATCGACGAGAACGCCTCCCAGGTCAAAGATGATTGTGCTGGTAGCAGACGGCAAAGTAATGGGCCGGGGAAGTGGGCGCGCGACTATACCAGACCCTTTCAGAGGTTGATCGCGCGCTCCCGGCCGATGCACAAAGGGCAGCGTAGCGCGGCGGGGTGTTGTTGCAGCCATTGCAGCGTGAGGGTCGTACCGCAGTGATCGCACAAGTCATAGACGCCTCGCTCCAAGCGTCTTTGTGCTCTGTGGATGTGTTCCAAAGCGCCGATGGCACCCTTTCGGAGATGGGGGGAGTAGAGGTTATGAAACACCTGAAGGGCGATGTCCGCGCCCGCCTGCTCGACCCAGTGAGCGGTACTCACATCATCTGGGTGGCCGCTGCGCTCGATTTCCTTGCACAGGTGGTGGAGTACCGCGCGTTGATGCCGCGCAAGGAGCGGACCGAATGCCAGCACGGATGCCATCGGGGTCATGAGCGTCTCCAACGTTTTAGGCCGGTGCGTTCAACGGCGTTTTGTGGCCCCGCTTTAGAAATATTTGCAAATCGGTTCCGCCATTCGCAATTCGCGAATAGAATAAACCCCAGTATGTTCGCCTCGGCGGGCCGGTGACTCTGAAACCTCAAGACCTACTCGTCCTACTCAAAATGGTGGCTTTGGGCCGTGAACCGTGGTCCTACAACCAATTGGCCTATGAGCTGGGCATGTCAGCCTCGGAGGTACACGCAGGCGTCAAGCGGGCGGTACACGTAGGGCTCATGCAGGTGAACGAAGGGTGGGGATATCCCGATGTATCCGCGCTGGCCGAGTTCCTGGTCCATGGGCTTCGCTACGCCTTCGCCCCTGACCGCGGCGGTATGGTGCATGGGCTTCCCACGGCTTATTCCGCCGCACCGCTCAAGGACCGGGTCGGTTACGCCGATGATCCGCCCGCGGTGTGGCCAGAGGAAGGCGGGTCTGTGCGTGGTCTGGGATTCTCCCCCTTGTACCGCTCGGTGCCACTGGCTGCCCGGCGCGATCCGGCGTTGTACGAGTTGCTCGTATTAGCCGATGCTTTGCGCGTGCCGCACGCTAAGCGCGCGGTAGCAGTGAGCGAGTTGCACAAGCGCCTGGTTCCCGCCAATGGGTGACCCGGCGCGGCGCCCGCAACTCGTATTCCCCGCGCTCTTGGTGCGGGGACTCATTTCGGGGGATTCCAAAGGGGCGAAGTGGTTATTACGTAGCCCCTTTTGGTCAAGGGCGGGGTCAATACCCCGCCCGCGAAGTTCCCTTTATTAAGAGGAAGTCATGGCAAAGAAAGGCAGTTACACCGCCGCTGATATCGAAATTCTGGAAGACCTGTCGCCGATTCTGCACCGGCCGGGCATGTATACGGATCCGGCGAATCCGAACCATGCGCTGGTGGAGATTATCGATAACTCGGCCGACGAGGGCCTGGGCGGTTTCGCCAAGAACGTGGACGTGGTGCTCTACGAAGATGGCTCGGCCGAGGTGAGCGATAACGGCCGTGGCATCCCCGTGGATTTGCATCCGAAGAAGAAGGTCCCCGCGGTTCAGGTGATCTTCACCACCTTGCATTCCGGCGGCAAGTTCCGCAAGACGGACGCGGATGCGGTCTACCGCATCGCGGGCGGCTTGCATGGGGTGGGCGTGTGCGTGAGCAATGCGCTCTCCACGCGCCTGGAGGTGGAGGTCAAGCGCGACGGCGCGCGCTCGCGCCTCGTATTCGCGGACAACGGGCAGGTCAAGGAGCCCTTGAAGAAACTCGGAAGCGTGGATGCCAAGGACACCGGCACGCGCGTGCGTTTCTGGCCCGATCCGAAATACTTCGATTCGGCGAAGATCGTCGCGGCGGATATCGCCGCGCTGCTGCGCGCGAAGGCGATGCTGTTGCCAGGCGTGCGGTTTTCCCTTTCGGTGGAGAAGAACGGCAAGTTCGACTCGCAGACCTGGCACTTTCCATTGGGCATCAAGGGCTACTTCGCCGAGGCCATCGCCGGTAACGATCCCGTGGCCAGCAGCTTTCTAGGGGAGCGCTACGTCAGCGCCCAATCGGAGTCCGATAGTTTCTCCGAGGGCGAGGGTGCGCTATGGGCCATTGCGTGGACGGGCGAGGGCGAGTTGGTCACGGAATCCTACGTCAACATGATTCCCACGCGCGTGGGCGGCACCCACGTGTCGGGACTACGCGAAGGGGTCTACGCGGCCATCAAGAACTTCATCGACCTGCACGCCATGGGACAGCGCGGCCTCAAGGTGGTGCCCGAGGACGTGTGGTCGCGCGCCAACTACGTGCTGTCTGTGAAGATGCTCGACCCCCAGTTCAAGGGCCAGGTGAAGAACGAACTCATCTCGCGCGACGCGGTGAAACTCACCGCGCAAATGGTACGTGATCCTTTCGAGCTGTGGCTCAACCAACACGTCGACGAGGGTAAGCGCATCGCGGAGCTGGTGATCCGGCAAGCCGTGGCGCGCTCGCGCGCCGCGCAGAAAGTGGAAAGACGCAAGAGTTCTGGAGTGGCCGTGCTGCCGGGCAAGCTCACGGATTGCGCCTCCGACGATCCGGAGCGCAACGAATTGTTCATCGTGGAAGGCGATTCCGCCGGCGGCTCCGCCAAGCAGGCGCGCGACAAAGAGTTTCAAGCGGTGCTGCCGCTCAAGGGAAAGCCCAAGAACACTTGGCAGGATAGCGGCGATTCGCTCTACGCCAACAAAGAGATCGAGGCCATCGCACTGGCCATTGGCGTGGATCATCACAAGCTCAACGACGCGGCGGACCTTTCTAACTTGCGATACAAGCGCGTCATCATCCTGGCAGACGCGGACGTGGACGGCGCGCACATTCAAGTGCTGCTGCTCACGTTGTTCTTCAAGCATTTCCCCCGGCTCATCCAACAGGGCAATGTGTTCGTGGCGCAGCCGCCCTTGTTTCGCATCGATGTGCCTTCACAAGGCAAGAACAAGCCCGCGAAAAAACTCTATGCCTTGGACGAACAGGAACTCGTGGCGATTCAAGAGAAATTGATGGACGAAGGGGTGAAAGATGGCAGTTGGAGTGTCAGCCGCTTCAAGGGCCTGGGCGAAATGAGCGCCGATCACCTGTGGGAAACCACGTTGAATCCCGACACGCGCCGCGTGCTGCCCGTGTCGCTGGAAGATGGCCTGGATGTGTCGAACGACATCTTCAACATGATGATGGCCAAGGAGAATGCGTCGCAGCGCAGGCAGTGGATGGAGACTTTCGGCAACCTCGTGGATGCCGATATTTCGTAGCCAGAGATAAACGATGGAAGAAAACCAAGGCAAGAAAGACGACCAACTCGACATGTTCGGGGACGCTGAAACGGTGACGGAAGACAGAACAGCCGCCGCGCCCCCCGCGGCGCCATCCGGATCCGGAGGCGCGATTCCGCCGCATTTCGCGCCCATGAACGGTGCGTTTGGCGATGCGCTGCCCATTGGACGCTACGCGTCTACGCAGTATCTGCAATATGCCATCGCCACGGTGAAGGACCGGGCGCTGCCGCGCGTTGCCGATGGGCAAAAGCCGGTGCAAGGCCGCATTCTGTACGCCATGTGGGATAACGGTACGCGAGCGGGTACCAAACGCACCAAATCCGCCGCGGTGGTGGGCGATGTCTTGGGTAAGTTCCATCCGCACGGAGATCAATCCGTCTATGACGCCCTCGTGCGATTGGCGCAGGACTTCACCATGCGCTATCCGCTTATCGATGGTGAAGGAAATTTCGGCTCCCGTGACGGCGACGAAGCGGCGGCCTACCGGTACACAGAAGCGCGCCTGACCAAATTCTCCGAAGTATTGCTCTCCGAACTGGATCAAGGCACGGTGGATTTCGTTCCTAACTACGACGGCACGAGGGAAGAGCCTCAGGTGCTACCGGCACGCTTGCCCGTGGTACTGCTGAACGGCGCCTCGGGAATCGCGGTGGGCATGGCTACCGAAATTCCTCCCCACAACTTGACCGAAGTGGCCGCCGCCGCCATCGCCATGATCCGCGAACCGGAGATGACGCTCAAGGATGTGATGAAGCACATCAAGGGGCCAGACTTCCCTGGCGGTGCGCAGATCATCACGCCGCGTAAGGAAATGCTGGAGGCCTACACCAGCGGGCGCGGGGCGGTACGGGTGCGTGCGCGTTGGACTATCGAACGGCTGGCACGAGGTCAATGGCAATTGGTGGTGAATGAACTGCCACCAGGCACCTCGACCAAGAAAGTTCTGGAAGAGATCGACGCCATCACCAATCCCCAGCCCAAGGCTGGGAAAAAATCGCTCACACCCGAGCAGCAGCGTGAAAAGCAATTGATGTTATCGCTACTGGATAAGGCGCGCGACGAAAGCGACCGGTCGCACTCCGTGCGCTTGGTGTTCGAGCCCAAGACGGCCAAGATCGATGAGAACGAATTCATCAACCTCCTGCTCGCGCAAACCAGCATGGAGGCTAACGTCTCCATCAATCTCGTGATGGTTGGCTTGGACGGTAGGCCCACAGGCAAGAACTTGCGAGACATTCTCGCCGAGTGGCTGGAGTTTCGTTTTTCCACCGTCAAGCGCCGCACCAAGTACCGCTTGGATCAAGTGCTGGACCGCATCCACGTGCTGGAAGGGCGTCTCATCGTCTTGCTCAACGTGGACAAGGTGGTCAAGGTCATCCGTAATTCGGAGGAGCCCAAGCCCGAATTGATGCGGGTGTTCAATCTTACGGAGCGGCAGGCCGAGGACATCCTCGAAATGCGTTTGCGCCAATTGGCCAAACTCGAACACATCAAGGTCGAACAAGAGTTGGGCGGCCTCAAAAAGGAACAGAAGGAGCTGGAGCGCGTGCTGAACCAGCGCAGCACGCTCGAGAGTCTTGTTATCAAGGAAATCGAGCAAGACGTGAAGACTTTCGGCGATGCGCGCCGCACGATCATCGAGGCCACCGAGAAAGCCGTGGCCGTGAAGCCGGTTATCGACGATCCTGTCACCGTCATCGTTTCCAAGAACGGCTGGGTGCGTGCCCGCCAAGGCTGGGGGGTGGATCCGGCCGCGCTCTCCTTCAAGGAAGGCGATAGCTTGGGTGCCCTGATACCGTGCCGCACCGTCGATTCCGTTGCGTTCATGGATACCCTGGGCCGCGCTTATTCAGTCGGCGTGGACGAATTGCCCTCGGCCCGGGGGGATGGTGTTCCCGCATCCTCCTTGGTGGAAGTGCAAGGCGGTGCCAAGATTCTCTTCGCCCTTGGCGGCAAGCTGGATACCAACGTACTCATCGCCTCTAGCGGCGGATATGGTTTCGCCGCGAAGTTAAGCGACATGATTTCCACGCGCCGCGCCGGTAAGGAGTTCCTATCAGTGGAAGACGGCGATATTCCTCTACAACCCTCCAGCTTCGAGGATTCGCCGAAGAATTACGTGGCCACCCTCTCGGAGCAAGGGCGCTTGCTGCTGTTCCAATTCCCCGAGCTCAAGCAGATGTCGCGCGGGCGCGGCGTCATTCTGATGGGCTTGGAGAAGGGCGAGAAACTCGTGGCGGCCATCGTCACCGACCAGCCGAGCCTCACCGTGGTGGCACTAGGCCGCACGGGGAAAGAGAAGGAAATCGAACTCAAACCCAAGGATCTTGCGCATCACGCGGCGCATCGTGCTCGCATGGGACGCCCGTTGCCGGAGAAGGCCAAGCCGTTGGGTTTCAAGCTTGCGCCCGCGCCGGCCGCGGACGAAAAAGCTTAGTGCAAGTGTTTGCGCGTGCCCGGAGTGAGCACGACTTCCGATGTGATGTTGGCCGAGCCGCTGGAGGTGCGCTCTTCCCAGTTTCTGCCGAAGAGCTTATTGACCACCTCCACGACTTCGCCGATTTCCTCGGAACCGAAGTGGCGGCTTAGCAACAGCGAAACGTCTTCCAGCATGCGGCGGCGCTGGGCGTCGTGGATGGCTTCCGGCGTGGGGCCCACGAAGACGACACCGAATTCGTTTTGGCCGTCGTCGTGATAATAGGAGAGTTCCACGACGGAGGTCTGGTCGGCGAAGGAGCTGAGCGCTTGCAACGACTCTTCTATGCAGCGGCGGAAATTGCGGCCAACGTCTCCGGTCCAGCAGATTTCAAGCGCACGCCTGCGCGGGTCGAAAGCGATGCCAGGTTCCTCTTGGTGGACGCTCTTGGCATCCGCGAGGCTGTCCTCATCGAGGTACTCGAGCCAGGGGCGTAGCGCTCCCTCCACGTGGGAAAGCGTGGTGCCGGTTCTCAGAGAAATGTTTCCGTGTACGTGAACCTCGATGCGCATGGGCGGTGTCCGGTGGGAACGTGAATTTATAACCGGCCCTAGTGTACTCGTATCCGGGCAACCCGCTACCTCTAGTTGGTTTCTTGGTGCGTACTACCAGCGCGGGGAATAGGCAAGGGTCCAGGACAAAAAAATAGGAGAGGGTTTTGCCCTCTCCTTCTTAAGTACCCAACCACGAGGAGGTTGCGACTTGACTGTAACCGCTTATATCCGTGTGCCCGAAGGCGCCGGATGGATCTCCTGTTATACAGGCCAGCAGTCAAGCGCAGCTAACCTATTGCACTACGCGTGCCCGAGGATAAAGATGCCATGGGATCATGCGCTTGCGAATTCCCCGCGAGTTGCGCGTGGCGCGAGTGTAAGTTTTTCCGACGCTCAAATATCGCTCAAGTGCAAACCGCACCGAGCTACTTAGCGGCGACCACGCGGATCTCCACGTAATACTTTGGATGGGCTAGCTTGGATTCGACGCAAGCCCGCGCCGGTGTATTTCCTTGCGGTACCCACTTATCCCAGACGGAGTTCATCTCGTCGTAGTAGCGGATATCCGAGAGCCAGATGGTAGCCGTCAGAATATTCGTCTTGTCGGTACCGGCTTCCGCCAGGAGTTTGTCAATCTGGTCGAGAATCTGGCCGGTTTGCGCGGCGGCATCGGGAACCGGATGATCGGCGACGATCCCAGCCAAGTAAACCGTATCCCCATGCACCACGGCTTGGCACAGGCGCGGACCTACCTTCAATCTTTTTATGCTCATGAGTGTGTCTCCGTTACGGGTTAAAGAACTTTCTTCAATTCGGACAGCAGGGCGGGAACCACAAAGCCCGTGATGACGATGGCGCCGAGCCAAAGCGTTGCCATCAGCCAAGCGGGCGCCTTGATAGAACTGGGCAAATGCTTCTGCACGAGGAAAATGGTGCCGAAGGAAATGATGGGAAGCATCATCGCCTGGGCGATCGCCCCCCACGTGACCATGGCTACGGGTGCTTGGCCGAAGATGAAGAACAGGACCACGGGAATTACCATCAGAATGACGATGAAGATGTCCCGCCAGCGGTTACGTGCCTTCACATCGTCATTGCGAAAGCCACCCAGCAAGCGTACGAAGTCGGCGAAAACACGCGAGTGGCCCGCGGTGGCGGCTACCACCGTGCCGAACAAAATGACGATGGCACCCACGTAGAACAGCCACTTCGCCCATTCGCCAAAAGTCTGCGTGTAGATATTGGTCAAGGTAGAGATCATCTCCTTGCCCGCGGGCACTAATCCCATCTTGTTTAGGATGCCTGCTCCCAACAAATAAAAGGCCACGGTGGCGATGGTGTAGATGATCATGGAGCCGATCACATCCACATTCATGACCTTGATCCAGCCATTGGCTCGGCGTGCCCACGCTTCGGATCCGTCGCTAGGCCCGGTGTAGCGGGCGTAACCTTTCTCCACGCACCAGTAGGTGTAGATGTAGAGTTCCGTGGCGCCCACGCCCGTGATGCCGAACACGGCGACCGCGACCGCCATGCTGTCCGAGGGCATCTGGAAGGTGAAACCCTGGGCAACTTCCGCCAAGGTGAAGCTTGGAGACATCATAAGCAACACCGCGGACATGAGCGTGATCGCGGTGAAGACGCCGACCTTCACCATGGCGAGCTTTTCGATGCGGTGATAGGCGCCGCCCAGCAGCAGCATGATGGTGAGAATGAAGAAGACGAGCACCCACACGGTTACCGATACACCGGCGAAGGCTTGGTTCATCGCTTGCGACACGCCGATCAGCATGCCGCATATTTGAAACAGCGTCATGAATACCATGGCGGCCCAGGCCCACACGACCCAACTCACCTTGAAGCGCGGCCCTGGAATTCGGTTGATTGCAGCCAATCCCGTTTCCCCCATGCCGATGGTGTAGCGCCCGAGAAAAGCCTGCACCACGGACTTGATCAGGCAACTCAGTATGATGAGCCACATGAACGTGTAGCCAACCTTCGCGCCCAGCGTGGTGGTGAGTATCAACTCGCCCGACCCCACGATGGATGCGGACAGGACAATTCCAGGTCCCGTGTAGCGAATGATCTCGCTAAATTTCGTGGGTGGTTCCTTGATGTCCTTGGGGTCCAAGGCGTAGGGGTCCAGGTGCGCCTGGGCCGGTGCGGTCGTCATGTCAATCTACTCCCGGTGGGTTTATCGTTGTGGCGTTTTCTGGCGAAACGCGGGACGAAAGGCTACACCAATTCATCTTCGGCTCGCGGGCCGCGGCCCGCGCATGGTCACGAATTCTTCCGATACCGTTGGATGGATGGCCACGGTGTCATCGAAATCGCGCTTGGTCGCGCCCATCTTCAAGGCAACGGCGAAACCCTGAGTCATCTCGTCCGCTCCCGGCCCGATCACATGCAAGCCCACGATCTTCTCTTGCTCACCCGCGACTACAAGCTTCATCGCGTTCTTTACCTTGCGCTGGGTGAAGGCGTGGTACATGGGTGTGAAGCGCGCCTCGTACACCTTGACCTCGCCTGCTCCAAACTGGGCGAGGGCTTGTGCTTCCGTCAGCCCCACGGTTCCGATGGGAGGGTGGCTGAAGATCACGGTGGCGATGTTGTCGTAGTCCAGGCGCCTTCCCGCCATGTTGTTGAATAGGCGGTCGGCTAAACGTCTTCCCGCCGCGATGGCTACGGGGGTCAGCGCGGCGCGGCCTGTCACATCGCCGATGGCGTAAATACCGGGGACGGTGGTTTCCTGGTACTCGTCAGTGGCAAGGAATCCGTCAGCATCCGCCACGAGGCCCGTGGCCGCCAAGTTGAGCTCGGCGGTACAAGGCTCCCGGCCAATGGCCCAGATCACGCAATCGAATTCTTCAAGAACTTCGTGCCCGCTACAGCGAATAGCGATGTTTCCGTGATGCGTGCGTGAGAGTTCTTCTATTTTCGTGTTGGTGATAAAGCGCACGCCATCGTCTTTCATCTGCGCCATGAGGGTATCGCGCATGAGCCCGTCGAAACTCATGAGCAGTTGGTCTCGTCTCAAATAGGATGTGACCTCGGAACCCAGCGCGCGAAACACGCCGGCGAACTCCGCGGCGATGTAACCTCCGCCCACGACGGCCACCTTCTTGGGTTGTGTGGGAAGATCGAAGAAGCCGTCGGAGGTTATCCCCAGATGCGCGCCCGGGACATTCGGGACCAGCGGGTGGCCTCCCGTGGCGATGACCACGTGATCCGCGCTAAACCGCTCGCCATTTATCTCGATGGTTTTCGGCCCCACGAAACGCGCGTCACCATGCACCACCGTGACCTTGTTCGTGGCGAGGTACTTGGCGTAATGGTTGTTGAGGTCGAGCACATGCTGGTCGCGCTCGCGCTTGAGATGTTCCCAGGAAAAGGCAGGATGAGCGCCCATTTGAAATCCATAATCGCGTGCTTCTTCCAGCGCGTGCGCGATTTGTGCGCCGTTCCACATGACTTTCTTGGGGACGCATCCCACGTTGACGCAAGTGCCACCCAGGCGCGCGCGCTCGGCGAGCAAGCATTTTTTTCCATAACTGCCCGCGCGATTGGATACCGCCACGCCACCACTGCCGCCACCGATGGCGATGAGATCGAACCTCTGAGTCAAGTAATTTCTCCCGGTGTTCTACGACCAAACGATGCAACCACGATATGCGGCATTGCAGCGCCGCTTGTTCGGGATAGTAACGGCTTGAGATTGACAATTCGGCCGCCCCGCTCAAGCGTTGGATATTTGAACCAAAAGGCGCCCAAACATTACTTACTTGGCGGGCGAGCCAGATAGATGGAAAAAGACCTTCAGCAATTCGGGCTTGCTCCGTTACCCTTCATAAGCGTGCTTCCTTGGAGGGGGAAGTCTCACCTCAAGGAGTACCAGTATGGATAAGTCCTGGCTTACGGATCTCGTGATCCAACTCTACGCCGCCGTGCAGGCGATCACAGGCTATCCCGCGCCTGAGGCCCTCCCCGAAGTACGGCAGCTTCCCCGCGCGCAAATCGAACAAATGGTTTGCACGGGGCCTTGCCAAATACGCGCTTTTTATCATCCCGAATTTGGCGTTGTCGTGGACGAGAGTTTCAATCTCAAGTCCAACCTCTATCATCAATCCATTCTGTTACACGAGCTAGTGCATCATGCCCAGCACGTGAGCGGGCGCTTCGACAATCTTGCGAGCGCATGCCGCGCGCGTTCGGCTTCCGAAGGCGAGGCCTACGAAGTGCAGAACCGTTATCTTTCGCAACAGCGCGCGTCCGAGAGAATTCCCGTTTTGCGCTGGGAATTGCTGTGCGAGCATGAGGAAGGCAGTCCCCCGGTCCGGCGAGAGGAGGCCAATACCTTTCGTAGCACCGAGTAATTCATGAGCCGGCGGAGCCGGCCGCGAGCAGCTAGAATCGGTTTTCCGCCACTGACTGCCCGCAAAATGACCGACCTTCATTATTGGCCCGCACCCAATGGGCATAAGATTTCAATCTTCCGGAACGCCAAGAAGATCCTCTTGGGCCAGCGCGCCGCGACCGTGAGAGGGTAGGACAACATGGCGCTCAAGATGTACGACTTGGCTGGCGCGGATGAGGGCCACCGATTCAGCCCCTATTGCTGGCGCGTGCGCCTCGCGTGCGCGCACAAAGGCTTGCCTCTGGACACGGTAGCTTGGCGCTTCACCGATAAGGCACTGCTACCAACGCCTAACGAAGGCACGGTTCCCTTGCTGGTGGATGGTGATCATATCGTGTCCGATTCCTGGAGGATCGCCGAATACCTCGACGCCCGTTATCCGCGGGCGCCTTTGTTCGAGGGGCCCCAGGCGAAGGCCCAAGCGTTGTTCATCAAGTATTGGAGCGAGCGCGTGCTGCATCCGCTCATCTCGCGCATGGTGCTAAAGGACGTGTGGATGGGGCTGCACGAAAAGGACAAGGCCTACTTTCGCGAATCCCGCGAAAAGCGTTTCGCCAAGACCGTGGAAGAAATCGTGGCCAACCGCGAGGAATCTCGCACGCAGTTTCGGCAGTCCATCGATCCCCTACGCGCAACGCTTGGCGCACAAGCATTCCTGTGCGGCGCCGCGCCCGGACACGCGGATCACATCGTCCTCGGTACTTTCATGTGGGCACGCTGCACGTCGAATTTCGAGATGCTGGAAGCAAGCGATCCAGTGTGGGCATGGCGCGAGAAGATGCTCGCTCTGCACGGGGGCTTGGCTCTGCAAGCGCCGCGTAATTCCCGTTCAGGGTAATCGATGCGCAGGCGGGCGTTCTTGGAGCGCGGTGCCGTCCTCGCCGCGGGCACTCTGCTTAGCGTAACAGGGCAGGCAAAGCCCGCGCCTATCACTACCGTGTTCCATCATCCGTCCTGCGCCAAACATTTCGCCGGCGAAGGGCACCCGGAACAAGCCGCTCGCACCGATGCCGTGCTCAACGCCATGGGCGTATTGGAGCGTGAAGGAGGCATTGCCCTGGCGAAGGGGAGAATCGCGAGCGACGAGGAAGTGCAACTCGTGCACTCGAAATCCTACGCCGAGCGTGTGAAGAGCGAGATTCAGCAGGGCGCCTCGCAACTTTCCACGGGCGACGTGGCGCTCTCGTTGGGTTCGCTGGAGGCGGCGCTCGCTGCCGTGGGATGTCTACTATCGGCGGTGGATGCGGTGATGGCGGGCGATGCCAAGAATGCCTTTTGCGCCGTGCGCCCGCCGGGGCACCACGCATCGGCGGAGCGCGGCATGGGGTTTTGTCTGTTCAACAACGTCGCCATCGCGGCGCGCTACGTGCAGAAGAAATATGGTGTGCAGCGCGTGCTCATCGCGGATTGGGACGTGCATCATGGGAACGGCACGCAAGATATTTTTTGGCGCGACAAGTCCGTGCTGTTTTTCGATACGCACATGGATCCGTGGTATCCGGGCACCGGAGGTATTGATGAAATAGGGGAGGGAGAGGCCAAGGGGCAGATCATCAACCGCCCTTTCCCCGCCGGTGCGGGAAGGGCGCAAGTGCTGGGCGCATACAAGGAAGATTTGATTCCCGCCGCCGCGCAATTCAAACCGGAGTTCGTGCTCATTTCGGCCGGATTCGATTCGCGCGCGGGCGATCCCCTCGGGCAATTTCAGCTCACGGACCGAGACTATGCCGACATGACCGACGTGCTCGCCGGTATCGCACGCAAGTACGCCGGCGGGCGTATCGTTTCCGCTCTCGAAGGTGGTTACAACTTGAAGGGTTTGGCGAGCGCCACGACTTCCCATGTGCGGCGCTTGAGCGCCGCCTAGTGTTCTAAACAGACCCGGCGTGCGATTCGATACCAAGACCCCGCCGTGGGCCGTGGCTGCCTTGGCGGCGTTTTTCGGCGCGCTCATCTGGGCGCTCGCGCCTGCCATCGCGGGGAAGGCCGAGCCCTGGGACGATGCCGCTTATTACCTTTTCTCGCTCCCCGTCGCTGGTTTTGTATCGGGCCTGTTGGCGGGCCGGCCCTTGTGGAGCCAATACACGGGCGTGATCCTTGGGCAGTTCGCCTATGCATTGATCTTTCTTGCCATGGGCCCGCTGGCGCTCTTAGGCGTGGGCTTCACGGCGGTGTACGGTCTGCTCTTCCTGGGAGGAAGCCTCCTTGGACTACGCCTGCGCGAGAGCATGGCGGCCCAGGAGTCCCGTGAAAGAGGAAGGGTAGTGCGTCTCGTGGAAGGTGCGCAGTTTTTCGACCGCTACGACGGCCAGAGCACCCACGAACTGCTGTCCTTGCAAGCAACCCACCGCATCGATTCCCTCGTCTTGGCCTTCGAGGAGGCGGTACAACGCAAGCGCGCCGTGCAGGAGATTTCGCGCGAAGAGTTTTTCGTTCTGGCCATCGAGGCGCTGGAGCGCGAAGTGAACAACGGCGGGTTCAGCCAGTTCTTTGCCAATACCTCCAGCGAGTTCGCGCCCATCATAGCCACTGCCTTGGACGCCATCGATTGCCCCAAGGCGGCCATGCTCGCGCGCGAGGCTACCGCCGCCCTAGGCATCGAAGGGGAACTCACGCCGGAGAGCATGGCGAATGCCGCCAACGATCCGGCAGTGAAACGGCGCCTGGCCGAGTGCGATGCGCTCTACTTCAGCAACGACGAGGCCATCGCGGAACAACTGTTTCGCTGGATCGAGGAGCGCCCGGAGAAAATCGTAATCGGTTCCGGTGCGAAGTCTTAATCGATAGCCCTGTATTCCACGCTCACGATTTCCAGCGTTTGCTCCCCGCCCGGTGTGCGCAGGACAAAGGAATCTCCCTCGCGCTTCTTGGTGAGGGTGCGCGCCAGTGGCGAGATCCAGCTCACCCGCCCGCGTGTCGCGTCCGCCTCGTCGATTCCCACGATGCTATAGGTGTGCTCCTCGCCGCTTTCCGAGCAAAGTATCACGGTGGCGCCGAAAAATATCTGGTCGGTTTCCTCGCGCTGGGTGGGGTCCACCACTTCCGCATGCTCCAGGCGCTTGGTGAGAAAGCGGATGCGCCGGTCGATCTCGCGCAACCGGCGCTTGCCGTAGATGTAATCGCCGTTCTCCGAGCGGTCGCCATTGGAGGCGGCCCAACTCACGATCTTGACCACTTCCGGGCGTTCCTTGTCGATCAACTGCAGAGCTTCTTCCTTGAGGCGTTCATAGCCTTTGGGCGTGATGTAATTCTTGGCGCCCGCGGGGATGGGGGGGGCGGCCTGTTCCTCTTCGGAGTCGTCTTGATCGGTCATGTAGGGTGTGAGCCAGCGCAATGCTTTGAGCGGTACAATTTTCTCTCGAATTCGCTTACAAGGAAAATATCATGGCCATTAAAGTTGGAGACCGGCTTCCCGCCGGAACCCTTTGGGAGTTCATCGAAGAGGAAACGCCGGGTTGCACCCTGGGCCCCAATGCCTTCGAGGTTGACAAGATCGCGCGCGGAAAAACCATCGCTCTCTTCGCGCTGCCCGGTGCCTTCACACCCACCTGCTCCGGCAAACACTTGCCCGGTTTCGTGAACCTCGCGGACAAATTCCAATCGGCCAAGGTCGATGAAATCTGGTGCCTCTCGGTCAACGACGCTTTCGTGATGGGTGCCTGGGGTAAAGACCAAAAAACCAAGGGCAAAGTCCGCATGCTGGCCGATGGCAATGGCGCTTACACCAAGGCGCTGGGCCTGGAGTTCGATCTTACCGCGCGCGGATTGGGTGTGCGATCACAGCGCTACTCCATGCTGGTGGCGGATGGCGTGGTGAAGAGCTTCAATCTCGAGGAGCCAGGCAAATTCGAGGTGAGCACAGCGGAGAAGTTGTTGGAGCAGGCGAAGTAGGCAGCGGTCAACCCAGAAACCCGATCAGTTCATCGAGCAACTGGTCGGGTTGTTCGGCCATCAAATCGTGCCCAGCACCATCGATGAGCCGAACCTGCGCATTCGGTAGTTTGCCGGCGAGGCCGCGTGCGGCTTTCGCGGGCGTCATCAAGTCGCGGTTGCCGGATATCACCAGTGTGGGGCAGCCTACCTTGGCCGCGCTCTCGTTGGCGGCCGTATAGTCGTTGCAAGCCTTGAAGTCATTATGCAAGGGCTTGGCGTTGCGCTCCAGCAGGCGCATGCCCGAGCCCATGATCCATTGTCCCGGCGCGCGGTTGCCGCCGGTCTGGCCTGCGCTGCTATGGCTCCATACGCTGATCATGTCCAGCGCGGCGTGATCTTGCGCTTTCGCCGCGCCCAGCAGCGTATCGGATACTTTCATGGGAAAGGCTGTTCCCACCAGTACCAATTGGCTTACCTGTTGCGGATGGCGAGCGGCGAGTTCCAGCGCGATCAAGGAGCCCATGCTGTGGCCCACCACCGCGGTGCTCTCGATGCGCGCTTGGGTTAGCGCCGCGCTACACCAACTGGCCATCGCCTCGATTGTAGTGAGCAAGGGCTCCGCCGATTTGCCGTGGCCCGGAAGATCGAGCGCCAGCACGTTCCATCCGTGATAGGCGAAGTAGCGGCTTTGCAATGCCCATACGCTGTGATCGTTGGCAGCGCCGTGAATGAACATCACCGTGCGCTGGCCCTCGACGAGGGCTCGGGTGCCGGTGTACACGTAGGCGGGCCGGTCTTGGATCAGAAGGTTCATGATTCACGAAGCTGGGTGGCGGGGAAGCGGAGGCTACAACTGGCTTTGGGTGGATGCAACCCGCGCGTATCACTAAGGAGCACCTCACCTAGTGGCACACGGAATCATGGTGGTTCCTTCCCTCACCCCCGGCCCCTCTCCCGGCGGGCGCGGGGTGAAAAGCCCTTCTCCCCCCCGGGAGAAGGGTGGGGATGAGGGAAATGGTTTACGTGTCGCGTGCATATGTAACTCGAAGTAGTAACTATCGTATCGCCACCAGCGCTTGCCTGCCCCACCAGTGTTTGCCCGCATTTAGTTTTAGGGGGTGCTCGACCAGGGCAGCCTCAATGCAGACCATGCGCTTGAATCCGTCCGCGGGCATGTCCGGTATCTGGGCGCATTTCTCCACCCAGGGATTCCACAGCACGAGATCGGGAAAGTGGGTGGAGACTATGTTCATGCTCCGATTGGGTTCGCGCAGCATCACTTCTTGGGGCACCGAGAGGTAGATGCGATCCACTTCGTCTTCGAAATTAACCGCCTCCTTGCCTTCGGTGCGCTTGCCGCCCCCGGCGCTCTGGTCACGGTAGGTACAGCCGTGCAATCCCATGACCTGTGTGCTTTCCACGTGCTCCACTCGCAGATAGGTATGAAGAGCCGCGCTGAAGGAGAAGGGCTCCTCGCCAGAGTTTTCCACCGCTAACTCCACGTCCAACTGGTTCGCCGAGATGGATAGGGTGAGTTCGGCGCGGAAGGCGAAGGGCCAAATTTGGCGGGTGTCAGGTGTATCCGTCAGAAACAAGGTGGCCCCGGAAAATTCTCCGTGTTCATGCACCTTCTCCAACTGCCACGGCATGTTGCGTGCGAACCCATGGCGCGGGAGCGCGCCGAACGTTGAAAACTGCGGAAACACCAAGGGGATGCCGCCGCGAATGGGCTTGCCGGGGGTAAAGCTGGAGCACTCGCTGAGGTAAAGCCGCTCATCTCCCCCATTGGTTTTCCATGAGACGATGTGAGCACCATGCAAGGTGACGATGGCAGAGGCGCCCCCTGATGCGTTGAGCTTAAGGGCGGGCAGTCCATTGAAATCGGTGGTTTCGTGCATGAAGAGAAAATCCTAAGCAGGCGGTGTTTGCCGGGACAGTGCGGCGTGGCGAAAGCAATCGATGGTGTGATCGTTGACCAAGCCCACGGCCTGCATGTAAGCATAGACAATGGTGGAGCCCACGAACTTGAAGCCCCGGCGCACGAGGTCTTTCGATAGCGCATCGGATTCCAGTGTTTTCGCGGGGACATCCCCCATGTTCTTGCGGGCGTTCTGCATGGGCTTGTCGCCCACATGCTGCCACAGATAGCGCTCGAAGCTGCCATGGCTGTGGCGGATTTCCAGGAAGGCGCGCGCGTTCGTGCGCAGCGATGCGATCTTCAAGCGATTGCGAATGAGGCCGGGATTTTCCAGCAGGCGCTCCAGCTTCTTGTCGCTGTAGCGCGCGATTCGCTCGGGGTCGAAGCCATCCAAGGCTTCGCGGTAGTGCTCGCGTTTTCTCAACACCGTGATCCAGGACAAGCCCGCTTGCGCGCCTTCGAGAATCAGAAACTCGAACAGCGTGCGCTCATCGTGTACTGGCACGCCCCACTCTTCGTCGTGGTAGCGCACGTACAAGGGATCCTCGCCGCACCAAGCGCAACGCGCGGTCATTGGCACTGCTCCAGAAATTGCGCAACGGCCGCCAGCACAATCCGAGGTTGGTCGCGGTGCGGGGAATGCCCGCAATTGGCAAGTTTCTTCACCTCGATGCGCTCCACGGCGCGCACCAGGCGGTGGATCTGCTCCATGGTGCCGTACTCGTCATCGTGGCCTTGCATGGCGAGCACCGGACACTCGATGGCGGGGAGATATTCCTCGATGTTCCACTCGCGAAAACGCGGGTCCAGCCAGATGTCGTTCCAACCCCAAAAGGCGGAGTCTGGGTCGTCGTGGCGTTTGGCGAGGCGGCTTTTAAGGTCCCCGGAAAGATAGGCTTCGCGCACCCGTTCGATACTGCGCACTCCCATCTCCTCGGTGAATACATGGGGTGCCAGCACAATGAGCGCGGCCACGGGACAGCGCCGGGCACCGGCATGGACGAGGGCAATGGAAGCCCCGTCGCTATGGCCAAATAGCACGGGATTCTCGATCTGCAGCTCCTTGAGCAGTGCGGGTAATGCGTCCAAGGCCTCGTCATGCATATAGCGCGGCTCGCGCTTTTCCCCTAGAGGACTGGATTTGCCATAGCCGTAGCGCGAATAAGCCAGGACGGCGTGGCCCGTGACTTGGGCAAGCTCAACGGGAAACTCCTTCCATAGGGAGAGGGAACCCAGTCCCTCGTGCAGCATGACGATAGGGTTAGCATGCTTGGCACCTTCTGGGCGAAACCACTGGTACTCGATACGCCGGTTTTGTACGGTTGCGAAGGCCATATTCGGCTAAAGAGTACTGCATTAAAACGGCTCCGGTACCGGTGGCGCCCAAACTTGGGCGGGCCTTAGTGCTGGTACGATTCGCCTATTGGGGGGCGGACGCCGCCCTTCTAAGATACCTTTGATCGGAGAGGTTAGATGAAAAAGCTGCTGCTATGGCTCGTTACGGTCGTCATGTTCACCACGGCGCGCGGCGCCGAAGTCGGCAATTTCGAAGGCAAGGTCGTGGTCGAGTGGATAGATGACCCCTTCGTTGTCACCATGCGATTGGTGGAGGATTTCAAGTTTCGGCAGGCTCGCGGCAAGGTGTGGACCGCGCCGCGCGGGCAGGTGCTGGACGGTAAGGGCATGCCGCCTTTGTTTCGTACCTTGGTTGGGATGCCCTTCGATGGCGGGTTCCGCAAGGCGGCCGTGGTGTACGACGCCGCCGCCCACAGAATGACCGAGCCCTGGGAAGACGCCATGCGCATGTTCTATGAAGCGGCCTTGGCCGAGGGCGTGCCACCGGCGGAGGCGAAGGTGATGTACATGGTGCTGGCCACCCAAGGTTCGCGCTGGGAGGTTCTTGGGACGAAGTGCTTCGGAAGCTGTCACGGCGACGCCAAATTCCTGGAATGGCGGCCAGTGGTGGATGAACGCAAGGTACTCGAATTGCTCGAATGGGTACGAACAGCCGAACCCAGCCTAAGAGAAATCGATTTGCGCTCGCAGTCCGCCATGCGCGCCACCGGGCCTCACATCTTCACGCAGTCGGCCTGCAATGAGTTCTCGGGTTCCACCAGAGTTAAAAAGAGCTGCGACGGGAATTAAGCGCTCGCCTATTCCTTGTAAAGCCTGATCTTCTCCCACACCAGTTCGCCGGTGAGCCGTTTGCCGCCGATGACGATGGGCGGGGTGCGCAAGATCAGCTTGCCGTCCTTGAATTGATACTGGCGGCGTTGCTCTGTCCCCACCCAATTGGGGAGGAGTGCTTGCGTCACCGTGTGGATGACGACACGTTCGCGCTCGTCCACCTTGTAGCGCCCGTAGTAGGCTTGGTAGGTTTCAAAGGCCGCCTTCAACTCCTCCGGCGTGCCTTTCATGCGGTCCGCGATGGCGAAGGGCTTGCGGTCCTTGTGCGCTAACTGCGCCGACATGGTGCCTTGGGCGTCGTACATCAACAGCCCCTGGGGCTCGGGGCCGTAGGGAGATGGCGCGGGCGATCCATCCTCCGCGCGAAATTCGGCGGAGATCAAACGCCAGGCACCCACGAATTTATCGGCTTCCATCATCGCATGCACTTCGGTATAAGGCACCGAAGTGCATAATATCCCAAGGAGAATGAGGGCGCGGAATGGATAGGCCATGATGTACCTTTAAGAGTCATTTTAGAGTCGAGATTTTCTTGCGTTCGATCAGATCGAAATCGATGGGGTAGCCCAGGCCGGGGGCGGTGGGTGCATGTACCAGGCCATCGCGGCCCACCACGATATCCTCCACCAAGCCGTACTTCTGCGCGCCGTGCGGCAGCAGCACTTCGAAGAATTCCGTGTTGCGGATGGCCATGATCACGTGCAAATTGGCCACATTGTTGAGCGAATTGCCGCCGTGATGAACCTCGTAATTCATGCGAAAGGCCTCGGCCAGGTGCGCGGTCTTGAGCAGCGTGGTGATGCCGCCTTTCACGGCGACGTCGCCGCGTAAGTAATCCGTGGCTTGCAGCATGATCCAGGGCGCGTAACTGTCGAACCCCGTGATGGGATATTCGGTCGCCATCACCGGGATGTGCAACTTCTGCTTGAGCTTCACGTAGTTGTACAGATCCTGGTCGGCGAGCGGATCTTCGTACCAGTGAAAGCCCATCTCCTCGATGGCGCGGCCCACGCGCACGGCGGCGGGGAAATCGTAACTCCACGTGGAATCGAGCATGATCGTGTAGTCATTGCCCACGGATTTTCGCACCGCCTCGCACACCTTGATGTCCGTCTTCCACTGGGTAGGCGGGTGAATCTTGTAGGCGGCCCATCCGTCGTTCTTGAAGGCCAGGGCTTCCTCGGCATAGGTTTCGGGCGAGGCGAGGATCGCCGATGAAGCGTAGGCGCCAATGCTCTCCCTGTAGGTGCCCAGCAGGCGGTGAATGGGCTGTCCATAGGCCTTGCCGGCGAGATCCCACAGCGCCACGTCCGCGGCGCCGATGGTGCGCACGCCCGCCGAGCGCTGGCGTTTCCATAGGTCTTGGTTCAGCTTCTCGCGGTCTAGCGGATTCTTGCCCATCAGCACGGGTTTCAGATGGGTGATCAAACCTTGCGCATCGACCGCCGCCGAGTTCATGGCGGAGCCGAGGAATGCGTGGCCCTCGATCCCTTGGTCGGTGACCAACCGCAAGAGACCGAGCGCGCTGCTGCCAGAGAAACGGCCGGAATGCGCGCCATAGGTGGTGGCGGGGATGTTGTCCCAGGCGAACAGCGTCAAGGTGACGTCAGTGATTTTCATGGAGCCTCCTCTTCATGAATAGAGCTATGGTTCTTGCCTCTTGGCGATCCAATTCAAATCGATGGCCATGCCCATCGCCAGATAACCCAGGCGGTTGGGGTGCAACCAATCCCCCTCACCCCCCGTGGTGGTATTGTGAACGAACTCAGGCCGTAGGGCGCCAGTGGCAGGATTGGTGATCACCGCATCGAAATCCGCCACGGCGTCGAAGACCCCCGCATTACGGATGAAGTCGTTGAGGGCTCTGCGCTTTTGGTCTTGCTCCGCGAAACCGTGACTGGTAATGGGGGTGCCCAGTGCAGGGGTGAGCGTCGCGCCCATTACGCGGATGCCGCGTGCGCGCATGCGTGCGACACTTTCCCTCATCACTGCCTGAACCGCTTCCAGCGGGGCATTGCCGTTCTTGCTGAAGTCGTTGATTCCTTCCAGCCAGATCACGCCTTGAACACCGGACAGCGAGAGTACGTCGCGTTCCAGTCGCGCCGGCGCCGCGGGACCGCCGGGAAAAGGCTTGTCCGGGGAATATTCCTTGGGTCCCGCGACTTGGTTGCCACCGATGCCGGCGTTCACAACGGCGATACGATTGCCGTGAAGTGCATGCAGGCGGCGCGCCAAAACGTCAGGCCAGCGGTCATCCCCGTTCAATGTCGATAACGTGCCGTCGGTGATGGAGTCGCCGAAGGCGACGATGGCGTAGGCGTCAGCAGGCACCTTCATGTCGAGGGCGTCGAAGAAGTACCACGACGTGGTGCTGAGTGCGAAGGCGGTTTCCGCTTCATCATGACCTTTCGATCCGCTTCCCGGAAAACTCACGTAAGAGGTTTGCAACGCCTTCGCATGCCACGTCATGGGCCCGCTTTCGCCGAGTACATGAAAGCTCACGGCGAGCTTGCGGCCAGCCAGAAGCGGGTTATCGCTGGCAAAAGGAAGAGTCACGCCGTCACTCCACACCGATTCGCCGGGTGCCACGGTGATGCTGGGCTTGCCCGCGAAAGTGAGCGGCTGGTTCGTTCCCTTCACTATCGCGGAACTGCTCATGTGCACGCCGATGAACGCGCTGTCAAAGGTCACCGCCTTCGTGCCCAAGGCATTGGAGAAACGTAGCCGTGCCTCTCGTCCCCAAATGGCGGGCTTCACGATCATGCGAAAGGATTGGTCACGCGCGCCGCGTTCCGGCACGGGGAATGCGAGTTTCAAATCCGGCTGCGCGGACGGATTGCCGGAAGGGTAGGGACCTTGCACGGATGCGGCCCAACTCACCACCCATTTCTCGGGCTGTTGAGCGGTACCGGCCGCGCTTGCCGCGAGCAAACATAATGCGAATAAGATTCTCATATCGTTCCTTAATCGCTACGGGCGTTGCTCCAACGCCCGGAGTTTGAAGCGCTGAATCTTTCCGGTCGCGGTCTTCGGCAACTCGCTTACGAACTCGATCCAGCGCGGGTATTTGTAGGGTGCTAATGCGTCCTTCACATGTTGCTTCAATTCCTGCGCTAGCGCGGGGGAGGGCGTAACACCAGGCTTGAGCACCACGAAAGCCTTGGGTTTCACCAGCTGGCCGGCATCCGCGCTGCCGATGACAGCCGCTTCCAAGACCGATGCATGCGTAATCAAGGCGGATTCCACCTCCATGGGAGAAACGTAGATGCCGCCCACCTTCAACATATCGTCGCTGCGCCCAGCGTACACGTAGTATCCCTGCGCATCCTGCGAATACTTGTCCCCGCTGCGCGTCCAGGGTCCAAGAAAAGTGGATTGAGTCCGCTCCCGGTTGTTCCAATAGAAGATGGCCTGCGTGGGGCCCTTGATCTGCAATTCTCCCGTTTCCCCGCGCGGCACGGGCTTGCCCTCGTCATCCACCAAACGCAGTTCGTATCCTGGCACCGGAAGCCCCGTGGTGCCGTGGCGCACATCTCCGGGCCGGTTGGAAAGAAACACATGCAGCATTTCCGTGGAGCCGATGCCATCCAGCAAATCGATGCCAAAGTGCTCGCTGAAGCGCCGGCCGATTTGCGCAGGCAGTGCCTCGCCGGCCGACGTGGCGATGCGCAGCCGCACTTCGCTTTTCTTCGGTAAATCGGGGCTGGCAAGCATGGCGGCAAACAAAGTGGGCACGCCGTTGAATATAGTGGGTTGATGTTCCTTCAGGCGTTGCGCGACGGAGACGGGCGTGGGCCGTTCGGCCATGAGCACCGCAGTGGCCCCCACCGCCAGTGGAAAAGTCAGAGCGTTGCCCAGTCCGTAGGCGAAGAACAACTTCGCGGCGGAGAACACTACATCGTCCTCCCGAATACCGAGGATGGGTTTGGCGTAAAGCTCCGCCGTCTGAATGAGGCTGCTATGGGCATGCACCACTCCCTTGGGAACACCCGTGGAACCCGATGAGTAGGCCCAAAAACACATATCGTCCGCTTGAGTGGGCGCGGGGGCGAAACTCGTACTCGCCCTTGCCATCAAATCCTGCAACTTCGCATGCCCAGTAGAAGACTCCCCCGGCACGATGATGTTCGGCAGGGAATCCAGGTGCGTTTGAAATTGGGGCAGCAAAACGGCCGACACGATCAGCCCCTTGGCGCGGCTGTCGTTCAGCATGAAGCTGTAGTCGCTAGGCGTGAGCAGCGTGTTGGCGGCCACCGGTACGATGCCCGCCTTGATGCAACCCAGGAAGACGGTAGGGAAATCGATCGTATCCAGCAGGCACAGCAACACGCGGTCTTCCGCGCGCAAGCCCTGTCCGAGTAGCGCATTGGCGCAGCGGTTTACGCGTTCGGCAAGTTCACCGTAACTGTAACGGCCTGCGTCGTCGATGTAGACCGTTTTACCCGCGCGGCCCGCTAGCAAATTGCGTTCGATTAGGTCATGTGCGGCGTTGTACTCGCGCGGGATATCGATGCGCGGCGGGGTAATACTGTGGTCGGCTTGGCTGATCGCGGCCATGCTCGCTCCTGGTTGGGAATACGGAAGCGCGCATTATGGCGTCTCCAAAGGGACGCGATGAACGGCGTATGTGTCCATCTGCCATGGCGACTGGTACTGCGAGCAGAATCAGGGACGGCGAATCACCCGCCGCGCGGGAATCTTCAGCTTCTTCGCGGCGGAAAGCATTCCGTCGTCCAGTGTGGCAACAAATTGCGCGCCATTATTGTGCGCTACCGCTAGATGCAGCGCATCCGGCCCGCGTAGCTGAGTGGAAAAGTTCTCGGCATACTTTTGTGCCAGTTCGAAGTCCTTTGCACTTGGAAACCAGACAATCAAAGAGTTCGCAATCATGGCCTCAAACTCCACGAGCAGCCTCCTCCCTTGCGCCGCCGATAGCACGCCCATGCGCACATCGCGGGAGGTCAGGCTGGCAAACTCGACTGACGCCCATTTGCTGGTTGCCAGCGTCCCCGCGGCTTGCCGGGAAAGGAACTCCGATACTTTTTTAGAAGTGGCTTCTTCCCGAAACAGCGGAGTCAAAATGCTGGTATCGAGATAGATCATTCCGCGTCGCGTAACTCACGCAGCGACGCGGCGCTACTGCCCCGCCACGCGGGAACCTGCTCCCGTAGGGTGGCGAGGTGCTGCAACGGCAAAACTTGCTTGGCCGAGTTGGCAGGAATCACGCGCGCTACCGGATGCCCGTGCCGGGTGATAACGACCTCCTCCCCAGATTCAACCGCGTTTATCAACTCGCTCAACTGCGCCTTGGCACGAGCTAAACTCATCGTGTACATATTGCACCTTTGCATGACCAAAATAATGGTCACATGTTACGCTCCCCCGATAGCGATAACAAGCGCGCGCTTAGGATTCGAGGACGGTTAGGAGAGTATCACGGCCGCTGTTCTTCTTGGGACGATCGTGAAGGCCAGCGCCCTACCGCGGCTCCAGCATGTACCGCAAGGCTTCCATATCCGCCGCCATCTCCTTTCCCAGTGCGATGGCTTGGTCTCGCACCACGGCGATTTCGGTGAGCGAGACTAAGCGGCCAGCGGCCTCTAGGCCGTCGAAGCGCTTGTGGGCGCTGGCAATATCGCTGGAGAGTTTGGTGTGGGCTTCGATGGTGCGCTCGTAGTCCTTGAAATTCTCTTCCAGTTTGTTTTTCAGGCGCACGGCTTCGCTGGTCCAGTTGGCGGCACCGCGCCGGTTGAGCATATGATCGCGAAATTCATGAATGCCCTGCCGCACGACGTTTTCGAGCAGCAAAATTTTGGCGCGCCGCTTTAGCAACTCGCGTGTGGTGTCCAAGTACTCCGAGGCGGCGCCACCAAGAAGCAGGATGCGGTCGCCGGGCATGGCCCGAACCGCGGCAAAATCCGCATCGGCGCGTTCCGCGGACGTAATTAGGGATTTGGATTGGGCGGCTGAGCCGGCTCCGCGCTTCAATCCTGTATTCAAGGCCGCCGTGGCATTACCTACGCGTTCAAGAACGGCGTCTTGCATTTTCTTGGTCTGCTGCCGGTCCCATCTCACGTAACCGATGGACGCGGCGATGACCAACGCCAAAAGGCCGAGAATCAGGTAGATCTTTTTCATGCTGGGATGTGGAAGAGTTGTTCCTTCGGTGTTCTGTTATCGCCGGGTTGGGCCTTGGCTTGAATGCCCCGTGGTGGATACGGGTTATCCTAGGGCACCAAGTCCAAGACCGTTCATAAAACCCTTCGCGCGAAAATCTTCTACCCATGGATGCCGCATTACCCTTCAATCCCATAGTGGATTACCGAACACACCCGGAGCAGTACCGGCATTGGCGCCTGCGCTTTGAGGGGGATGTGGCGACACTTGCCCTGGATGTGAATGAGGACGCAGGACTGCGGCCCGGTTACAAACTGAAGCTCAACTCCTACGACCTGGGAGTGGATATCGAGTTGTACGATGCGCTTCAGCGCATTCGCTTCGAGCACCCGGAGGTCAAGGTGGTGGTGCTGGCCAGCGCCAAGGAGCGCATGTTTTGTTCGGGAGCGAACATCTACATGCTGGGTCTGTCGAGCCACGCCTGGAAGGTCAACTTCTGCAAGTTCACCAACGAGACGCGCAACGGCATCGAGGATGCGAGCCGGTATTCGGGATTGAAATTCATCGCCGCGCTCAACGGCAACACCGCGGGCGGTGGCTACGAAGTGGCACTGGCCTGCGATGAAATTGTGCTGATCGACGACCGCTCCTCGGCGGTGAGTTTGCCCGAGGTGCCCTTGCTCGGCGTGCTGCCCGGTACCGGGGGGCTGACACGGCTCACGGACAAACGCAAAGTACGGCGGGACTTGGCGGACATGTTTTGCACCACGAGCGAAGGCGTACGCGCGGAGCGCGCTTTGCAATGGGGCCTGGTGGATGCCATTGCCAAGCCCGCGCAGTTTCAAGATCTGGTCAGGCAGCGCGCGCAAGCGCTGGCGCTCACGAGTGGGCGGCCTGGCGGCCGGAAGGGGGTCACGCTCGAACCCCTCTCGCGCCAAATCGATGAGCACGGCTATCACTACCAATATGTCGATGCGCGGGTGAATCGTCCTGGACGCAGCGTCACCCTCACTCTATCGGCACCGACACATGCGGGGCCCTTCATCGAAAGCTGCCAGTGGTGGCCCTTGCAAATGGCCCGCGAACTAGATGACGCCATTCTCAGCTTGCGCACCAATGAACTCGAACTGGGCATGTGGGTGCTCAAGACGCGCGGAAACCCCGCCGCCGTGCAGGCCTACGACGACGTGTTGCGAGCAAGGCAACACGAATGGTTCGTGAGCGAGACCGTGGGCATGCTACGCCGCACGTTCGCGCGCCTGGAGGTGTCCTCGCGCAGCATGTTCGCAGTGGTGGACCGGGATTCTTGTTTCGCGGGCACCTTGGCGGAGCTGCTGTGGGCCGCGGACCGCGCCTATATGCTGGCTTTACCGGATGCGCCGGAAGACGAACCTTGCGTTATTCTGTCGCCCATGAACTTTGGGCCCTATCCGAGCGTGGAAGGCGAGGCACGCCTGGCGAGCCGCTTTTATGGAAACGCCGGAACAATCGAAAAGCTGCGAACGCACATCGGGCAATCCTTGCGCGCCAAGCAAGCGCTGGATCTAGGCCTGGTCAGCGCTACGCCCGATGACATCGATTGGGAGGACGAGATCCGTTTGGCGCTGGAAGAACGCGCGAGCATCTCGCCTGACGCGCTCACGGGCCTGGAGGCGAATCTGCGTTTCACACGGCCCGAAAACATGTACACACGCATCTTCGGACGCCTTTCGGCGTGGCAGAACTGGATTTTCAACCGGCCCAACTCCGTGGGCGAGTCCGGTGCACTGAAGGTTTTCGGTACCGGGAAGAAGGCGAAGTTCAACTGGGAGAGGATTTAGTCTCTTATTCCGACGGCTTAGGTGGGTGGGCTGCGGGGGGGAACTGAGGGGCAAGAGGCAAGAGGCAAGAGGAAAGAGGAAAGAGGAAAGAGGCGAAAGGCATTGAACGCAAAGACGCAAAGGGCGCAAAGGAAAGCGACTACAAAAAACGGATGAGAATGAGTGCTCGAATTCCATCGTCGGCGCGGCCATCGAGGTGCACCGGCAACTTGGGCCGGGATTGCTCGAAGGGGCGTATGAGATGGCGTTGTCGCACGAACTGGGGTTACGGGGACTGCACATGGCGCGGCAGGTGAAACTGCCCGCGATTTATAAAGGCCTGGTGTTGCCCGAGTCATATCGGGTAGACCTTCTCGTCGAAGATTTGGTGATCGTGGAAGTTAAGGCAATCGAGAAGCTCGCGCCGGTTCATGAGGTCCAGTTGCTCACCTATCTGCGCTTTTCGAACAAGCGTCTCGGGTTACTCTTGAACTTCCATGCCGCAATTATGCGAGATGGCGTAAAGCGAGTGGTCAATAATCTATAGTCTCTTACGGATTCAGTACTGACAGATTTGGAGAAGAATTCGATAAACGGCACTCTGATTTTGGGGGATCGGCAAGGGGATCACCCCTTGTTCCTTCCGGGGGATAAACAAGGGCTTTCGCCT
>JBJXGQ010000121.1:0-7363 GCA_046160525.1 Burkholderiales bacterium
CCACCGAAGGGCGCACATTCCAGCAGCGGAATGACGCGTTCGGCCAAGGATCTCTTCGAGGGTTCCAGTACCAATGCGTCCAGTCCACCCCACTGCGACACGATGCTCTCCGGTGAGCACTCTCCCACAAGGTTCACTACCACTGCACCGCTTTTCGCTAGCGTAGCACTCAAGGACGCAGAGAAAGCATCCTCATTGAGCGCCATTCCAATACAGAAGCCGCGCAGCGGATTCTGTTTGAGAATACGCTGCTCGAAGCCGCCGTAGTGGATCTCGGCTTCCAGGATGGCATGGGCAGGGAGCCCTTGGTAGCGATCATGAGCGCTGGCGCGAGTCATGATCTCGCGTCCGTGGAGGAAGATGTCATCGGTGATTTGCAGATAGTCCGCGCCGAAACCTAGGACCAGGGCACCGAAGGCTGGGTCCAAGACCGCGCGGGGTGCGGGATCGGGGGCGTCTATCGCGCCGCCGGTATAGCGGCTGTAGGCGGCGGCGTAGCTTGCGACGTCGCGGCCTACCATGGGCACGCGCTTGATGAAGACGGCGTGTTGCGGTGTGGCCGGGCCTTCTTGCAACACTTGCGCGAGGTCCGCGCGGCGTGCGAAGGCCAGCGTTTGGGCATCGTCGCGCACGCGCGCGAGTAAGGGAAAACCGGCGGCGCGCGAGATGTCACGGCGTAGGTGCGCGATTTCCAGGGCGCTCCATCGTGGTGTGTCTTCGTCGCGCGGAAGAAGCCAAGCGCCATGCTCCACGAGGTAGTCTTCCGCCCTTCTCGCGAGTTCGAGCATGTTGTCGTAGGCGGTCTTAGCCGTATCGCCGAAGGCGAACACCCCGTGTTGCAGGAGAATGAGTCCGATGGTGCGCGCGGTGCGGTCTCGCTGAAATACCTCGAAGCTGGTCTTGGCCAGATCGAAACCCGAATGCCGGAAGGGAACCAAGGGCGCCAGATCGCCAAAAATCCGCCGTGCGATGGCCTCCCCGTTGCGCGTGTTCGTCACCGCGAGGACGGCATCCGCATGGGTGTGTTCCACGAAGCGAAAGGGAAGGGCCGCGTGCAGAAGGGTTTCGATGGAGGGCTTGGGCCGGCCGGTCTCGCGCACGCATGGTACTAGGGCAGCCATCATCTGCTCGTTGCTCAATGTCTTTTGCTGGAGAAGTTTGCGAACCGGTTCTATGGCTAGCGGCGTGAAATCGAGCTCGGTCACTTGTGCCAAGTCCGAACCGCTGCCCTTGACCCAGAGCACTTCATCCGTCTTCAGCGAGGTGTTGCCTCCGCCGTGCAGCACCAGGGCGCGATCCGCGCCCAACAACCGCGACGAATAGGCGCGCACGGCGAGTTCGCTCGGGCATTGCGCGGCGTGATCGTCGTTCCAGAGATTGAGCAAAGGCGGGCAAGGTTGCTTGTAAGCGAAAAATTATAATGGGGCCCATGACGATTCCCTACCGAATTCGTATTGCAAGCTGGCAAACCGACCGCAAATCGTTGCGCGCTATTCGCGAGGCCGTGTTCGTGGACGAGCAGAAAGTTCCCGTGGAATTGGAGTGGGACGAGGAGGATGTGCGCTGTGTGCATGTGCTGGCCGAGGCTTCCAATGGCGCAGCCATCGGCACCGGGCGCCTCTTGCCCGATGGCCACGTCGGGCGTATGGCCGTGTTGCAGCCATGGCGCCGGCGCGGCGTGGGGAGCGCGTTGCTTGTGCATTTGGTGGACCTTGCAAAGCGCTCCGGACGCAAGGTGCTGCGCTTACACGCGCAATCGTACGTCGCGGATTTTTACCGGAGGCACGGGTTTATCGTGGAAGGCGAGGAGTTCATGGAGGCGGGCATTCCTCATCGCTACATGACTCGCATTTTGTAACCTAGCTAGCGCGCAAACCCCGTTATCTGGAAGCGGCGCTCCTCGGTGCAGCGGCCAGTGCTATCGAAACTGCGCTCCGCGAAATCCAGATGACCAGCGCTGTCCACGACGATCACCGTGGAGGCGCGCGTTCCGTAGGCAGGCGTGTGAATGAACGCGGCGGAGAGCTTTCTCTCCCAATCTAGGCTTACGCCGGTTTCGGGCAGACGTTCATCGGAAACTTGCGAACGATCGGCAAGGACATCGAACAATCCCCCGATGAGTTGCTCGCGTGAACCTTCGAGTTGCGCTTGGAGTTTCTGTTTTCCCGCCTCGACCTTGGGCCAGGGGCTATCCAGAAGATGATTACTCAGCCCATGGATGCCGGGCGCGACATCCACGGGACCGGGCGTTCGGTTGGAGGTGTAGTGCA
Source organism: Burkholderiales bacterium (assembly GCA_046160525.1). GTDB lineage: Bacteria > Pseudomonadota > Gammaproteobacteria > Burkholderiales > SHXO01 > SHXO01. The sequence goes on from JBJXGQ010000121.1 coordinate 2,271, forward strand.
ATCCTTGCGAGTCCAATAGCAAGAGATTGAAGCCGCCGTACTCGTCTTGCGCGCTTGCCAAGGATTGGATCTGTTGCGCGCCGCTCAGATTCGAGCCCATGTATTCGCTGACCAGATGACCGCGCGACCGGCGCGCGGTTTTAGGCTGTCCATCGCGGAAATTAGTGACCGCCGCGAGCTTGCCTTGCCGGTTCACCGCCAGCCAGGATCCCCCTGCGGCTAAATCGCGTCCGCCCAGGATGCCGGGATTGGAAGGCCAGAACTGCGCGGAAGCGCTGGGGCGTTCGTGGTATTCGTCGCGGTTGCCCGCCAGCACCAAGGAATAGGCCGGGTGCGCGCGGTATCCGAAGAGGATCAGGCACATGGTTGGAAGCGTTCTGCCTTGCGCGCCCCTCCAGGCTCAAGGAAGCGGGTGAACTCGCACGACTGCACCGCACCGGCGAGCGCCCGCTCGAAGGCCGCATCGTTTGGCACGTTCTCGTAGATTTCCATCCAAAGCAGCGGATCCTCCGCCTTTTGCAGGTGGCGGCCCTTCACGCCGGTGAATGCACCGATCCGCTCGATCATCGCCCGCACGGCCTCGCGGGCCTTGATCACGGACTCCTCGCTGACCCGGTAGTAGACGTAATAGGAGCTAGCCATCGCGCGTTTCTGGCACGGCGTAGGGCAGGGTACATAGTTCAAGCCGGGGACCTTGCGGGCCGCCGCAGTGCAATGGAGCCGCGTGCGCGGAGGCCTGGACCACGGCGAGAATCTCAATGGACCCTTGCCCGGCCGGAACCGCATTGACCACGGTGCCTACGACATCCCCGTCCCCTGAGTAGAGAGAGGAACCCGGAGCAACCGCTCCGCCGGAGGTGACTCTATAAGGATAGAGGCGGCGTTTGACTTGGCCCAAATGCTGGCTGCGGGCCACGATCTCCTGGCCTGGATAGCAGCCCTTGGTGAAACTTACCCCGCCCAGGAGTTCCAGGTTGAGCATTTGCGGGACAAAGGCATCTTGCGTCTGCGGCAGTACCCACGGCTCGCCCTGGGCGATGGCCAGACGGTCCCAACTCACGGCGGGTTCAAGATGTCCCTTCCGTTGCATCGCGGTCCAGAATGTCTTGGCCTCCTCCAAGGGTGCGGCGATCAAGGCACGGCCATGGCTAAGCCACAACACCTCCAACGCCCCTTGGTGGATCAAGGCAAAAGCGTCCCGAGGCTCGTGAAGACCCAGAGAGGAGAGAAACGACGCATCTTCTTCGTGGTGGATGCCCAGCAACACGGCGCTTTCGCTCTCATCATCTATCACGACCTTGGAGCGCAGCACGAACATCCGGAGGCGTTTCGCGACGCTGGAGGCCAGAGACTGTGGAAGCACAATGCGGTAGGCACTGGCGCTTGCCCAGAGCATGAAGTTGGCGAGCACCCGTCCCTTGGCGGAACAATAGGCGCCCCAGGTCCAACGGCCGGCGGCTAAGCCCAGCACGTCGCAGGTAAGTTGGCCTTGCAGAAAGGCACTTGCGTCGGAACCGGAAACCCGTAGCACGGTAAGTTGCGTGATATCGTTGAACAGGGCGGCCGGTAACGGGCCGGTGTCCGAAGGGTAAGTCTGGCCTGCTAGAAAATTCGCCCAGGCGGAATTCATGGATTACTTGGAGGGGTGGGCAGGTATTGTGAAGGTTTCACAGCGAAAATTATACGAGTGAGCCCCATTGTGTTGGTTCCATCGCGATGGCTGGCCGGGAGTTTGTCGCTCGGCCACGGGATCGTGGCGTGCGCCGTACTCTATGCGCAACCCAACTTGCTTGGGTTGGTCCTCGTCCTTACGGCGGGCTTGAGTCTGTACTGGAGCTTGGGGCGCCATGCATTGCAAGGGTTTGCCCGCGCTCCGGTCTCGCTGAGAATCGCCCCGGATAACACGTTCGTGGTGGGGTTGCGCGGCGGCTCGGAGATTCAAGGGCCGTTGCGCGCGGGAAGTTTCGTGCATCCGTGGATTACCCTGTTGCATATACACCCGCCCGGCTCGTGGCTGTCGTACTACGTCATATTGGTACCCGGTTGCGCCGGCGTTGATGATTTACGCCGGTTGCGCACTTGGCTGCGCTGGACCTCGGTGGCGAAAGAAATTCCGGAAGAGGGTTCGCAATGAACTTCCGCGCGAGTCCCACTGTCAGTGGCATAACAGCTTTGGCCGTCTTGTGGCGGGCTCGCGCAGGTATACTTTGCCGGCGCGACCTCCGTTAACGAACCCGTTAGCAGAATAATTCGCGCTTTTTTGTTGGGGATGACTCAAATAAGAGTGCGAAATGAGCGATCGCGAAGTTGACCAGCAGTTGGTCGAGCGCGCGCAACGAGGCGACAAGCATGCCTTCGAGTTGCTCGTCGCGAAGTACCAGCGCAAGCTCGCCCGGTTGCTGTCGAGGTTTGTTCGCGATCCGGCCGAGGTGGAGGATGTGGCGCAAGAGGCCTTCATAAAGGCTTATCGCGCGCTGCCGTCCTTTCGTGGCGAGAGTGCCTTTTATACTTGGCTCTATCGTATTGGCATTAATACGGCCAAGAATTATTTGATGTCGTTGGGCCGCAGGGCGCCTACGACCACGGAGTTCGATAGCGAGGATGCGGAAGGTTTTGAGGACGCCGGGTTACTGCGAGAAGTCAACACCCCCGAAAGCGAATTACTCACGAAAGAGATAGCGACGACCGTAAATAGAACGATGGATGCGCTGCCCGAGGAGTTGCGCACCGCCATCGTGCTAAGGGAAATCGAAGGATTGAGTTACGAGGAAATTGCACAAGCGATGAATTGCCCCATCGGTACCGTGAGATCCCGTATTTTTCGGGCGAGGGAATCCATAGCGGAGCAGCTAAGGCCCTTGTTGGACGTAGGTAAAGATAAGAGGTGGTGAGATGGAAAAACTCTCCGAATTAATGGACGGCGAATTGGATTCTCATGAGGCGTCCAACTATCTCGGGCGGATAAAGTCAGACCCAAGGCTCAAGGAGAATTGGGAGTTGTATCATCTCGTGGGCGATACCATCCGCAAGGAGCGTGTATTGGCGAGCCGAATTTCCAGCGCGGTGAGCGTGCGCTTGGCGCAAGAACCCACCATCCTGTCGCCACGAAGGCTCGCTCCCCAGTTGGTGGTTCGTTATGCCTTGTCCGCGGCCGCTGGGCTGGCCGGCGTCGCAGTTGTAGCCTGGGTGGCCTTCAACACCCAGCCCACCAATCTTGCCCAGGCCCCGCGGGTGGAGGTAGCGGCGCAAACTCAGCTGGCTACACCTATGCCCGTGGCACTAGCTTCGCAAGAAGCGGAGGTAGAAGATTACCTGCTGGCCCACCAGTCCGTTTCTTCATTCAGAACCATGCACGGTTCGCTGCCCTACATGCGTGCGTCTGCCGCGGACGAGGCTAAGTGAAAGTCAGGCGGCCAGATCCGGTGGCTACGCGCGTAGGTGCCGCCGCGTTTCTCTGGTTATTTGCCACGGTGGCGCTGGCCACCGAGGCCGAACAAGCGGCGGCGTGGTTGGAGAAAATCGCCAAGGCAGCACGCCAGCTCAACTACTCCGGGACTTTCGTTTACCAGCATGCGGAGCAGGTGGAAACATCTCGTATTTTCCATTTCGCGGACCGTTCCGGGGAGTACGAAAGACTTGTGACCTTAGATGGGCCCAAGCGCGAAGTCATCCGGATGAACGACGAGACTTATTGCCTGGATCACGACAACCGCGTGTTGCGCATGGAGCGCCAGAGCGGGCGGCGCAATTTTCCGGCCTTGATTCCGGAACAGCTGTCACAAGTGACGGATTACTATGATCTGAGAATGGGCTCCCCGGAACGAATCGCGGGCTACGACACGCAATCTCTCCTATTGGAACCGAAGGATGGTTTTCGTTATGGCCACAAACTGTGGGCCGATGTGGCCACGGGCTTGTTGCTCAAGGCCAAGCGTTTGAATGAGCGTAAGGAGGTGTTGGAGCAATTCACCTTTACGCAACTCGATATCGGTGCCGCGATAACCCGCGAGATGACGAAGCCCAGCGTGGAGGCGGGGCCTAATTGGCGCCGCGATAGTGTCTCGGCGGAATCCATCTCCGTGGAGACAGGCTGGGCGGTGAGAAGTTTTCCGGCTGGTTTTCGCAAAATCGTAGCGATGCGCAGGACCAAGGCGGGGAGTCAAGGCTCCGTCACTCACATCGTATATTCGGACGGGCTGGCCTCGGTATCGGTCTTTATCGAGCCCTTGGCGCTCAAGCGCAGGCCCATGGAAGGATTGATGCGCCACGGGGCCATGAATATCTTGTTTCGGCCCGTGTCGGACCAGATGATTACCGTTGTGGGAGAAGCACCTCCCGCGACTATCTTGCAGATTGGAAATTCCGTTATTCAACTGGGCCGGTAAGGGCCCGCACTGAAATCACCCATGAAAGGAATTCAATGATCAAAAGGATTGTGCTGGTTGGGCTGTTCACGCTGCTGAGCCACGGCGTTAGCGCGCAGTCGCGCGAACTGCCGGACTTCACGGACTTGGTGGAAAAGCAAGGGGCTTCCGTCGTGAATATCAGCACCACGCAGACAGTGAAGACCAGCGTGCCCCCGGGGGCGGAGGACGACCCCTTCAACGATTTCTTCCGCCGCTTCGGCCCGCCGCAACCTCGTGAATACGAAGCGCGCTCCCTGGGGTCGGGATTCATCCTCAGCACGGACGGATATATCGTGACCAATTCGCACGTGGTCGAGACGGCGGATGACATCACCGTGCGCCTGACGGACAAGCGCGAATTCAAGGCGAAAGTCATCGGCTCGGATAAGCGCTCCGACGTGGCCTTGCTGAAAATCGAGGCAACGAACTTGCCGGCCGTCAGTGTGGGGGATCCAAACCGCTTGAAGGTCGGCGAATGGGTAGTGGCCATCGGCTCACCCTTCGGCTTCGATAACACGGTGACCGCCGGAATCATCAGCGCCAAGGGACGCTCCCTTCCCCAGGAGAACTTCGTCCCCTTCCTGCAAACGGACGTGGCCATCAACCCAGGTAACTCCGGCGGGCCGCTCTTCAACATGAAGGGCGAGGTAGTCGGGGTGAATTCCATGATCTATAGCCGCACGGGTG
>JBJXGQ010000122.1:0-7685 GCA_046160525.1 Burkholderiales bacterium
AGGCGGATATCCTGAAGGAGTACATGGCGCAGAAGGAATACATCTATCCCATCGCGCCCTCGGTGCGCATTGTGCGCGATTGCATCACCTACTGCGCGCAGAACATGAAGCGCTACAACCCCATCAACATCTCCGGTTATCACATCTCGGAGGCGGGTTCGTCTCCCTTGCAGGAAGTGGCCTTCACCCTGGCGAACTTGGTCACCTACGTGGAAGAAGTCACCAAGACGGGCATGCCCGTGGATGCCTTCGCGCCGCGCCTGGCCTTCTTCTTCGTATCTCAAGGCGATTTCTTCGAAGAGGTCGCCAAGTTTCGCGCCGTGCGCCGCTGCTACGCCAAGATCATGAAAGAGCGTTTCGGTGCCAAGCACCCGGATTCCATGCGGCTGCGCTTCCATACCCAAACGGCGGCGGCCACGCTTACCAAACCGCAACACCAGATCAACGTGATCCGCACCGCGTTGCAAGCTTTGTCCGCCGTGCTGGGCGGAACGCAGTCCTTGCACACCAACGGTTACGACGAGGCCTTTGCGATTCCCACCGAGGATGCGATGCGCATCGCGCTTCGCACCCAGCAGATCATCGCGGAAGAAACCAACGTTACCAACGTGATCGATCCCCTGGGCGGTTCCTATTACGTCGAAGCGCTGACCTCGGATTACGAAAAGCGCATCTTCGAGATTCTGGAAGACGTGGATGCGCGCGGCGGCACCATCAAGTTGATCGAAGAGGGCTGGTTCCAGAAACAGATCGCGGACTTTTCCTACGAAACCGCGCTGCGCAAACAATCTGGAGAAAAGCCGGTCATCGGCGTGAATGCTTACGTCGAAGATGGAGAGAAGATGAAAATCGAAACCCATCCCTACGACCAGACCACTGCCGACCGCCAAATTGCTCGCACACAAAGAGTGCGCCGAGAACGCGATCCAAGGAAGATGGCCGAATTACTGGCACAACTTGCTGCCACCGCGAAGGACCCTACGCAAAACATCATGCCCGTGAGCATCGAACTCGCGAAGGCGGGTGCAACGATGGGCGACTACGTCGAGTGCTTGCGAGGGCTATGGGGCACTTACCGCGAGAATCCGGTGTTCTAAGGCCAGTACGACGACAACACCCAAAACTTTCAACGCAAAGACGCAAAGGGCGCAAAGGAAAGCCAGACTCGATACTGTTCGCGTAAGCCCGTTCGCCCTGATCGTGAGCCTGTCGAGCGATCGAAGGGTGAGCGGGCTTCTACAACATCAGCCCGAACGCCTAATCGAACGGTATTGACACCAGATTGAAAGTTTTTTCCTTGCGTCCTTTGCGTCTTTGCGTTTAATGCCTTTTCTTCTATAGAAATCATTATGCACTCATCCGTACTGGTATTACCTTATCTCGATCACATCCCCAAACTCGCCGAAGCGCCCGTAGCATTGGGCGCAGGAACGGCCATCATCGGCCGCGCAACGGTGGGAAAGGGCGCCTACTTCGCAACATTGGCGATGATCCGCGCCGATGGTCACTACGTCACCGTGGGCGATGACTTCTGGTTCGGAGCGAAGTCCGCTGTCCACATCGCGCACGCCGTACTGCCAACCATCATCGGCAGTGGCGTTACCGTAGGAATGAACTCCACCGTGCATGCTTGCGAAGTGGGTGACCATTGCGTCGTGGAAGATAACGTCACCATCCTCGACGGCTCCGTGGTGGGGGAGGGCTGCGTGATCGCAGCCGGCTCCGTGGTATTTCCCCGAACACAACTACCGGCCGGCCATTGGTGCGAAGGCAGTCCGGCCAAACCCTTGCGGCCCATCACCTCGGAACAGTTGTCCGCCGCGCGCGCACGCGTTCGCGGCCTGATGCTGGCCACGCGCCACCGCCCCATGGAAAGCGAAGGCTTCCCGGAAGGCGAATCGAACTACGTGGCCCCCACGGCAACGGCGCGCGGCCGCATCGTGCTGGAGCCCGACGCCAGCGTGTGGTTCAGTTGCGAGTTGGATGCCGGAAAACACAGCATCAGCGCGGGCGCTGGCACCAACATCCAGGACAACACTGTGATCCTGGCCCACGCAGGCCCCGTGCGCATCGGCGCGGAAGTCACCATCGGCCACAACGTCACCTTGCAAAGCTGCGACATCGGCAACCGCTCCTTGATCGGCATGGGCGCCGTACTGGCCCCCGGAACGGTGGTCGAAGACGATATTCTGGTGGCGGCCGGCACCGTCACCTTACCCGGCCAGCGCCTCACTTCTGGTTTCATGTGGGCGGGCCGCCCCGCGCGCCAGTTAGGTGCGCTGGACGATGGCAAGCGCAACATCATCAAATACGGAGCGAGCCACTACGTGGATTACAACCGCGATTTCTTGCGCACCACTGAGCAAGTCGTTACACGATAACCAATTCATAGCGAGCCGAACGGCCGCCGCCCGCTAGTGCCAAGCATTGCTTGGCGACAAGTTCGGCTAGGTCGCGTTGCGCCGTGGCTGTGCTGGATTTGGTGAGGCTTGCGTACTTGCGATTCGTCATGCCGCCTTCAAAACCGCCAGGGCCGGCGTCCAGCATCCTGTTGAGTGCTTTGCGCTGGCGCTCGTTCAAGGTGGTATGCGCGTGTAATACCCAGAAGCGTGCCTTCTGAAGAACATGCCCGAAGGTGTCCTCGCTTGCTCGCGCCGCGGCTTCGACCTGAGCCGTAAACCAGGCGAGCCAGGGAGTGACATCGAGGCCGTCCTTGGATAGCAACTCCAACTGCGCATAATATTCGTCGCGATTCGCCATTAGCGTCTGGGAAAGGCTGTACAGCCGCACGGAGCGGCCTTCGTCTTGCGCAAGCGCCATGTCCGCCACCGCGCGGCCAACTCGGCCATTGCCATCTTCGAAGGGGTGCAAGAGTTCGAACCACCCGTGCGCCAGCGCGGCGCGCAGCAGTCCATCGAGCCCGCCCGGCGGAGCATTGAACCACTTCAGGAACCGACGCATTTCTCCAGACAACCGCGTATGCGGTGGGGCCTCATAGTGAACTCGTTCACGCCCAACGGGACCCGAGACAATTCGCATGGGAGCCGCGCCCCGCAGTTTCCCCGTGCGAATCGCATGTAATCCCGAGCGGCCACTAGGGAACAAGGCACCTTGCCACGCGCACAAGCGTTCTAGCGTGAGCGGCTCCGAATATCTCGCCGAAGCATCGAGTAACACCTCGACCAATCCGTCCACTGAGCGAGTGCGCGCGGGAAGCCCCGCAGTGGGTAGGCCGAGATGACGCGCAATCGAACTGCGTAGCATGTTTGGGTCGAAGGTCTCCCCTTCGATGGCGCTTGTCGAAAGACCCTCGATGGTAAGAACCTCAAGTTGCGCGGCAAGATCAAGCTGCGGATCGAGGAGCTTCGCCATTCCAGTCAGCTCGCCCTGCGCGCGCCGGGCTGCGGCTAAGCGTGCGGAAAGTGCCGACTCATCCCATGTGAAATTGGGCCATTCCGCTTGCTGCCAAATCCATTCAAGCGGTCTTGCCGTGAGGTGTTTGGTAGCCATAATCGCCTCATAATATGAGGTGATTATAGGACTTAATCGCCTCAATTCCCCGGCGTCTCTACCTCCTCATGAAGTGTCCTTCCATCGCTTAATAACGCTTTCGCCAGGCCGATAAAGCTGTTCATCTTATGGCAGAGAAGGCGCCAACCGAATACGCGGCATGGACAAGTTCGACCGCATCTTTGCGCTCCACCACATCCTCGCCAACCGGCGCACTCGGATCGGCGTCGCGGATCTCCAGGAAAAGCTCGAATGCTCTCGCCCCTCCGTGTACCGCCTACTTACGGTGCTCGAAGACAAGCTCTTCGCTCCGGTCCTCAAGGATGAATTGGGCATCCGTTACGACCCAGATGCTAAAGGCGCCTACGAACTCCCCGGCCTGTGGTTCACGGCCGAGGAGCTGCAAGCCCTGCTCACTTTGCAACGCTTGGTGGAAAACCTCGACCCTGGATTGCTGCGCGAGCATCTCGCTCCGCTGGAAAAACGCCTTCAGCAACTGCTAGCCCACCGCCAGTTAAACCTGAGCGAAGCCGCGCAGCGGGTAAAAGTGTTGAGCATGGCCGCCCGGCCGGCGGGCGAACATTTCCGCAAACTGGCCGGCGCCACCTTGAACCGCCGCCAGATCAAAATCATCTACCACTCGCGCGGAAAGGACGAACTCACCGAGCGCGTAGTCTCGCCTCAACGAATCACTCACTACCGTGACGTGTGGTATCTCGATGCATGGGATCACGAGCGCCGGGCGCTGCGTACTTTCGCCACCGGCCGCGTAACCCATTGCACACAACTCCCGCAACCCGCCAAGGACATCTCGCACCAGGAATTGGAGGAGCACCTCGCCAGTGCCTACGGTATCTTCGGCGGCAAAGCCGACCAAACCGCCGTGCTCCTTTTCTCCAAGGAGCGCGCCCGTTGGGTGGCCGATGAGCGCTGGCACCCCGAGCAAACCGGAGAATTCCTCTCTGACGGGCGCTACGAACTGCGAATTCCCTTTCGCGATCCCCGCGAACTAGTTGGCGACATCCTCCGCCACGGACCGGAGGTGGAAGTGCTGGCGCCCGATTCCCTTCGCGCGGAAGTGGCGCATAGGTTGCGCGCCGCTCTTCAGACCTATGGTCCTATCTCCGTCTAACATCAAGACTACCCATACCGCTCGCCCTGAGCGTGAAGCTTCCCTCGCCCTCCGGGAGAGGGACCGAGGGTGAGGGAGAATTCTTCTTTGTATTTTGAGATGGCTTTCATCTGTCGCCCAACTAGCCTTGCCGCCAATCCAGATGGGGGATATGCTCATGACTACTCGAATGTGATCGTGTAGGTACACTCATGGAAATTTCAGCTGTTGAATTCAAAGCTCAATGCCTCAAGCTCATGGACCAGGTCGCACGCACGCGCGAGACCGTCATCATCACCAAACGCGGGAAACCAGTGGCCAAACTCATACCGGCGGACGAGATCAAGCGCCGCTTGTTTGGGTGCATGGCGGGAACCGTGACTTACGAGGGCGATATCGTGTCACCCATCGCTGTGGAGGGGGCGGCGTTGTCCGGCCCGGCCGTTAAAAGCGAGGGCGAAAACCATGGCGAAGACGCAACGCTGAGCAGTCTCGAATGACCAAGCCATGAAACTTGCCAGCCTTGAAGCCATCATGCGAGCGTTGAACGAGGCGCAGACCCGTTATCTGATCGTCGGCGGACTGGCGGTCGCGGCGCATGGTTACGGCCGGGTGACTTTCGACGTCGATCTCGTCGTTCAATTGCAAACTGCCAACGTGCAGCGCGCCATAAGTGCACTGGAAACTTTGGGTTACCGGCCGCTTGCACCAGTTGCCGCTCGCGAATTTTCCGAATCCGCGAAGCGCGAATCATGGATTCGGGACAAAGGAATGGTCGTGTTCCAACTGCATAGCGACCAGCACCCCGACACACGAATCGCTCTATTTGCCGCCGAGCCCTTCGACTTCGACCACGAGTACGACAATGCCCTAACCGGAGAAATTCTTCCAGGTTTACATGCCCGTTTTGTCAGCATGGAAACGCTTATTCGCATGAAAGAAACAGCCGGCCGAGAAAAAGATCTTGAGGATATCCGGCAACTCAGAAAGCTATTGGAGAATCTGGACGATGACCAATAACCGGCACTTACCCCCCAAGGCTGACCGGCTTGGATGGGATGAACATGAACTGTCGCAGCTTAGATACTTCCGTTCGCTGAGCCTGAGCGAAAAACTAAAAGCGGTCGAGGGAATGGCGGATGTGGTTCGCCATTTCCAATACATGCGCTCACAAGGAAAATTCAAACCCGCGTCAAAGGCAAGGGGGACGGCTGACCCGGCCGCCTTTCCGGTGGCACATGAACCGCCAGTCCAATATGAGTCTACCGGCACGTCCACCACCGGCCAAGATGAAATTCCATGAAGCGCGCCTATCCATTACCGCGAAGCTATCGAGCATTCCAAAATACCTGACAGGACAGATTCACTTCCACGTTTTCCTCACCCTCGATCCCTCTCCCGGGAGGGCGAGGGAGGGCGAGGGAGGAACAGCCCTTCTCCCCCCGGGAGAAGGGTGGGGATGAGGGAAAGAACTTGTCATGGATTACGAGAAAATCCATAGGAATTTAGACGTCATTGCGCCAGGATGAAACAATCCGTCTCGTGAGTTAAGACAGCCCAGGTCCATAATCCCATTCGAGGAATTTCGAACCGTGTACTGCCTGCCGATGCGGGTGCTGGTCGGGCAGACGGAGAACGATGCACTACGCGTCGAGCAACGGAATTCCAGCTTGCTTCGCCGCATCGCTCAGTTGGCCGTCGAACACCGCGAAATGAAACGGCAGATGATTCCGGAAAACCTCGAAGGCCGATTCCGCGGCGGCAAGATGGATGCTGTCATAGCCTCGCAACCGGTAACGTGCGGCCAGATCGGCGGCGCGGCGAATCAGGGGCTCAGTCACGTTCAGTATCTCCCACGAGGCCCATTGGATATCGAGATTTCCGCGCAAGGCGGCAAACAGCGAGTCGTCCCCGCGAGCATAAACCACCCGCGCGAACGTGGCGCAAGCTTCGGCATAGGCTATCGCATGCGTGACGACCAGTCGTGCGCCAGAAACCGATTGCCGAACCTTTTCCGAGTGTGCTTCCACCACGAACAACTTCACCAGAGCGGAGGTATCCAGGTAAAGAATCATCCACGCTGCTCGCTCACGATCTGCGCCAGTGTCTTTTCGTCTTTTTTGATCCGGATCAGCGGTTTCGGCAGACCAGGTTTTTTGCCGCTTCCCGGACGTACCCAGGGCAGGTTGCGGAAGCGGGCCACTGCCTCCGCCTCTGCGGAAACGCTAACACGCTTGGTACGGGGGGGAAGTAAGCGTGCCACCACCTTGCCCCGAGACGTCACGATCATTTCCTCGCCCTCCGCCACCCGGCGTAAGGCTTCGGACAGGCGGCTTTTCAATTCTCGAACCGAAATCTCCATGGGGGTATCCAGAAGTGACTACAATCGAAATTGTAGTCACAAGCGCTCGGCCATGGCAAGGCAATCGGCCGGCGGTTTGAATATCCCTGGGCGCTTTACCCCTGTACTCTCCGGTCCGCTCACCCGCACCCTCAAGGTGCCGGATGTAGACCCTACCCAATACCGTACGCTTAAACCCGTTCGCCCTGCGCCAATCGAAGGGCGAATGGATTTCAGCAAGCGAATTAGCAAAAATGAAAGGATGCGTCTCGCCAAATAAGAAAACTGGGGCTCATAATCGAATACGAGGAATGTTGAAGGCCATCCGCCGTGCCGAGAAAATGAAGCAAGACGGTAACTTTCTGTCTGGCGGGCCGCCTGTTAAGGTGAAATCCGCCTTCGGGAAAAATAGAGTTCAGCATAGGATCGAAGCTTGAATGCTTGATTGGATCAAGAGGCTGTTACGACTGACCGGTGGGAAGGCGCCACCGCAACAACTTCTTGAGCCCTTACCGGAGGGAGACGATAATCTGAGCCATGGACTGGAAACAAGCAATCGAACATTGGCGCAATCTCCCGCCGGAAGAGCGATCGCGCATTCGCCGAGACCGGATTCCGCTGAACGTGGCCGAGAGCATGGCCTTCGAGGGGGAGCCGGTGGAACTGGCAGCGCTACAGGCGGAACTAGCGCGCCTCAGCACGCGACCCGCTACGTAGAAACAC
>JBJXGQ010000123.1:0-10532 GCA_046160525.1 Burkholderiales bacterium
AACAAGCCAGCACGCAGCTTTCGCCCTGGGAAGCGCTTTCCTTCAGCAGGCCGTTCAGTCGGTCCAGCCAGGGCCAGCGGTCCTCATCCTGGAGGGGGATTCCCGCGCCCATCTTGGCGATGTTTTCGGGGGAGTGGTACTGGTCCGCGTCCAGGAATTTCCATCCGTGATTCTGGGCCAGGAGTTGGCCAACGGTGGTCTTGCCGCAGCCGGACACTCCCATGATGACTACGATCATGTTTTGCTGTCGCCGCCGTGGGCCTGCACGGCGTGGCCACCGAAGCCCGCCCGCATCATGGCCAGCAGCTTGGAGCCGTAGTCGTCTTTCCCTTGGCTGGCGAAGCGCGCCATGAGGGCGAGGCTCATCACCGGCGTGGGCACGCCCAGCTCAATGGCTTCCACGGCTGTCCAGCGGCCTTCGCCGGAATCGGCCACTACGGGTTTGATCTCATCGAGGGCGGTGTCGCGCTGAAGAAATTCCGCGGTGAGATCGAGCAACCAGGAGCGCACTACGCTGCCGTGGCGCCACATTTCCGAGATGGCTGCGATGTCGAGATTCATCTCGCTCTTGGCCCGCATGAGCGCGAACCCCTCCGCGAAGGCTTGCATCATGCCGTACTCAATGCCGTTGTGGACCATCTTGACGAAGTGCCCCGCGCCCACGGGGCCGCAATGCAACCAGCCGCGATCAGGGCCGGGCGCGAGTATTCGTACAAAAGGTTCTAGGCGTGCGAAAGCTTCCGGGCTGCCGCCCAGCATGAGCGCGTAGCCTTCCTTCAAGCCCCAGATTCCCCCCGACACGCCGGCGTCCATGAAACCGATACCGTGCTCGGCCAACTGCGCGGCGTGGCGCTGGGAATCGCGGTAATTGGCGTTGGCACCGTCCACCACGAGATCGCCGGGGGCGAGCTGTGGCGTGAGCGCTGCCAAGGTGTCGTCGCTGATCTGGCCGGCAGGCAGCATCAACCACACTATTCGCGGCTGCGGTAGGGAAGCCAGCAGCGCAGCGTGGTCCCCGAAAAGTTTGATCCTTGGTTCGCCTTCGAGGGCGCCGCGCGCCACGGGACTCACATCGAAGGCATGTACCCAGGCCCCGCCACGCGCCAAGCGCCTGGCCATGTTCGCACCCATGCGGCCGAGTCCCACTATCGCGATTCGTTCTGTCATCTTATTTTCCCCATGTAATAGTCAGGCATGCGTGTTCGTATAATCCCACGCTTTCCACGAGGAGTTTACGGCCATGGCTAAGATAACAATAAACGGCATTGAGGATTTGCGCGCTCGCGTAGGCGAGGAAGTCGTGCTCAGCGAGTGGCTGGAGATGACGCAAGCGCGCATCAATCAGTTCGCCGAGGCGACGGGAGACCACCAGTGGATTCACGTGGATGCGCAGCGCTCCCAGCGCGAGTCGCCTTTCAAGGCGCCCATTGCCCATGGCTTTCTGACCATGTCGTTACTGAGCAAATTCCTGGGCGATTGCCTGGAGTTCACGGGCACCAAGATGGGGGTGAACTACGGCTTTAACCGGTTGCGCTTCACTGACCCGGTGCCCGTGGGTGCGCGCATCCGCGCACGCTTCCGCCTGGACAAGCTGGAGGATTTACCCGGCGGCGTGCAATTGATCTGGGGGGTAAGCGTTGAGCGCGAGGGCAGCACCAAACCTTGCCTGGTTGCCGAGTGGGTGACGCGGCGCTACTTCTAATGAGGCCGCTTGGGCGCAACCGCGGGTTTACGCCAGTGCAGTTTCTTGCGCAGGTTGCCGGGGCGCGCGGCGCGGCCGCGCCACACGTGGATACCGATGATGACAGGAGCCGCCAATCCCAGCACCCAATGCACGAGGCTGATGACCGGGCGCGCGGTTTCGCCGCCAAAGTAGTAGAGCATGTAGCCGCTGACCACCAGGATGACATTGAAGCTCACGAATGCTATGCCCGTGGGAATGTTGCGGCCGATGCGCCAAGCGGTTTCCATGTGGCTCAGCAACAAGGTTCCCAGCAAAAACAAGAACACCATGACGGCGGCGCCGTGAATCTTGAGCCACCAAGATTGGAGGGGATGGATCGCGGGGCCGAATTCGCCCTCTATTATCACGAAGTAATGGAATATGACCCACAGTGCTCCGGACACGAAGAGCACGCCGAACACGCTGTAGATCCACGCCTGGTGGCGGAAGGACAGGCGCATGGGAACCTACCAGGCTGCGTGGTAGGGGCGGGAAAAGAAGAACCTCACTTCAAGACAACTTCATGCAGCGCGAGTAGCCGCCTGACACCCTCGGTGACGTGGCGGCACGACATGGTCGCGTCGGTGATGTTCTTGATGTGCTTGTGGAGGGAAAGATTCTCATCGAGCCTCTTGCCCGCGAATTGCGCACGCCAGCGCGGATTGCGAATCTCGAAGCCGTGGGTTTCGCGGTAATCGAGTACTTCCACCTGCTTTACCTTGCCCTCGGCGGTGATGGCGACCGCGTAGGTGATGAGTTCGTGCTTGCCCCAGACTTCGTCCACGAAGAAAAACCCCACCAGCTTGCCGTCCTTCTCCACGCGCCACACCTTGTGCTCGGGAATGCGCACGGACACGCCGGAGACTTTCTCCACGGATTTTTTTTGCTCGTCGTTCAGGGTGACATGCGCCGCCGTGAAGTTGGCGTCCGGAAACATGAGCTTCTGGGCGTCTTCGGCCTTCATGTACTGAATCGCATAACACGCGCTGGTTCCGGCTAGCACCATGGCGGGCGGTGCTAGCCATCGGAAAAGTTCGTTCATGAGTAAGTTGTTGCGGGCGAGGCCAGCGCTAGTGACTGCTTAGTGGATGGGAAAGTTGGGCAGGTGTTCGGCAAATCCCGTGAATGCTAATAAGAAGTGTACTTCAATGTAAAGGGTGGCGGCGAGCGCCGCGCTGGCGGGCATGGGTTGGCACCTATAATCGCCGCCTTTATCCGGTCTTAGTACATGGCACTTCAAGACTTTTCCCTTAAACATACCATGCGGGTTCGCTGGGCCGAGGTGGACCGGCAAGGCATCGTTTTCAATGGGCACTATCTGGCCTATTTCGATGTGGCCATCACCGAGTACTGGCGCGCCTTGGGATACCCCTATCCGGACGCGCTCCTGGCCCACGATTGCGACATGTTCGTGGTAAAGGCCACGGTGGAGTATCACGCGCCGGCCAGGTACGATGATCTTGTCGAGGCATGTGCCCGGGTGGGCCGCCTGGGGAATAGCAGTATCCAGTTCGTGATGGAAATTCATCGCGGCGCGCAGCACCTCGTATCGGGCGAGGTGATCTATGTCAACGCGGATCCAGCGCAGCGCAAGCCCAAACCGGTGCCGGATTTCTTGCGAGAAGCCATCCGCCAATTCGAGGTGATCGCGCCTTCGCGTAAGTGAACGCGGTGCCACCGCCCAACGGGTTAGAATCTGCTCCAATAATCACAAGGGACCACGCAATGGAATTCAATTACTCCGCAAAAGTACAAAAGCTGCAAGCCGAACTCACGGCCTTCATGGATGAATACATCTATCCCAACGAGGCGGTCTATAACGCCCAGGTGGCTGAAGGCGATCGCTGGCAGCCCGTGGCCATTATCGAGAGCTTGAAGAAGGCCGCCAAGGCAAAGAAGCTATGGAATCTGTTCCTGCCCGAATCCGAGTACGGCGCTGGGCTGAAGAACGTGGAGTACGCTCCCTTGTGCGAAATCATGGGCCGTGTGCATTGGGCGCCGGAAGTGTTCAACTGTTCGGCGCCGGATACCGGCAACATGGAAGTCTTCGCGCGCTATGGCACCGAAGAGCACAAGAAACAGTGGTTGGTGCCCTTGCTGAATGGCGAGATCCGTAGCTGCTTCGCCATGACTGAACCGGCGGTGGCCTCCTCGGATGCCACCAATATCGAAAGCCGCATCGAGCGCCAGGGCGATCATTACATCATCAACGGACGCAAGTGGTGGTCCTCGGGGGCGCCGGATCCGCGCTGCAAGATCTTTATCTTCATGGGCAAGTCCGATCCCAATCATGCGGACCGCTACAAGCAGCAATCCATGATCTTGGTCCCGCGTGACGCGCCTGGGGTCAAGGTGTTGCGCTGGCTCCCCGTGTTCGGTTACGACGACGCGCCCCACGGACATGCCGAGGTAGCGTTCGAGAACGTCAAGGTACCCGCTTCCAACCTATTGCTGGGCGAGGGACGTGGTTTCGAGATTGCCCAAGGCCGTTTAGGGCCAGGCCGCATTCACCACTGCATGCGTTTGATCGGGCAATCCGAGCGCGCGCTGGAGAAGATGTGCAAACGGTTGCAATCCCGCGTGGCCTTCGGCAAGCCCGTTTCCGAGCAAAGCGTGTGGCATGAACGTATCGCGGAGAGCCGCATCATGATCGACCAGGCGCGCCTGCTCACGCTCAAGGCTGCCCATATGATGGATACCGTGGGCAACAAGGCCGCCAAGGCCGAGATCGCCATGATCAAGGTGGTGGCGCCCAATGTCGCGTGCCAGATCATCGATTGGGCGATCCAGGCCCATGGTGGAGGAGGCGTGAGCGAGGATTTCGGTCTGGCCTACGCCTACGCCCATGCGCGCACGCTGCGATTGGCGGACGGGCCCGACGAGGTACACCGCAATCAAATCGCCCGCATCGAATTGAAGAAATACCAGCACAGATAGCTGGGATTTCCGGGGGAATTGGCGGGCGTGCCAGTGTCATGGCGCGCCGCACCATTTTCTCCTAAAGTTCTGAAGATGGGCGTGCCTAAGCGCCAGTCTTACGGAAGTTGTTGAAAGCGTCACATTGTTGGTGTACTTTTCGGCCGCTGCACTTTACTAAATTCGCAGTTGTTCGTCCAAAACCCATCTCGAAGGGGGAGTTTCTCTTATGGCAATTTCATTTTCCGTTAACGGCAAGCAGCAAACCGTCGACGTCTCACAAGACACGCCGCTCCTATGGGTGCTACGTGACACGCTGGGACTCACGGGTACGAAGTTCGGTTGCGGCAAGGCTTTGTGTGGTGCCTGTACCGTGCATTTGAATGGTATGGCGGTGCGCTCCTGCCAAACCCCAGTTGGTTCGGTCGGTGGTCAAAAGATCACGACGATCGAAGGCCTGGGCGGCAAGCACCCCGTGCAAAGAGCCTGGATCGCGTTAGATGTTCCACAGTGCGGCTACTGCCAGCCAGGACAGATGATGTCCGCCGCTGCGCTTTTGGCCGGTAACAAGAGTCCCTCCGACGCAGACATCGATGCAGCGATGTCAGGAAATATCTGCCGTTGCGGAACCTATCCACGGATTCGCGCGGCTATCAAAGCTGCCGCTAAGGCATAAGGGGGATAAATATATGGATACGATCAAGAACCAATCCCGTCGTGATTTCGTAAAAGTTTCCGCCCTCGCCGGTGGCGGAATGGCCCTGGGCTTTGTATTGCCAGGCCGCGATGTTCAGGCCGATGCTGGGGGCGGGCATGCTTCCCCCAACGCCTGGATCAAGATCGGCTTGGATAACAGCGTCACTATCATGTGCGCCCGTTCCGAAATGGGCCAAGACGTCTACACCTCCCTGGCCATGTTGGTCGCGGAAGAGTTGGAAGTCGATATCAACAAGGTCAAGGTCGAGTTCGCACCTCCGGCCGAGGTCTACATCAACTCCCTCCTGGGCGGTCAAATCACCGGTGGTTCCACCTCGGTGCGTGACGGCTGGGAGAAGTTGCGCAAGGCCGGTGCGTCCGCCCGCATGATGATGGTGGCCGCGGCCGCCAAGCAGTGGGGTGTGGATGCCAGTCAATGCAAGGCTTCCGGCGGTGTCATCCTCGGGCCAGGCGGCAAGCGCGTCAACTACGGTATGGTTGCCGCGGCTGCCGCGCAGATGGAGCCCCCGAAGGACGTTCCGCTCAAGCCCGTCAGCGCCTTCAAGGTAGTCGGCAACGCTAAGCAAAAGCGTCTGGACACGCCCGCAAAGGTGATGGGTACCGCGCAATTCGGTATCGATACCCGGGTCCCCGGCATGCTGTACGCCGCTGTTGCCCTTCCGCCCATGATCGGTGGCAAGGTCAAGAGCTACAACGACAAGCGCGCCAAGGCCATGCCTGGTGTGAAGTCGGTTGTGCAATTTAGCCGTGGCGTGGCCGTGGTAGCCGATTCCTATTGGCAAGCCAAGAAAGCCAAGGACTTGTTGATCGTCGATTGGGATGGCGGAGCGCTGGCCGACCTCGACATGAACAAGATCTGGGATGGTCTGCGTACCGCCGCGGCCCAACCCGGCGCGACGTTCCGCGAGCACGGCCAGGATCCCGAGTCCGTAATGGGTTCCGCTGCCAAAGTCGTGGAAGCGACCTACCAGTTGCCCTTCATGACGCACTCTCCGATGGAGCCGATGAACACCGTTGCTCACGTGACGGCGGACAAGGCAATCATCATCACCCCGACGCAATTCCAGCAGTTGATTCCGCACGTTGTAGCGGGTGCCACGGGTCTCAAGCCCGAGCAGGTGGAAGTGCAGACCACGTTCCTCGGTGGAGGCTTTGGCCGCCGCGTGGAAGTGGACTACGCCATCGATGCAGCGGAAATTTCCAAGCTCGCGGGTAATGTGCCAGTCAAGATGGTGTGGAGCCGTGAAGACGACATGACGCACGATTCCTATCGTCCCGCGGGCCTGTTCAGCATGAAAGCCGGATTGGATGCGAGCGGCAAGATCACCGCCTTCCGTTTTCATTCCACCAGCCCCTCGATCTCGGCGCGCTTGTTCCCGAGTATCGTGAAGGATGGCATCGACCCCTTCGCGTTGGAAGGTATCGACAACATCCCCTACGCAGCTCCCAACATGAAGCTGACTTACCAAATGCACGATACGGGTGTCACACCCGGATACTGGCGCGCGGTGAGCCACAACCTGAACGCTCCGGCGTTGGAGGGCTTCATTGACGAGTTGGCTGCTGCCGCTGGCAAGGATCCGATCGACTTCCGTTTGATGAACCTCCAGCTTGCCGAAGAAAAGCATGCATGGTCTGGTTTGTCCGCCGGCAAGAGTGTAGGTCCGCGCATCAAGAAAGTACTGGAAGAACTGAAGGTCAAAGCCGGGTGGAATGGACCTGCCGCCGGTGGTGGCAAGGCCCGTGGCGTGGCTGTGATGGAAGGCTACAACAGCGTGATCGGCATGGTGGTGGATGTCACCCTCTCTGCTGGCAACGACGTCAGCGTTGACCGCGTGGTTTCCGTGGTCGATGCCGGCCCCTTGATCCACCCGGATCAAGCGTTGGCGCAAATGGAGTCTTGCATCATCTTCGGTCAAGGTACGGCGTTGTGGGGTGAGATTACCGTGCAAAATGGCGGTATTCAGCAAACCAACTTCGACAGTTTGCGCGTCGTTCGCATGAACGAATCGCCCAAGAAGCTGGAAATCCACTTCTTGCCGGCTGCCGAAGGCCAGCCTCCTGGTGGACTGGGCGAGCCCGGCACACCCGTGGTGACGGCCGCTCTGGTGAATGCAATCTCCGCCGCGGCGGGCAAGCGTGTTCGCACGCTGCCACTGTCGCAGGAGAACATTTCCGCAGCTTAAGAGTTCAGGCGAAGTTAGCCTGAAGTAGAATCCCCCAATGGCCACTCGCTCGCAAGGGCGGGCGGCCGGGTCCGAAAGGGCCAGTTGGGGGATTTTTTATTTCTCAAGAAAACTCGATGCGGCGGTGGTGCTTGCTTGTATCGGGGGATTAACAAGGGGAATACCCGGATGGCACTTACTTAAGCGAAGAACGGCATCGCCCCAAACGAGCGCGGCCCATTCCCTCCCCTGCTTGCGGGGGAGGGCTAGGGTGGGGGGTAAAGGGCGTACATGCGAAGACTGTACAGTGTGCAGCATTCACTTCCTTCCCTCATCCCTTCCCTTCTCCCGGGGGGAGAAGGGAACCCCCGGCTCTTAAGTAAGTGCCCTTTTTGGATTTAAGGAGTTTGAAGTGGACAGCGTAGACCTTCAGGTACTCAAGAGCGCGCAGGAGTGGCTGGCGCAAGGACGCAAAGTCGTGCTGGCCACCGTAGTGGAAACATGGGGCTCGGCCCCGCGTCCTCCCGGTGCGCTGCTAGCCATTAGAGAAGACGGGCAGGTCGCCGGATCGGTTTCGGGAGGCTGCGTCGAGGACGACTTGATCGACCGCATTCGAAACCACACTCAGAATGACGATAAGCCCGAGCTGGTGGTCTACGGTGTCTCGAAGGAACAGGCAGCCCGCTTTGGGCTTCCCTGCGGCGGGCGCTTGCGTATCGTGCTGGAGCCTCTCGGCAACGCGCAGTGGCTGGCGCAACTGCTATCGCGGGTATCCAACCGGGAGTTGGTGGCTCGCAGCGTAGATTTGGATACGGGCGTGGTCACCCTATCTCCGGCACGCCGGGGGGATGTGCTGCAATTCGACGAGAAGACCCTGACCACCATCCATGGGCCGCTATGGCGCTTGGTCATCATCGGTGCGGGACAAATCTCCCAGTACCTCGCGCAAATGGCGCTGGCCTTGGATTACAGCGTGATCGTGTGCGATCCGCGCGAAGAGTATGCGGATACGTGGAACGTTCCCGGAAGCGATCTGAATCGTGGCATGCCCGATGACGTCGTGGCCGAGTTGAACTTGGACAGTCACAGCGCCGTGGTCGCCGTCACTCACGATCCGAAGCTCGATGACCTAGCCTTGCTCGAAGCGCTCAAATCCGCCGCTTTCTACGTGGGTGCTTTAGGTTCCAGAGTGAACACAGTGAAGCGCCGCGAGCGCTTGGCGGAGTTCGACCTATCGCGCGCCGAACTGGAGCGCTTGCATGGTCCCGTTGGGCTTCGCATCGGTAGCAAGACGCCACCGGAAATCGCCGTCTCCATCCTCGCCGAAATGACCGCCGTACGGCACGGCGTGAATCTCATGAGCGTCGGCGACAAGAGCTTGGATGGCCCCCATGCGGTTGCGGAAGGGCCAGTTTGTGTGAGTAGCGAACGAGCTTAGGTACTCAAATGGGCGGGCCAGAGTTCAAAGCCATGTCAGTGCCAGAGTTCATCCTGTGGGAAGCCCAGCAGGACGAGCGCTATGAATTGGTGGATGGCGAAATCCTCGCCATGACCGGAGGCACTTACGCCCATGACAGAGTTCGCAACAACCTTATCTTGGCTCTTGGTCCCCATCTGCGTGGAACGGGGTGCCGCCTCGTAGGCCCGGACGTAAAGCTGCGAGCGAGTGAGGAGTCCCCGGCGTACTACCCAGATCTATTCCTGGTTTGCGGGGAGATCGCTCCCGACGCAGCCGAGATACGCGAAGCCAAGCTCATTATCGAAGTGCTTTCCCCGTCAACGGAAAAGAAAGACCGAGGCGGCAAGTGGATCGATTACCAGAAACTTGAGATGCTTCAAGAGTACGTGCTGATCGATCCGCAGAGGCGCCGAATCGAAATATTTCGCCGAATGGACTCCATGAACTGGCGGTTACATATTTGCAGCCAGACCGAGGATGTCCGTTTCGAGAGCTTGGAATTTTCCATTGCCTTTGGCCAAGTATTCGAAGACCTTGGTTAAGCAACGAAACTAAAACGCCGCGATCCCCGTCTGCGCGCGCCCGAGGATGAGGGCGTGAATGTCGTGCGTGCCCTCGTAGGTATTCACCGCCTCCAGATTCATCATGTGGCGGATGACGTGGAACTCGTCGGCGATGCCGTTGCCGCCATGCATATCGCGCGCGGTGCGTGCAATGTCCAAGGCCTTGCCGCAGGAGTTGCGCTTGATGAGCGAGATCATCTCCGGTGTTGCGCGCCCCTCGTCCATCAACCTTCCCACGCGCAAGGCGGATTGAAGCCCTAGGGTAATTTCCGTTTGCATGTCCGCCAGTTTCTTCTGGATGAGCTGGTTGGCGGCAAGCGGCTTGCCGAAGGCGTGGCGGTCCAAGGTGTATTGCCGCGATGCGTGCCAGCAAAATTCGGCGGCGCCCAGTGCTCCCCATGC
The DNA here is from genome assembly GCA_046160525.1 of Burkholderiales bacterium. Taxonomy (GTDB): domain Bacteria; phylum Pseudomonadota; class Gammaproteobacteria; order Burkholderiales; family SHXO01; genus SHXO01. The sequence continues at coordinate 9,946 of JBJXGQ010000123.1, forward strand.
GATACCGTAGCGGGCCTTGTTCAAGCAGCCGAAGGGCCCCTTGAGGCCGCTTACGTTGAGCAGCAGATTTTCATCGGGGACGAATACATCGTCCATGACGATCTCGCCGGTGGACGATACACGCAGGGAAAACTTTCCTTGAATCTTGGGCGTGCTTAGGCCCTTCATGCCGCGCTCCAGGATGAAGCCGCGAATCACGTCCTGGTCGTCCTTGGCCCATACCACGAGCACATCGGCGATAGGCGAGTGCGTGATCCACATCTTGGCGCCCTTCAGAATCCATCCGCCGGAGGTTTTGCGGGCGCGCGTGATCATCGCCCCCGCGTCGGAGCCGTACCCAGGTTCGGTGAGTCCAAAGCAGCCCACTAGATCGCCCTTGGCCAGGCCCGGCAAATACTTTTGCCGCTGCGATTCCGAGCCGTAGGCGTAAATCGGGTACATCACCAAGCTCGACTGCACGCTCATGGATGAGCGGTAGCTGGAGTCAACACGCTCAATCTCGCGGGCTGCCAGTCCGTAGCAGACGTGATTCACGCCCGCACATCCATAGCCTTCGAGGGTGGATCCCAGCAAGCCTAGGCTTCCCA
>JBJXGQ010000124.1:0-4693 GCA_046160525.1 Burkholderiales bacterium
TTTTCCATTTCCTATCATGCGGTGTGCGCCACCGGGAAGCAGGAGATCGCCTTCGACATCGAGATCGAGGGCAGCGCCAGTGGCAGCCTCGATTTTCGCGGGACGGCAACTCCGAAAACCGATTTCCTCACGGCGCGCACAGGCTTCGTGGTGTTGCATCCGCTCACCGGAACCGTGGACCATGCCGTGGAGTTGGAGCACACCGATGGCAGCATCGAGAATTCCGCCTTTCCGGAAATCATCAATCCGGTGCAACCGTTCTTTCATTTGCGCGCCATGACGCACGAAATCTTTCCCGGTGTGAAGGCTACTGTTCGCTTTGAAGGCGACACCTGGGAAACGGAGGATCATCGCAACTGGACCGACGCCTCCTTCAAGACTTACGTCAGGCCGTTGGCCTTGCCCTGGCCCTATGTGCTCAAGGCGGGAGAGGTGGTCAAGCAATCCGTGAAGGTCACGCTATCGGGAAACGTACCCAAGGCAAAGAAGGCGGGCGGCGCGCAAGCCGTGGAAATCAAACTCGGCGCGGCATCCAAGGAATCCGTCGCCCCCGTGGGGCTAGGCGTGCCCGCGGAGGAAATTAGCCATACGATCCAACGCTTGGATTTGCTCAAGCTCGCCGCGCCTAAGCTCATCATCGGACAAATCGATCCGCGCAAGCACGACGGATTGAAGGAACTCTACGGCTATCGCGTGCTGTGTGAACTGACGGGCGCCCAGATGATGCTGGAAGCGATCGTGGGGAGCCTTGATCGCTTCGCCGAAGAACTCAAAGGGCTGGTGGAGAAGATCCGCCAATCAGGGATCACGCTCGCCGCCGTGGCGGTGGTTCCCGTGGGCGATCTTAAATCCGTCTTGCCTGGCGGCCCGCGTCCTCCCGCGCCCGCGCTCGATGACCTCTATAAAGCCGCACGCGCAGCCTTCCCAGGAGTGAAGCTGGGCGGTGGCATGTTCTCTTTCTTCACTGAACTCAATCGTAAGCGGGTGCCCGTCAAGCAGCTAGACTTCGTCACCAACACCACTTGCCCCACGGTGCATGCCGCCGACGACCGCTCGGTGATGGAAACCCTGGAGGCGCTGCCCCACCAGATCAAGACCGCGCGCACCTTCATCGGCAAGACACCTCACCGCATTGGGCCGAGCGCCATTGGCTGCCGCGATAACCCCCATGGCGCCACCTACACTCCCAACCCCAAGAACGAGCGCGTATGCTTGCCGCTGGTGGATCCGCGCATGCGGGCGCAGTTCGGCGCCGCGTGGATCGCGGGCTACATCGCCACCTTGGCACGCACTGGCGTGGAAAGCGTTGCCATCGGAGCTTCCACCGGGCCGCTGGGCATCATCTACCGCAAGGGCGAACATACTCAACCGTACTTCGACGAGGCCAAGGAGGCGCGTGTGTTTCCCTCCTTCCATGTGATCAGCGGGCTCACGCGCGCCGCTGGAAGAAAGATCGTCACCTGCACCTCCACGGATTTCTCGAAGGTGCAATGCCTCGCCTACAAGGAGAAGAAGGGAACCCTTGTCTGGCTCATCAACCTAACAGCGGACGAACAGACCGTAACTCTTTCGGGTCATGGAACGGGCGCGAAATTTATTGGATTGCTGGATGAAACCAGCTTCGCGCAAGCGACCACCGACCCGCGCGGATTCCAATCTCGGTGCAAACCGTTGGAAGGAAATACCGTGAAACTCAAGGCCTACGCGGTAGCGTTCGTGTCGGTCAACGACTAACCTTGAAACCTCACCACAGAGGCACAGAGTCACAGAGAAGAACCATATTCAATTAAAGCTGCCGCCAGGATCGCGCTTAGCTTAGCAGGCCGCCTCAAGATGTTGCTTTTCCTCTGTGTCTCTGTGCCTCTGTGGTTCCATCGCGTTCGTTTTTGAGCCCATCACAATGAAACCACTGAAATATTTTCTCCTCCTCCTGGCAGCGCTAACCTTGCCCGTTCAGGCCGAGAAGACCATCACGCTGCACGGCGCTGTGCAATTCAACGACGATCACGCCTACAACAAGGCGCTGCTCAAGTTCGAGGAGTTGGTGAAGAAGTACTACGGCAAACCCCTGGAGTTCGTGCTGCACCGGAACAGCGAACTGGGCCTGGAAAAAGAGTACTTCGCCTACATGAACCAGGGCATCTCGGTGGACTACGCCATCGTATCGCCCGCGCACATGTCCACCTACTCGAAAGCCGCGCCCTTCATGGACATGCCCTTCCTGTTCCGCGATCTGGATCATCTGAACAAGGTGCTCGCGGCGGGGTTGCTCCAACCGATCGCCGACGAAGTGGCCAAGAAGGCGGACGTAATTCTCATCGGCTATCCCGGTGGCGGCACGCGCAACCTCATCTCCAACACGCCAGTGCGCACCATGCAGGAGTTGAAGGGATTGCCCATGCGCGTGATGGGTGCTCCCATCCAAACCAAGATCTTCAATGCCATCGGCGCGGCACCCACGGTCATCGCCTATAGCGAGACCTACAACGCCATCCAGTCCGGCGTGATCAAGGCGCTCGACAACGAAGCCGCCGGCATGATCCAGATGCGCTTCTACGAAGTGGCACCGGAGATCTCGCTCACGGAACACTCCTTCACCATCCGGCCTATCTGCTTCAGCGGTAAAACCTTCAAGCGGTTACCGAAGGACTTGCAAGCCGCCATACTGAAGGCGGGGAAGGAAGCGGGCGACTTTGGCCGCAAGATCGAATCGAGCGAGAACAACATGAAGCTCCAACAACTCGCCAAGGAAGGCAGGATCAAGCTGCACAAATTCCCCGAGCGGCCCAAGCTGCTGGAACTCACCGCGCCGGTGAAAGCCGCCTACGCCAAGGAGATTGGGGCGGAAGCGATATTGGCGAAGATCGATGCGTTGAAGTAACGTGCTGGAAATGCGCCTCTTTCAATACGAAGAGCGACGGGGATTTGCCTCCCTCGCCCTCCGGGAGAGGGACCGAGGGTGAGGGAAAAACGTATCATGAACTCTTTCGTGTTCTTCCATCGTGACCCTTCGTGTTAAGAGCGCTTAAGGTTTTCCTCCGATGAAATCCGCCCTCGCAGCCCTGCACCGGGTACTCAGCTGGCTTTTGGCCTTGGCGGTGGCCATCCTCATCGTCCCCGTCTTTCTCCAGATCTTTTCCCGTTACGTGGGATTTATCCCGCGCTACATCTGGACCGAGGAACTGGCGCGCTTTTGCTTCATCTGGATGATCATGATCGGCGCCATGGTGGGTGTGCGCGAAGGGACGCATTTCGACGTCGATCTCATACCAACCCTTTCCGCGCGCGCAACGGCCGCCGTCAAAATGCTCACCCAGTTCGCCGTATTGATATTCGCCTTCGTCTTCCTCTACTACGGCTATCAATGGGTGGATGCGGGTTGGGAGCAGACGTCCGAACTGGCGGATTTACCCATGTGGATGATCTTCATATCCTGGCCGCTGGCGGGTTTGATATGGATCCTGTTTCTGGGCGAGCAATTCGTGCGTGAAGCAAAGGTGCTGATGAGTAAGGCCCCATGAGCCCGGCCGAAGCCAGCGCGCTGCTCTTCGGCGTGTTCTTCGCGTTGATGGTGCTGCGCGTACCCATCGCCTTTGCGCTGGGGCTTGCCTGCCTGCCGGTGCTGTTCATCGAGGAGCGGCTCTCGCCCATCGTGCTTTTCAACGAGACCTTCAAGGCTTACAACTCCTTCATCCTGCTGGCCGTGCCGTTCTTTCTGCTGACCGCTAACCTCATGAACGCCGGCGGCATCACCGATCGCATGCTGCGCTTGTCGCGCGCGCTGGTCGGTCATCTGCCCGGCGGCCTGGCGCAAATGAACGTGGTGCTGAGCATCTTCTTCGCGGGCATTTCAGGCTCCAGCACCGCGGACGCCGCCAGCCAAGGCAAGCTCTTCATCCCCGCCCAGGTGAAGGAAGGCTACGACCTGAGTTTCTCTGTCGCCATCACCGCAGTGTCGGCGGTGCTCGCGGTCATCATTCCGCCCAGCATCTTGATGGTGGTGTGGGGCGGCGTGCTCACGGTTTCCATCGGCGGGCTTTTCATTGCAGGCATCCTGCCCGGCTTGCTGCTCGGCGGCGTGCAAATGGCCACCGTGCATGCTTATGCGAAGTTGCGCAACTACCCCACCTACCCGCGTTCGACGTGGATCGAAATGCGCAACGCGTTGTTCTTCTCCGTGCCAGCGCTGATGACCCCGGTCATCATCATCGGCGGCAAGGTATTCGGTTGGTTCACCGCCACCGAATCCGCCGCCATCGCCGTGATCTATTCCTTGATCCTATCTACCTTTCTCTACCGCGAATTGACGAGCAGGAAGATCTACGACGCCCTCCTCGAAACGGGAAAGCTCGCCGCCATAGCGTTGTTCTGTGTCGGCACCGCATCCGCCTTCGGTTGGCTGCTCGCCTACTACCAGATCCCGAAGAGCCTCCTCGCCTCCGTTTCCGCCATGCATCTCGGCGTCACCGGCACCGGCTTCTTCATCGCCGGGGTATTTCTGGTGGTCGGCTGCTTCCTCGACGCCATCCCCGCCATCATCATCGTGGGCACCATTCTCCAGCCCATCGCCGAAGCCGCCCACATGCACCCGATCCACTTCGCCCTCATCGGCATCGTGTCCCTGGCGTTCGGCCTGGTGACCCCGCCCTATGGCCTGTGCCTCCTCATCTCCTGCGCCATCGGCAACGTCCGC
>JBJXGQ010000125.1:0-30079 GCA_046160525.1 Burkholderiales bacterium
GCGCCGTCGATACGCATGATGCGGCCCTTGGTATCCGCCGCGAACACATCGCCCCCGGCGCTGGCAGGGGTGATGTTGTAGGTCTTCGCCGCCCTGACATCATTTGTCCAGCGCTTCTTGGCACGCACCGTCTGCGCAAAATCCTTCAGCGCCACCGGCTTGATGGGCGGATCCGAACCGCAAGCCACCAGCAGGCATACGCTCCACAGCATGGCCCCGCGGGCGAGGCTCCCGGCCAATCTCAAGGGTGGCCTCCCAGATCGTCGAGCTTCACCTGGATGACGGGGCGGTAGGCGTTATCGGCGGGAGATTTTTCCAAGGCAAGCTTATAGGCGCTGCGTGCCTCTTCACGTTTGCCCTGGGCCACCAGGACATCGCCACGCGCATCGGCGAAAAGCGCCCCGAAACTTTCCGGGTGCTTCTCGTTGAGTTGCGCGAGCGCCGCATCGTAATTCTTTTCATCGAGTAGCACACCGGCCCAGCGCAGACGCGCGACAGCGCGCAAATCCTCATCCTTCGAGTTGTCCACGACCCACTTCAACTGCGTGGAGGCACTCTTCAAGTCGCCCAACTCGAAGCTCGCCTTCGCCGCGGCAAGGGCCGCCATGGCGGCGTAGCCCGTAGATGCGTAGTTCTCCGAAACAAGACCCGCGGCTTCGCGCACTTTCTTGGCGTCGTTGTCGCGCGCGGCTTGTTCAAGCTGGGCATAAACTTGCCCCGCCTTGGCCGTTTGGGTGCCCCGCCAATAACGATAGCCCTGCGTCCCCACCGCCGCCAGCGCCACCACCAACAGCGCACTGGCCACGTAATGGCCGTTGCGCTTCCACCAGGATTTCAGCGAATCCAGCGTTTCTTGCTCTTCCAGATCGTATACCGCCATGTGGGTTCCTTAGTTTTTTTCCTGGGCAAGAAGGGCAATGGCCGCTTCCACCGGTAAAGTTTGTTGCTCGCGTGCTTCGCGCAGGGCCTTCACGCTCACCCGTTGTTGCGCCACTTCGTCTTCGCCTATGATGAAGGCGTAGCGCGCACCGCTCCCATCCGCGCGCTTCATTTGGGATTTGAAGCTCCCGCCGCCACAGTGAAGCACGGTTGCAATGCCATTGTCGCGTAGTTTCTCGGCCAGGGTCCAGGCTTGTGCCTCAGCCCCGCTGCCGGCATGCACCACATAGACCGCGGGTGCCCACGGCGAGGGCACCCGGCCGAACTCTTCGAGCAAAGCCAGCAAACGCTCGACCCCCATGGCGAACCCGCAAGCGGGGGTTTCCTTGCCTCCGATCTGCGTGACCAATCCGTCGTAACGCCCGCCGGCACACACGGCGGATTGTGCTCCCAACCGGTCCGTCACCCATTCATATACCGCGTCATTGTAGTAATCCAAGCCTCGCACCAAGCGCGCATTGATCTCATGGGTAACACCCGCTGCTCGCAATAGTCCTTGCAACTGCTCGAAAGCCTGTAACGATGGTTCGTCCAGATCGTCGAAGAGGCGCGGCGCCTGCGCGATGATGGGCTCCATCTGCGGGTTCTTGCTGTCCAGCACACGCAGCGGGTTGCGGTGCAGGCGCCGGCGCGAATCCTCGTCCAATGCGCTTTCATGGGTTTGCAGATATTGCGTCAAACGGGCGCGGTAGCGCGCGCGTGCCTGCGCACTTCCCAGGGTATTGATCTGCAAACGCAAGCCCTCAATGCCAAGACGCGCCCATAGGCGCGCCGCCATCACCATATGTTCGGCATCCACATCGGGGCCCGTGAGTCCCACGGCTTCCACGCCCACCTGGTGAAACTGGCGGTAGCGTCCCTTTTGCGGACGCTCGTGGCGGAACATGGGCCCGGTGTAATACAGCCGCTGCGCCCCTGTGTGCAACAGGTTGTGCTGTACCACCGCCCGCATGCAGGACGCGGTTCCTTCCGGGCGCAGGGTCAGGCCTTCGCCGTTCAATTGGTCGGTGAAGCTATACATCTCCTTCTCGACGATGTCGGTCACCTCGCCGATGGAACGCACGAAGAGTTCTGTCTTCTCCAGGATGGGCATGCGGATTTGGCGGTAGCCGTAGCCCCGCAGCCAATCTCGCACGGTGTCCTCGAAGAACTCCCAAAGGGATGCCTCCTCCGGGAGCACATCGCTCATGCCCCGGATGGCTTGAATGGTTTGAGTCATGTTCTTAAGCCGAACGAGCTGGAACTAAATCGCATGCACTCGCTTCGGCAAAATACGTGTTACGAACAAGGGGAGACCCCCTTGTTGATCCCCCAAACCAGACAGATGTGGCGCAAGGTCTTCTCCAAATTTGTCATCAATGAACTCATAAACGCCTAATGGGGCCAAACGCTGGGTTGCTCAGGCTGCTTGGCAATTTTCGCGTAGCGGCGTTCGATGTAGCGGCTGACGAGCGCTTGAAATTCCTCGGCGATACGATCGCCCTTCAGCGTCACGGTTTTCTTTCCATCCTCGAAGACCGGGGCCACCGGTTGCTCGCCAGAGCCTGGTAGGCTGATGCCCACATCGGCGTGCTTGCTCTCTCCCGGGCCGTTCACCACGCATCCCATCACCGCCACGCGCAGGTCCTCGACCCCTTCATAACGCACCCGCCACGAGGGCATCTGCGAGCGCAGCCAGACTTGAATGGAATCGGCGAGTTCCTGAAAGTAGCTGCTGGTGGTTCTTCCGCAACCTGGGCAGGCGGTCACCAAGGGGGTGAAGGAACGGATCCCCATGGTTTGCAGGATTTCTTGCGCGACGATGACTTCCCGCGTCCTGTCGCCGCCGGGTTCCGGAGTCAAGGACACCCTTATGGTGTCTCCGATTCCCTCTTGCAGCAGTACGGCAAGGGCGGCCGTGGACGCCACGATCCCCTTGGAACCCATGCCAGCCTCGGTTAGGCCCAGATGCAAGGCGTAATCGCAGCGGCGCGCTAATTCGCGGTAGACCTTGATGAGATCCTGCACATCGCTCACCTTGCAGGAAATCACGATTCGATCCCCAGCGAGCCCGAGCTTCTCAGCTCGCTGGGCGCTGCCGATGGCCGATACCACCAGGGCCTCGCGCATGACGGCCTTCGCGTCCAAAGGCTGAGAGGTGCGCGCGTTTTCGTCCATCATGCGCGCCAGTAGATCTTGGTCCAGGCTGCCCCAGTTCACGCCTATGCGCACCGCCTTGCCGTGACGGCAGGCAAGCTCCACCAGCATGGAAAAGTGTTCGTCGTGCTTCGCCCCGCGCCCGACGTTGCCCGGGTTGATGCGGTACTTGTCCAGGACTTGCGCGCAGGCCGGATAGTCCGCGAGGAGTTTGTGCCCGTTGTAATGAAAGTCCCCTACCAGCGGAACCTTCACGTTCATGGCCGCCAGGCGGTTGTGGATGCTCTCCACCTGGCTCGCCGCCTCGGGAGAGTTGACGGTAATGCGTACGATTTCCGAACCAGCTTGCGCGAGCGCCGCAACCTGCGCTGCCGTTGCAGCGGCATCGGCCGTATCCGTGTTGGTCATGGACTGCACCACGATGGGCGCTGTCCCGCCCACGAGCACGGGTCCGACGGCGACTTGGCGGGTGTGTCTGCGAGGAATCATGCTTGCGGGGTGCGCCGGCTCAAGACGGGCCTACTTGAGGGAGAACTTGGCAACTCCGTTCCACCCTCGCGACATGAGATCGACCTCGCGCCCGCGATAGACCAAGCGGACGGCGTGGACATTCCCCACGGAAATGCTGAAGGGCGGCACGCCGCGCACGGCCTTCTCGGTACCCGCCGCTTGCAAGTGGGCCAGCAAGACCACGCCGTTGGCATCCGTCACTTCCACCTCCACGGACTGCGTAAAAGTGAAGCGCAAGGTGCGCGGCTTAGGCGCCACGGGGGCCGTGGATGGAACCTCGGTGGCCGTGGCCGCCACGGTGGGGGCTGGCTCGGCGGGACTAGGTGCGGCGCTTGGGGGCGTGACCGAGGTCTGCGCAACCGTTGGAGCTGGTGTACTTGTGGTCTGCGCAACACTTGGGGCTGGCGTAGTGGCAGTCTGCGCAACGCTTCCGGACGCAGGGTTAGCGGACGGGGCGGTAATGACCGGTGCCGGCGCAGTGGCAGTGCCCGGTGCCGTGGGTTCAGTCGCTTGCGCGGCTGCGGACGGTACCTCACTTGCCACGGGGGAAGCGGCCGCTGGGGGCGGTGGCAAGGCGGCGGGCGCTATGCTGGCAGCGGGCGTTGGCATCACATTCGCCTGCACGCTCGTATGCGAGCGGTCTTTGCTGGCCCGTTGGCCAAGCAACCCTAGAACAAATAAACCCAGTACGACAAAAGCGACGATGAGATACATGGTCCTGCGCCGCTCGCGCGTTGCATCGGCGGGTAACGGAGTACCCGCTCCTGGGGCGATGCTTCCGGGCACCTCGCCAGCCAATCCGGATTTTTCGATGAGCGCATCGGCGTTCAAGCCCAGCGATCTGGCGTAGTTGCGCAAGAATCCCCGGGCCCAGAGCGCGCCGGGAAAATTGCTGTAGTCGTCGCGTTCGAGCGCATCGACTTGCTTGACGCTCAGTTTGAGCTGTCTTGCCATTTCGCCCAAACTCAGGCCTTGGGCCTGGCGGGCTTGCGCCAGTTGTGCCCCGACGCCCGGGACGGTGATTTCAGGGGTAGTGGTTTCGGTCATTCAAATCGGCCATCCAGCAAGGCGCGGGTCTCCGGCGCATCGGGATAGCGCCGCCGCAATTGGTTCGCATGTTGTATCACACCATCTCCATCGCCCAGTTTGCGTGCGATTCGGGTTGAGAGCCAGAGCAACTCGGGGCCTGGAGCCTGCGTAAACTGCAACAATTGGTCGGCATAGACTTTCGCCTGGGCGTAATTTTTCTTGAGGTAATTCAGATCGGAAAGATTAAGCAGCGCTTGCGCGTGCCTTGGGTTTCGCATAACGGCCTGGCGAAAGTATTCTTCAGCCCGGGCATTGTCCCCGATGCGCCGGGCGCACACTCCGGCATTCTGGTACGCCGTATCGGGAGTCTGGTAGAGGGGATTTTTAACCGCCTCCAGCAGTTGGCGTAGCCCTTCCTCGGTGCGCCCGCGCGAACACAAAAACTGGCCAAAGTTGTTGCGTGCCGAAGAGTTGCCCGGCTCGTATCGCAGCGCTTTCTTGAAAGCGGCCTCGGCTTTCTTGTCTTCCTTCAATTCCATGTACACCAAGGCGAGCCCGCTGTGGGCGGGCACATAGTCGGAGCGTGCCTTGAGCGCTTCATTGAGTTCCTCGATGGCGAACTGATACTTGCCGTTCTCGTAGTAGCTCATGCCCAGTTCCATGTGCGCATGCGCGCGATTCGTCAAGTCCTGGGCGGCATCCTCCCGTTTAGTGGGCCCGGTGGACGGGCTTATACATCCGCACAGCGCGGCGGCCAGCACCCATGTAAATAATATCTTCAAGCGCTTGCTCCCGAGGTCATCCTATCCTTGCGCCGGGTTCTGTCTTTCACTTCTCCCGCCAATTGCCCGCAGGCGCCATCGATGTCGTCCCCGCGCGTCTTGCGCACCGTTGTAATGTAGCCCGCATTGAGCAATATTCCGCGAAAACGCTCGATGGCCTCTTGCGTTGAGCGTTGGTAGCCCGAACCGGGAAAAGGGTTGAAGGGGATCAAATTGAATTTGCACGGCACGTCTTGCGTAAGCGATACGAGCTGCCGGGCGTGGGCCGCGGTGTCGTTGATTCCGTCCAGCATGACGTACTCGAAAGTGATGAAATCCCTGGGAGAACCGGCGCGCGTCCACTTTCTCCAACCCGCGTCTTCGCTGGCGATATCCTCGTCCGGTGCAACGGCTTCATCAATGGCGGCGGCCGCCCCAACGTAACGGCGGCAGGCCTCCATCAACGATGCCAGGGGATACTTCTTGTTGATGGGCACGATCTCATCGCGCAACTCATCGTTGGGCGCGTGCAAGGAGACGGCCAAGGCGACGGGACACTGCTCTCGCAAGCGGTCCATATTGGGCACGATACCCGAGGTACTCACCGTGATCCGCCGGCGCGAGAGCCCGTAACCGAAATCGTCCAGCAGCACGTGAAGAGCAGTGATGAGGTGATCGAAATTGGTCAAGGGCTCGCCCATTCCCATGAAGACAACATTGCTGATGATGCGTTCATGAGACAGCGCTTGCTGGCGCTGCGCCAACACGTGCCGCGCCCACCACACCTGGCCCAGAATCTCGGCAACGCTTAAATTCCGGTTGAAACCCTGGCGCCCCGTGGAGCAGAAGGTACAGGCCAAGGCACACCCCACCTGCGTCGATACGCACAAAGTCCCGCGGCGGGGTTCGGGGATGAATACCGTCTCCACGGCGTTACCCCCTCCCATATCGAGCAGCCACTTCGCCGTGCCGTCGGCCGCCACCGACGAGCTACGCTCAATGGGCAGGCCCACCACCGAATCGGCCGCGAGTTTTTCTCGCAGGGATTTGGCGAGATCCGTCATATCCTCGAAACGCGATTTTCCGCGTTGGTGAATCCAGCGAAACAATTGCCGTGCTCGAAACGCTTTCTCGCCGCGCGCCTCTAGATAACTGGCCAAGCCGGTGAGATCGTAGCCGAGAAGGTTTTCCATCAATAGGGCGGAATTTAGCGCGAATGCAGATCGAGGGACGAAAAGAAGTAAGCTATCTCGCCCGCGGCCGTCTGCGGGCCATCGGATCCGTGCACGGCGTTGGCATCGATGCTATCGGCAAAATCCGCGCGGATGGTACCCGCCGCGGCTTTCTTGGGATCGGTGGCGCCCATGAGATCGCGGTTCTTTTGAATTGCCCCTTCGCCTTCTAATACTTGGATCATGACGGGGCCCGAGGTCATGAACTTGACCAAATCCTTGAAGAAGGGGCGCTCGCGATGGACCGCATAAAATCCTTCCGCTTGCTGCGTTGAGAGCATCATCATCCTCGCCGCCACGACCTTGAGGCCGCTTGACTCGAAGCGCGAGTAAATTTGCCCGATCACGTTCTTGGCGACGGCATCGGGTTTGATGATGGATAGGGTTCTTTCAGTTGCCATTTCTACTCCGACAGGTGCACGGGCGCAATGCCCGGTTATTAGACTTAAGAGTTCATCTTGGGAGACCGGTTCGCCAATTACATCTCACTTAGCTCTGGCGAATCCGAGGGGTTGCTGAGAGTAACACGATAACTCTTTGAAAGAAAGACCAATCTAGGCGGTCTTGCGGGGAATATTCGGCAGGCGCAGCCAGCGATAAATACAAACGGTGCTAGCATCCTACCCGCTTGTCATAAAACTCCCGGTTACTGATGGCGGAACCCCCGACCCTATCGAACGACGAAAGCGTCAAGAAGCGAGCCTTTGGGCGGCTTGTGATCGCCTTGGCACTCATTGCCGCCGCCATCGGCGCACTAGTGTTCATCGAACGGCGGTCCACCGAAGAACCCAAGCCCGCTGTTCCCGTACCCGCCCCGCTGGAAACTCCCGCGAACACGGCGGATTCGGCACCCCCGCCCGCGCCGGAAGTAAGCCGCATTCCCGATTCGCAAGCCGCGCTCCCGGCACCTGCCAGCCCGCCCCAGACTGCGGCCGTCACACCGGAGCCCCCCCCGCCGTTGACCTCTCCCACGGCCACGCCCGCCAAACCGGAGGAACACATCCCCTCTTCCGCGCAGCCCGCGGCGCCCGCAGTGGTCGCAACACCGCCAGTGCAAAAACCCACCGGCGCCATCTTGAAACTCGAAGACGCACCCATTCCTCCGGGTAAGGGCTACACCGTGCAGATGGGGGTTTTCAACACCTACGCCAACGCCGACTCCCTGTTGGCAAAACTCAAGGAACGCGGGGTGCCCGCCTACGCTGAAACACGCGTGGTCGTAGGGCCTTTTCGCACCGAAAAAGAAGCGAAGAAAGCCGCCGCCACTCTCAAGGATCTGGGCGAAACAGCCATCATTAACCCGCCGAAGCGCCCTCGCCGGAAGTAGGAGTCCATTGGATCACGATGCCGGGCTCACCCTGTTGCGCAAGCATTCGGCAGTCGTAACCCAGGCGCGCCATCCACGCCAACTGCCCGCCGCAGAAAAGCAATGGCAAGCGAGCACGCTCCCAAGGTGCGACCGCGTTCTCCTGAAATAAATTCTTCAGCGACCGGCTGGGCCGGTTTGGCGCCACTTGCATGCGCTCCCCTCCGCGCCGAAACCGCACCACGCAGGACGCTTGCAGGAGCTTGGCGTGGCTTAGTCCCTCGCCTTGGCGTGCCATGAAATGTAGCCCCCCGCCAGGGATGGCGAGGTGCGGTGTACCGTTCCATGCAAAGTCACCGCATGCGTGCGGTGCCGTGCGCACCCATAAGAGCCCGCCACGGTAACGCCGGTAGAAACCCTCTCCCATGTTGACGGCGACAAGGGCGTCGTCGCGAGCGAGAAATGCCTGCCGTAGCACTTCCTCCAAGCGCGCTCGCGGCGGCGGGCGAACGCCCTGCTCTTCCAGGTGTAAACGCAGCACCGCCAGCGCGCGCTCCTCGCCGATTTCTTTCAGGCGAGCCACGATGAAACAGGGGCCCTGCCGCACGGCTTGTAAATCCATCCGAGCCCGGGAAGCCACCCACTCGCCTGCCTCGCGCAGACTCCCCATTGCGCGCTGCAACGTCGTGCGATAGGCGGGAAATCTCCCTTCGATAAGCGGAAGCACTTCGGTGCGCAAGAAATTGCGCGCGAAGCGTGCGTCCGCATTACTGTCGTCCTCTATCCAGGTTAACGACCACAAGCGCGCGTAGGCAAGGATATTTGCGCGCGGAACCCCCAGCAGCGGGCGCACCACGCGCATGGAGGATTGGCGGTGCAAAGGCCGCTCGCGAGCCATGCCGCCCAGTCCCGTGACACCGCTACCGCGCAGTAAGCGCAGAAAAAACGTCTCGCATTGATCGTCCAGATGATGGGCCAGGAAAATCGCATCGGCTCCCACCCGTTCGAAGGCCTCGTACCGGCGTAGCCGCGCTTGCTCCTCAAGGCTCTCGCCCCCCCGGCGATCGACTCGGACGGTTTGCACGGTAAGAGGGATTTGCCGGGCTTCGCAGGCATCGCTGCAAAACCGCGCCCATTGATCCGCGTGGGCGCTAAGGCCATGATGCACGTGTATCGCTTGCGGTGGATGAGCAAGATGCACGCGTATTCGGCTGAGGATTTCCAGCAGCACCATGGAATCCATGCCGCCGCTCAATCCTAAACACAGGCGCGAGCTGGTTAGCGCATGCTGCCGCAAGAAGGCAAGCACGCCTTCCTCGAGTTCCCGCGCTGTTTCTTCTTGCGAATCCCGGTCTGCTGGCGCAGATTCGAGAACCCTCCGCCTAGCGCTCGGCGGTTTCCTTGAATTTTCCATAACCCATGAGCCGCTTGAAGCGCGCTTCGAGCAACTCGTCAAGGGGCTTGGCTTGTACTTCCGCCAGGGATTCCTGCAAAGCGCGGCGCATGGTCTGCATCATCATGCTGGGATCGCGGTGAGCTCCCCCGGACGGTTCGCTCACGATCTTGTCCACCAGCCCTAGAGATTTCAAGCGGATGGCGGTAATCCCCAAGGAATCGGCGGCCTCGGGGGCCTTCTCTGAGCTCTTCCATAGAATCGATGCGCAACCCTCGGGCGAGATCACCGAATAGATGGAGTACTGCAACATGATGATGGTGTCGCCCACGGCCAAAGCCAGCGCACCGCCGGAGCCACCCTCTCCGATCACGGTCACGACGACGGGGATGCGCAGGCAGGACATCGCGTAGAGATTCTTTCCGATGGCTTCCGACTGGCCACGCTCTTCGGCGCCTACACCGGGAAAGGCACCGGGCGTATCGACGAAAGTCATCAGCGGAATACCGAACTTCTCCGCCAGATGCATCAAGCGCAATGCCTTGCGATAACCCTCGGGCCGCGGCATGCCGAAGTTGCGGTAGATCTTTTCCTTGGTGTCGCGCCCCTTCTGGTGCCCAATCACCATCACGCTCTGGCCGCCAAAGCGCGCGAGGCCCCCAATGACGGAAGTGTCATCGGCAAACGTGCGGTCGCCATGCAACTCCTCGAAATCCGTAAAGAGATTTTGGATGTAGTCCATGGTGTAGGGACGTTGCGGGTGGCGCGCCACCTGCGAGATCTGCCAGGGAGAGAGCTTGCCGTAGATTTCTTTTGTAAGAGTCTGGCTCTTCTTCTGCAACTTACCGATTTCCTCGGAGATGTCCAGGGCCGAATCGTCTTGCACGTAGCGCAATTCCTCGATCTTCCCTTCCAGCTCCGCGATGGGCAACTCGAAATCGAGGAAGGTGTTCTTGATGGGGAGTCGGTTCGATTGCGCGGCGTTCGCGGCGGGCTCATTTGCCATCGTTACTTTCCATAGTGAAGTTGGAAGCCATACCGGGCTTGCCCGGCCCTTTGGCCGAGAGCCGTTACTGTATCAGAACAATACGCCGGATTTTCCGCGCGGGTCGCTATAGGCCTTGACCGTGCCGGAGCGCTTGTCCACATACACCGCCTGCATATTGCCCCAGCGGCGCTTGCCTTCCTGCACATTGTGTCCCATGGCCTTTAAGGCTTCGATCCAGTCCTTATCGAAAGCGCCCGGCTCGTATTCCACCCGATCGGGCAGATACTGATGATGGAAGCGTGGCAAGCTCACCACGCGCTCCAGGTCGCGCGGGCGCGCCTCCATGAAATCCACCACTGCCAGCAGCAGCATGGAAATGATGCGCGAGCCGCCGGGGGTTCCGATGACCAGCAGGCCTTCGTCGTCTTCCACGAAAGTAGGCGTCATGCTCGACAATGGCCGCTTGCCCGGTGCCAGCGCATTGGCGGCGCTGCCCGTGAGGGAGTAGGCCGTGGCGGCACTGGGACTGATGGCGAAATCGCTCATCTCGTCGTTGAGCAAAACGCCCGTGTCACCCGCCACCACGCCCGACCCAAAGGGCAGGTTCACGCTCAAAGTCGCCGCCACGCGATTACCCTCAGCATCCACGATGGAAAAATGCGTCGTATTACTGCCTTCCTTGACCGCCATGTCGAGGGCTTCGCTCGTGCTGGCGCGCGCGGGATCGATGGACTTCGCGCGCTGTTGCGCATACTCGGCGCTGGCGAGTTTTGCCGAGGGCACCTCCACAAAACCGGGATCGCCCATGTAACGCACGCGGTCCTGGTAACCGCGCCGCAACGCTTCCATCAGCAAATGCGAGCGCCGCGCCACCGGCGCATTGGCCACGTCGAATCCTTGCAGGATTTGCAGCGCCTGCGCCATGACCAAACAACCCGAGGAAGGCAGAGTCACGCAGGTTACCTTGGCACTGCGGTAGCGGAAGGACAGCGCGGCGCGCTCAATGACTTGGTAGTTCTCCAAATCCGCGAGCGCCCATATTCCGCCTTGGTTCACCACTCCCGCCACCATCCTCCGCGCCACATCACCTTGGTAGAAACCCGCTCGCCCGCTGTTCGCCATGGCCTCCAGCACCACGGCCAATTGCGGCTGCTTCACGATGAAACCTGCCCCCGGAACCTTTCCCTGATCCAGGAAAATCGCCGCCGTGTTGGGATCGGATCTCATGACCGGCTCGCGGAAAGTGGCGGCCGCGATGTAACGGCTATCCACGGGAAACCCGTCGCGCGCCAGCGCAATGGCTGGCTGGAGCAAGTCCTTCAGCGCTAGGCGGCCATATTTCTTGGCGATCCAGTCCAAGCCCGCGGGCGTGCCGGGAATGCCTGCCGCCTGGGCGCCATCGAGAGCCCTCCGCCCATCGGGTTTACCGTCCGCCCCCGCGTAGGTTTGTTCGTTGGCGGCGCCGGGCGCGGTCTCCCTCGCATCCACGACGACTTCATATTTGTCCAGCGAACGGTGTAGCAAAAAGAACCCGCCCCCGCCCAGCCCGGAGGAGAAAGGCTCCACCACCGCCAGGGCCGCCGCCACCGCGACGGCAGCATCGAAGGCGTTGCCGCCCTTGTTCAAGACATCCAAGCCCACCTGCGTGGCGATAGGATGCGCGGAAGCGATGGCCGCGTTTTCGGCTGCCGCCACGCTTACAGAACAACATGCCAACAACGCGATTGCGAAGCCTCGCGCCACCTTGCTTTTCATGGAGTCGCTCAAAGTGCGGGAGGCCAAGACAGAGGCCATTGGGGGATGGATTGGACGTGGCATAAGTACCTTGTTAATCGACTACCGCTTGAATACTACAAAGGACTGAGCAGATTTCTTCAAAAGGTTTATTTTCGCGCGAGCAATAGCAACCGGTACTCGTTCTGCGCGGGAAAGGTCTCGTGGCGGTTACTGCGCTTTTCCAACTTGGCGAGCGCTTTGCGCATGGGAAAGGCCAGCATGCGCGCCATCACCGGGTGTTCTTGCTTGAGTTCATGGATTAAGCGAACGCAGAAGGGTTGCACGAACTGGTTCTTGATGCCATCGAGGACTTCAAAGGTGGGGACGATGTACTGCGTGACGTCAAGATCCCATAGGACGGCGAAGTCCTTGGATATCTCCTGTTCCATGAGCGCGCCGAACTGCGCCCGGGAAACGCGTTTGTCGTCCTGGCTATCCTTGCGGGGAAAGTAATCGAAGATCAACACGTGCTTTAAGGCGTAGCGCTCCAGGCGGCGAAGCGCCAGCCTCGCATCCAGATAGTGGAAGCTTTCGCAGAAGAGCACCAGATCGTAGCGTTCGGGAATATCGAGTTCCTCGAATTTGCTCTCGAAAATTCGCGAAGCGGCCGGCAGTTTCTGGCGCGCCATGGCATTGAGTTTGGGCGAGGGGCACACGCAATCCACGGCGTACCCTTTCTCGCTGAGGCCCAAGGCATTACTGCCCGTGCCGCTGCCCACGTCCAGGATGCTTTTCGTGCCTGCCGGAATGGCTTCGCAGAGTCTATCGAAGTAGGCGCGCTGGGCAATCCCTAGTCGTTGCAACGTCACTTCGCCAGCGTGCCCGGTAGGCCAATATCCGTAGTGCAGGTAGCCGTGGCCGTAGACCACTTGGGAGAAGAGCGCTTCCACGTCCAATCTCAGTGCTTTTATTTTCTTGAGCATGGTGGCTTTTTAATGGAGGGATGCGGCGCAGGCGCGTTCGGCACTCAACACGGCATTGCTCAACAGCATGGTGATGGTCATGGGGCCCACGCCGCCTGGAACCGGAGTGATCCACCCGGCTACCTCGCGAACGGATGGAAAATCCGCGTCGCCCACGAGCTTACCATCCGGCAGGCGGTTGATGCCGACGTCAATCACCGTGGCGCCGGGCTTGACCATGCCGCCATGGATCAACCCGGCTTTGCCCGTGGCCGCGACGATGATGTCCGCGCGGCGTGTATGAGCAGCCAGATCTATTGTCTTGGACGTGCAGATGGTGACCGTTGCATTACGTTGCAACAACATGAGCGCAACGGGTTTTCCCACGATGTTGCTGCGCCCAACCACCACGGCGTCCTTGCCTTCGGTGGGAATACCGTAGCGGTCGAGCAGGGCCATGCATCCGGCGGGGGTGCACGGCTGAAACCCATCTCGGCCCGCCACGAGGCTTCCGAGGCTATGCACGTGAAAACCATCGACGTCCTTATGCACCGAAATGGTCTCCAGCACTCGCTGCGCCGAAACCTGCGCAGGCAGGGGTAATTGCACCAGAATGCCGTGAATGTTCGGATCTTCGTTGAGGGCGCGAATACGGTCCAGCACGGCGGATTCGGATGTGCTGGCCGGCAACGGGTGCAATTCCGAATGAATGCCCGCTTCGCCACAGGCCTTGATCTTGTTTCTCACGTAGATTTGCGAGGCGGGATCTTCTCCCACCAGCATGACGGCCAGCCCTGGCTTTTTGCCTTGGGCCGCGAGAATGCGCGTTCTTTCCTTCAGTTTTTCGCGCAGTTCGCGAGACAGCGCAACGCCGTCCATGATTTGTGCTGTCATTCCTTCTCCTTACGCCGGACCGGCGCGGCTTCACCAAGTGCAAGTGTAAGATATCCGCGACACCCTCAAGCCCGCCCAACATGCCCGCGAATTTGGAAGATAAACTCGTTGTTGCGCTCTCCTCGCGCGCGCTTTTCGATTTCGAGGAAGAGAACGCGGTGTTCGACCCCGCCGACCCCAGCGCCTACCAACGCTTGCAACTATCGCGGCTTGAGCAGCCAGCGGCACCTGGGGTCGCTTTCAATCTCACGCGCAAGTTGCTGGCTTTCAATGCGGGCGACGAACAAAGGGTCGAAGTCGTTATCCTGTCGCGCAACGACCCCGTGAGCGGCATGAGGGTATTCAAGTCCATCGACCATCACGGACTACCGATTACGCGCGGTGTCTTCACCCGGGGCCGCTCTCCCTTTGGCCACCTCACGCCGCTCAAGGCGGACTTGTTCCTATCCGCCAACGCGGAAGACGTGCGTTACGCCATCGAGGCCGGCTTCCCCGCGGCCAGGGTCTATGCCAAGGGGCCCAATGCTCCGGAGCGGCACCCAGGCGAGGTGCGCATAGCCTTCGACGGCGACGCCGTGCTATTTAGCGACCAAGCCGAACGCGTTTACCAGGAACAAGGGCTCTCGGCATTCGAAGAACATGAACGCGCGCGCGCGGGCGAGCCTCTGCCACCGGGGCCCTGGCAGCCCTTTTTGCGAGCGTTGCATTCACTGCAAAAAAAACCAGCCGCCCAGCAACGGATGCGTATACGCACCGCCCTGGTTACCGCGCGCAGCGCTCCAGCCCACGACCGGGCGGTGCGCACGCTAATGAGCTGGGATATCGAGGTGGATGAAGCGATGTTCCTGGGCGGCCTGGAGAAGGGGCCCTTTCTACAAATCTTCGAACCGGATTTCTACTTCGACGATCAGATGACCCACGTACACTCGGCGGCTAGCGCAGGGCCATCGGGTCATGTGGATTCGGGTGTCGCGAACAAGGTTCGCGCTTGATTGCCTTATCCGGCCTGGTGGCGGCTCCAGAATAAAACATGGGCCGGGCGCATGAGGAGCCAGGGTTTTCCCTCGCTCATCTCGGCAAGCCTGCGCACTTTGATGATGTCTTCCGGCGCCAGGGATTCCCAGCTCAACCCCACGGAGCGGTCGCGGCGGTAGACCACTTTGGCGTGTACGTGAACCGCTTCCTCGGGATCCCGGCTAAAGGGTACGCACAGGTCACCGGCTTTGCCGCTCAGGGCATGATCCTCGTTCATCTCGAACAAGGCACCAAAGAATGAAATATCCACCAGGAGCCCTGCAACCATCCCGCCGTCGTGCCGAAAACTCGCCGCATGAGAGAAGGGAAAACGTACATGCTGGCGACGGTCTTCCGCGGGGAGTTGGAGTGATTTCATGGCCGCCCTTGTTGGAGATTGTGAAGTGCTGCTCCTGCACGGCACTGCCTGAGCATTCCACATGCCAATGCTTCAAGTGGCCCCTATCGCGAGCGGCCCGTCGTCCCAAGATCCGGGTTGATGAACTGGGTACCGCTAGGCCCTACGCCCGCAATCTGAAGAATCACTTCCTCGTCCTTGGCGCCGTCAAAGTGAGCTTCCTTGGCCGGATGCATCATATAGCCGCCAGGACGAATCGCCTCGGTGTTGCCAGGGGAGAACTGCGGGCCCTTTCCCGTCCACCACGTTCCTTTTAGCACCGTGACAATTCTGTCCTCGGGGTGGAAGTGAGGCATGCTCATGGTTCCGGGCGAGAACTTCACCCGGATCACGTAAGGGCCCGGCTTGGAAGGATTGCCGTAGACCGTCATGCGCTTGATGCCGGCTATGCCGGGATATTCCTCCCACTTTTCCTCACCCAGTTGCAAGGTGACGAATCCTTTGCCGTCCACATTCAAATCGGCGTGAAGCATGGCGCCGGGAATGACCGCGCCGCTGGCTAATACGATAGCGAGACTTAGTCTCTTGATCATGGGGATAGTGCTTCCTAAGGTTTGATGAATTTGAGCGTCATGCGATCGCTCTCCCCGATGGCCACGTACTTGGCCTTGTCCTGGTCACCTAGCCGCAGCGTCGGCGGCAGCGTCCACACACCGGAAGGATAGTCCTTGGTGTCTTTCGAGTTAGCGTTGATTTCGGATTTCTCCGCCAGCTTGAATCCCGCTTTCTCCGCCGTGGAAATGACCCATTCCTCGGTCATGTAACCGGTGTCGATCTGTTGTTGAAACGATGTGCCAGGATTGGCGCGATGGTCCTTGACCCCGAGCACACCGCCTTGCTTCAGTGCCGCGTGGAAGGCCTTGAACATGGCATCCGCGTTCCCCGCCTTCGCCCAGTTGTGCACGTTACGGAAGGTAAGCACCATGTCGGCCGAGCCGGCGGGCGCTAGCTCGGTCCACTTAGGCGCGAGCAACTTGGTCTTGATCACCTTGCCGTAAATGTCAGGCTTGGCGGCCAGCTTGGCGTCGAAGGCTTTCTCGCGCTCCTTGAGGAAGGCCGGCATGCCGGGGGCGTCGGTCACGATGTAAGCGGCGTAGTACATGCCGTATTCCTTCAGCAAGGGCGCCAGGATTTCCGTCCACCAGCCGCTGCTCGGCCACACCTCCACCACCGTCATGGAGGGTTGAATGCCGAAGAACATCAAGGTGTCCTTGGGATGGCGAAATTCATCGCGCACGGCATTGGCCGGATCCCGGTGATCGCCAGCGAGGAGCTTGTCGATCTTCTTGTCTACCTTCTCATAGGCGTGGACCGAAGAGATGGCGATAAAACCTGCAACGCAACCCGCTAGCACTGAGCGGAGGAATGAGGGTGTCATGGAGTCTCCTTGGACATTGTTGATAAGAGCGGGATTCTACCCTTGGAGACTATACCGCCAGGTACCCCCTCAATTCTTGTTCATCCATATCCTTGCCCAACCCCTGCTTCACCACCTCGCCCCGGCGCAAGATCACGTACTGGTCAGCCAAGGCCTTGGCAAAATCGAAGTACTGCTCCACCAGCAAGATGGCCATCTGCGCTTCTTGGGTTAAGCGCGCAATCACGCGCTCGATGTCCTTGATGATGGACGGTTGAATACCTTCCGTGGGCTCATCGAGAATCAGCAACTTCGGATTGGACACCAGTGCGCGCGCGATGGCCAATTGCTGCTGCTGGCCGCCGGAGAGATCGCCTCCGCGCCGTTTCAGCATTTGCTTGAGCACGGGAAACAACTCGAACACCCGCTCGGGAACATCGCGCAGCTTATTTCCGGTGCCGGTGGCCAGGCCCATGATGAGATTTTCTTCCACCGTCAAGCGCCCGAAAATGTCGCGGCCTTGCGGCACGTAGCCGATGCCAAGCCGCACGCGTTCGTAGGGAAGCAAGGCGCCAATCTCTCGGTCCTCGAAACCGATGGAGCCCGATTTGATGGAGACCACCCCCATCAAACATTTGAGCAAGGTGGTCTTGCCCACGCCATTGCGGCCCATGATGGCGGTGCAGCTTCCCTTGGCCACCTGCAAGCTGACGTTGCGCAGGATATGGCTGCTTCCGTAGTACTGGTTGAGTTGGGTAACGTTCAGCACGGCATGATCCTTTCAGCGCCCCAAGTACACTTCGATGACGCGCTCGTCGGCCTTCAACTGGTCCAACGTGCCTTCGGCCAGTACGCTGCCTTCGTGCAGCACCGTCACCGTTTTGGCGATGCGGGCGATGAATTCCATGTCGTGCTCCACCACCACGACGGAATGCTTGCCCGCGAGGTTTTGCAAAAGTTCCGCCGTGCGCTCGGTTTCCTCGTCCGTCATTCCGGCCACGGGCTCATCCAGGAGTAGGAGCCGGGGTTCTTGCATGAGCAACATGCCGATCTCCAGCCACTGCTTTTGTCCGTGGGAAAGCAAGCCAGCCAACTTGCCGGCGTGCCCCGAGAGTTGGATGAGGTCAAGGGTGTGCGCGATATGATCGAGTTGTTGCGAAGCGAGCTTCGCTCGCAAGCTCGCACGCACGCTCTTGTCGGTTTTCATGGACAGTTCCAGATTCTCGAACACGGTGTGATTCTCGAACACGGTCGGTTTCTGGAACTTTCGTCCGATTCCCGCCTGCGCGATCTGGGCCTCTGGCAAGCGCGACAAATCGATGGTTTGCCCAAAGAACGCGGAACCCGAATCGGCGCGCGTTTTTCCGGTGATCACGTCCATCATGGTGGTCTTGCCCGCGCCGTTGGGCCCGATGATGCAGCGCAATTCGCCTTCGTCGATGGTGAGCGTGAGTTTGTTCAGCGCGCGAAAGCCATCGAAACTCACCGTGATGTCTTCCAGATATAAGATGACACGGTGGGAGGTGTCCACGCCCTCGCCAGCAACGCGCCCGTAGCCCGCGCTGCCGCCATCGCCTGGTTGTACGTTGCCGTCCGTCATGATCTTTTCAATTTGGCGAAGCCGCCTGCCAAGCCTTGCGGCAGAAACAACGTCACGAGGATGAAGAGCAACCCCAGGAAAAACAGCCAGTACTCGGGGAAGGCCACGGTGAACCAACTCTTCGCCCCGTTCACGATGCCCGCCCCGATGAGCGGCCCCAGCAGCGTTCCGCGCCCGCCCACGGCGACCCAGATGGCCGCTTCGATGGAATTGGCGGGCGACATCTCGCTCGGGTTGATGATTCCCACTTGCGGAACGTACAAGGCCCCGGCGATTCCGCACAACACGGCGGAGAGCGTCCACACGAAGAGCTTGTACCAGAGCGGGTTGTAACCCAGGAACATCAACCGGCTCTCCGAATCGCGCACGGCACTCAATACCCGGCCCGCCTTGGAACGCAGGATCGCGCGCGCCAAGAACAAAACGCTGCCGAGATAGACCCCCGTCAGCATGAACAACGCCGCCCGGGTGCCCGGTTCGGCGATGCGAAAGCCCAGGATCTGTTTGAAGTCGGTGAAGCCGTTATTGCCCCCGAAACCCGTCTCGTTGCGAAAGAAGAGCAACATGAAGGCAAAGGTGAGTGCCTGGGTGATGATGGAAAAGTACACACCCTTGATGCGCGAACGGAACGCGAAAAACCCGAACACGAAGGCGAGGACTCCAGGCACCAACACTACGAGGAGTGCCGCGTACCAGAAATGATCGGTAAAACTCCAATACCAGGGATAGGCTTTCCAGTCCAGAAACACCATGAAGTCGGGCAGATGGCTTTGATACTGTCCTTCCTGCCCGATACCGCGCATGAGGTACATGCCGAAGGCGTAACCACCCAGCGCGAAGAACACGCCGTGCCCCAAGCTCAGCACACCCGTGTATCCCCAAATCAAATTAAGCGCCATGGCCATCACCGCATAGCACATGAACTTACCCAGCAAGGCGATCACGTAGGCCGACACATGTAACGCGCTGCTGGGCGGCACAAACAGGTACGAGGCGGACAACGCGAGCAACACCACGCCAAAGACGGTCATGGCCCCCCACCCAACCGGCGAAAAGAAAGGCTGGGTTCGAGGGAGAAGAAGGTGCGGGGATTCAGGCTTCAACCGCTCTCCCCTTCAGCGCAAACAGACCCTGCGGGCGCTTCTGAATGAAGGCGATGATCATCACCCGGATCATGATCTTGGTGGGCACGGCACCGATGTACGGTGCGAGAAACGTGCTGGCCACGCCTAAGCCCAAGGCGGCGTACACCGTTCCGGCCAATTGCCCAACCCCGCCCAGCACCACCACCATGAAGGAATCGATGATGTAGCTCTGGCCCAAGTCCGGCCCCACGTTTCCAATCTGCGAAAGCGCGCAGCCCGCCAGCCCGGCGATGCCCGAACCCAGTGCGAAGGCCAGAACATCCACGCGGCGCGTATTAACCCCCACGCACGCGGCCATGCTTCGATTCTGGGTGACGCCTCGAATGAACAGACCCAAGCGTGTCTTGACCAGCACGAACCACATGGCGCCGAGCACGGCGGCCGCGAAGGCGATGATGACAATGCGGCTGTAGGGCAGCGTGACGTTGGTGAACTCGATGCCACCCGACATCCACGAGGGGTTGGCAACTTCCACATTTTGCGGCCCGAAAATCTGCCTCACCAGTTGGATGAGAAACAAGCTGATGCCCCAAGTGGCCAGCAGCGTTTCCAGGGGGCGGCCGTAGAGCCAGCGGATCACCGTGCGCTCCAATGCAATGCCGACGAGGGCCGCGCACGCAAAGGAAAAAGGCACGGCCATGACCAGATACCAATCGAACCACGCGGGTGCAAATTGCTTGACCATCTGCTGCATGACGAAGGTGGCGTAAGCCCCGATCATCAGCATCTCGCCATGGGCCATGTTGATCACGCCCAGCAATCCGTAGGTGATGGCAAGCCCCAAGGCCACCAGCAATAATATGCTGCCCAGGCTCAATCCCGTAAACAGCCGCCCGCCATATTCGGAGACCACCAAACGCCGCTCGATACTCTTCAAGGCATAACCGGCCTCGCGCCGGATCTCTTCCACGGTTTCCGTTTCCAACAAGTTTGCGAGCAGCGTCTGCGTCTTCCCCTGCCGGCTCTCGCCCAACACCCGCACCGCCGCCAGCCGCACCGTGGGATCCGTATTCTTCAAATCGATCCCCGCCTTAATCAGCGCCAGCAGCGGTTTGATGCGAGGATCTTGTTCCTTCAAAAGCGCTTTTTCCACGACTGGCAACATCGCAGATGTTGCCGGTGAGGCTTCCAATTCCTGAGCGGCCTTGAGCCGTATCTGTGCGTCATCCGCGACCAAGCGAAAAACCGAGAGCGCCGCCTCGATACGCCCGCGAACGCGGTTGTTGACCGTCACGCTCTCCAATTCGCCCGGCGGCGCAGCGAGTGGCTGCGATGTCGCCGCATCGAGCACCTGCTCGCCTTGCACGATCACCACGGCACCCGAGGCGCTCACTTGCAACGACCCATCCTGCAACGCGGTGAGTAGCCGCAAGGCATCCGCATCGGCGGCAAGTGCCAGCGCTTCAATGGCCTCGACCTTGGCGCTGGTCTCGGCACTCGCCAACTTTCTCACCAATTCCAGATCCACGGCCCATGCGGAAACGCTGGACAGGACAAAACCCGCCAGCACGAGCCACCCCTTGAAAAACCTAGCCATGCTCCCCCTTCTATTCGTCATGATCCCTGGCGCGGGGCGCTCAAGCGCCCCGCGTTAGGGATGAGGCTAGATGTTCTGCTTCGGCTCGTTCCCCGCGATGAAGGGACTCCACGGCTGTGCCCGAATGGGCTTACTGGTCTTCCACACCACGTTGAACTGGCCATCGCCCTTCACCTCGCCGATCATGACCGGGCGGTGCAAGTGGTGGTTGGTCTTGTCCATGGTGAGCGTGAATCCGCACGGCGCCTTGAAGGTCTGGCCCGCCATGGCTATGCGTACCTTATCCACCGAGACGTCCTTGGCTTTTTCCGCTGCCTGCTTCCACATATGCAGGCCGACGTACGTCGCTTCCATGGGATCGTTGGTCACGACTGTATTCAGGTTCGGCACGCCGTTCTTCTTCGCCCAGGCCTTGTACTGGGCGATGAACTTGTCATTCTCAGCGTTCTTGACGGACATGAAGTAATTCCAGGCGGCCAAGTGACCCAGTAGCGGCTTGGTGTCGATGCCGCGCAACTCTTCTTCGCCCACGGAAAAAGCCACCACCGGCACGTCGGTCGCCTTCAAACCTTGGTTGCCCAGTTCCTTATAGAAGGGCACGTTGGAATCGCCATTGATGGTGGATACCACGGCGGTCTTGCCTCCCGTGGAGAACTTCTTGATGTTGCCCACGATGGTTTGGTAGTCGCTATGACCGAAGGGCGTATAGACCTCCTCGATGTCCTTCTCCGCCACGCCTTTCTTCTTGAGGAAGGCACGCAGAATCTTGTTGGTGGTGCGCGGGTAGACATAGTCGGTTCCCAGCAGGAACCAGCGCTTGGCCGCCCCGCCGTCTTCGCCCATCAAATACTCCACCGCCGGAATGGCCTGCTGGTTAGGCGCGGCACCGGTATAGAACACGTTCTGGGACAGCTCCTCGCCCTCGTACTGCACCGGGTAGTAGAGCAGTCCGTTCAACTCTTCGAATACGGGTAGCACCGACTTGCGCGAAACGGAAGTCCAGCAGCCGAACACGGCGGCTACCTTGTCCTGGGTCAATAGCTGGCGCGCCTTCTCGGCAAACAACGGCCAGTTGGAAGCCGGATCGACCACCACGGCTTCCAGCGGACGGCCGAGCACACCGCCCTTGCCGTTGATCTCCTCGATGGTCATGAGGGCCGTGTTCTTCAGCGCCGTTTCGCTGATGGCCATGGTGCCGGAAAGCGAATGCAGAATGCCGATCTTGATGGGCGTTTTATCCGCGCCGAAAGCCTCCTTGAACGGAATGGCCCCGGCGGCGGCCAGTACAGCGGTGGATTTCAGAAACTCGCGTCTTAGCATGGAAGGTCCCCTTGGTTGTTGAAATGCGCGATAACGCAGTCGTGACACCGGTTTGGTGCCGCACACATAAGTTGCAACGCACTACGTTGCATTGCACTACTTCGCAATCGCTGTGCCCAAGGGGTTTTGGGCTGCACGCACACCCCGCTTTCTTCCTTTGCGTCAGATCCTTACGACCGCTCACACAACCTCAAACCGAGCAGTGCGCGGCACTTATGGGTGCATGCCCCCGCACCGCATCAGTGCCCCCCCAAGGTTTTCCGCGCGATATTGGTGCGCCGCCAGGAACTTCGCGCTCTTGACAAGATAGGCTGGTGGCTTGTACAGTTCATGAATCTGTATATAACTACAGGCGACAGGTTCGGTACCTCCTCCCATAGACTACTTTCCAAATCAATGCCATGAGCGAACTCACCCAAAGACAAGCCGAAGTCCTGCAACTCATCGCTGAATTTCTTCAGGAAACCGGATTCCCTCCCACGCGGGCGGAAATCGCCCAAAAATTCGGCTTCCGTTCGGCCAACGCGGCGGAGGACCACCTGCGCGCCTTGGAACGCAAGGGCTACATAGAGATGATGCCGGGGGCTTCCCGCGGCATCCGTATCGTGGGAGACCCTAGCATCTACACCGGCCTACCCGTGATCGGGCGGGTGGCGGCGGGCAACCCCATCCTCGCCGTCCAGCATATCCAAGGGCATTTTCAGGTGGACGCCAATCTCTTCAAGCCCCAAGCCCATTACCTGCTCAAAGTCCGCGGCCTGAGCATGCGCGATGCGGGGATATGGGATGGCGACTTACTGGCCGTACACCGCACCAAGGAAGCCCGTTCCGGGCAAATCGTGGTGGCGCGCTTGAAGGACGAAGTCACGGTCAAGCGCCTGAAACGCCAAGGCAATCAAGTGCAACTGCTGCCAGAAAACCCCGATTTCGATCCCATCCATATCGATACCAAGAAGGATTTCTTCGAGATTGAAGGGCTGGCCGTGGGGTTGATTCGCAGCGGGAAGCTAGCGTGAGTGTCTAACTAAGAGGAGGAAGCATCCATGGAACGCGAACGAGTCTTGCAAATCCTGAAAACCCTGGCCGATGGCACTGATCCAACCACCGGCGAAAGATTTCCCGCCGGGAGCCCTTACCAGCAACCGGATGTCATTCGTACTTTGTTCTGGGCGGTGCGGGAACTAGAGCAACCTCTCTCCCCAAAAGAACAGGCCAAGGCGCCCGCTAAAGCCACAGTGGAGGCCAAACTGGCTCCAGCCCGTTTACGCCGGAACCCCAATGCGGGGAAGCCATGGTCCATGGAGGAGGATGCGCGTTTGGAGAAAGCCTTCGAGGCAGGCAAAACACCCGAGCAACTGGCTTCGGATCACCAGCGCTCTCGCATAGCGATCGAGGCCAGGCTTGCCAAGATGGGCAAGATGGAAGCTCCCGCCCATCTTCCCTCAAAAAGCAAAGCGCCCCGGGTTGAATCCCCCGCCGCCCTATACGCATAGCAACACACGAGTAAGAGAACTCAATGCCGTGCCATGGGCAATGCACTCGAATCCCTCCTCCAGAGTCCCTTCATCTGGCGCGGCAACCAGTATGCGCGGGTGGCCTTCGAGAGCATTCCCACCGGCTTTCAGGACCTCGATGCACAACTACCTGGCGGCGGCTGGCCACGCGCCGCACTGACGGAAATTCTGGCGGACCAGCAAGGTATCGGTGAGTTCTCCGTGCTCATGCCCGCCCTTGCCCGCTTGTCCGCGGAAAAAGATTGGATCGTCTTGGTGGCACCCCCGCACATTCCCTATGCCCCGGCGCTGGCTGGCAAGTGTATCGACTTATCCAAAATCATCATCGTCAATGCCGTTTCCGAACAAGAAAGCGTGTGGGCGGCGGAGCGCTGTTTGCGCTCGAAATCCTGCAGTGCCGTCGTGTTATGGGCCGGTACGCAAACTCATCGAGCCTACCGGCGCCTGCAACTCGCCGCTGAAGCCGGGCAAGCCTGGGGAGTCGTGTTCGGCTCCAGCGCCTGCGCCCGCCACCCTTCTCCGGCCGCATTGCGCCTGATGCTGGCCCCGGACCAGGGCCGCCTCAAGATCCATCTTCTCAAGCGCAGGGGCGGGGGCGGTTTGCCGGAGATCTTCCTGGCCGGCGACGGCGATAGGACGGGCGATAAAGCCAGCGCACCACCAGCCTTAACGCATGCACGCTGGAGGCAAAGCGTTGCTTAAGCCGCTCGCCACGCCACCCTCACCACACCATGCTTTGGACTTGCCTCCACCTTCCCGATTTCTCCTTGCAACTCGCCTTGCGCGCGGGGGATGTACCCGAACCGCTCGTGGTGAGCACCGGCGGCCATCAACCGCAGGTGCTTGCTTGCAACCAACCCGCCATCCAATGCGGCATTCGCCCTGGGCTTTCGGTTAGCGCGGCGCTGGCGCTGGCGCCCCGCTTAACCGAACGCCCCCGCGATCCCCGGGCCGAGGCGCAGGCGCTGGAAAACCTGGCGCTGTGGGCCGGGCAATTCACGCCCACTCTCAGCGTACATTCACCGGATAGTCTGCTGCTGGAAACCGAAGGCTGTTTGCGTTTGTTCGGCGGTTTGCGGGCCTTGAATGCACGCATGCAGTCGGGTTTGGCGCAGCTTGGTTATCGCGCTACGCTGGCCCACGCACCCACGCCTACGGCGGCGCGGCTCTTGGCACGGGCCGGCATCGCTACCACCGTGCTTGACCGCCACGAACTCAGGCGCGCGCTTTGCCCGCTTCCCTTGTCTTTATTGGAGCCAGCTTCGGCGGAGAAACTCGCGCAGGCCGGCGTGCGCACCATCGGGGAGTGCATGAAACTCCCGCGCGAGGGGCTTGGACGGCGCTTAGGTCCCGCGTTGCTCGATGAAATGGACCGCGCCCTGGGCAAGCTGCCCGATCCTCGCAAACCTTTCATCGCGCCCATGGGCTATGAGGGCAGATTGCTGCTGCCTGCTCCGGTGGCCGAAAGCGAAGCGCTGTTGTTCGCCCTGAAGCGCTTGGTGCTGGAGCTATGCGGCTTCCTGCATCCGCGCAACGCCGGGGTGAGGCGCCTCAACATCGAACTCCATCATGAGGACCGGCCCACGACCGCTTTCTTGTTGGGATTGTCCGTGCCCAGCCGGGACGCCGCCCGTATCATGCAATTGCTGCGGGAGCGTTTGCACACCCTCCCCTTGCAAGACCGCGTGCAATCCATCGTCTTGAAGGCGCGGGAGATCAGCGCGCTCGCTGCGCGCAATCTGGTGCTTTTTCCAAGCGATGCAGGCCATGCCGAAGAGCGCCTGATGCTCATCGAACATCTGCGCGCCCGGCTCGGCGCGGAAAAAGTTCACGGCCTCGCCACTTATCCGGATCACCGGCCCGAATACGCTTTCCGCCACCACGAGCCTGGGAACGCCGCCGGAAATATGCAAGCGCCAAAACGCCCCCTATGGTTATTGGAGCGCCCGCAAGCCATTTCCGTGGAACACTCCCTCACCCTCCTCAGCGGCCCGGAGCGCATCGAAAGTGGCTGGTGGGATGGCCAGGATATCCGCCGCGATTACTTCGCCGTACGCAATGCGGCGGGAGAAACTCTCTGGATATTTCGCGATCGCGGGGCCGCGCGCGGGTGGTATGTACACGGCTTGTTCGCTTGATGCGCCATGTTTGCCTCCTACGCCGAGCTGCACTGCCTGAGCAACTTCAGTTTTCTGCGTGGCGCCTCGCACCCGGAAGAACTGGTGGAAACCGCCGCCAAGCTCGGTTACACCGCGCTCGCCCTCACCGACGAATGCTCCTTGGCCGGCATCGTGCGCGCCCACGTAGCGGCGAAAGAGCACCGTCTTCCCCTCATCATTGGAGCGGAATTTACCCTCGCCTATACGCAAGTAAGGGTTAAGGATACGCCTCCCCCCTCCCGCTTCACGCTTCCCGCTTCCCGCCTCACGCCTCACGCTTCACGCCTCATCCTCCTCGCCACCAACCGGGAAGGCTACGGCAACCTCTCGGAACTCATCACGCGCGCTCGCCGTAACGCCGAGAAAGGAAGCTACCGCCTGCACTGGGAAGATTTGCAAGAAGGCCTCCCGCATTGCTTGGTACTTCTGCTCCCTGGTGAAACGCCCAGCACCGGGGATGCACGCTGGTTCGCCGAACGATTTCCCCATCGCGCATGGATCGCCACCGAATTACATGCCGGTCCCAACGACCGCACCCGGCTAACCCAGTTGCAAGAGCTTTCCTCGCAAACAGGCTTACCCTTGGTCGCGGCGGGCGATGTCCATATGCACAGGCGTTCGCGCCGCATGGTGCAAGACACGCTCACCGCCATTCGCCTGGGCTGCTCCATCAAGGAAGCCGGCGCCGCGCTGTTCCCCAATGCCGAGCGCCATCTGCGCCGGCGCGAACGGCTCGCGCGGATTTATCCGCCGGAACTGCTGGCGGAAACCTTGAGCGTGGCGGCGCGCTGCGAATTTTCCCTGGACAGCTTGCGCTACGAATATCCGGAAGAGCTGGTCCCCCAAGGCGAAACCCCCGCCTCTCATCTGCGCCGGCTCACGGAGGAAGGGTTTCGCTGGCGGTTTGGGTGTGAACTCACACCGGGGAGAGGCGTGAGGCGTGAGGCGAAAGGCGTCCCCCTCACCCCGGCCCTCTCCCCCGCAAGCGAGGGAGAGGGTGTTTCTACACCTCCTTCTCAGCCTTTCGCACATCCCACGCCTCACGCCTCACGCCTCGCGCCTCACCTACAACACTTCACCCCCCATCTCGCCCCGCCCGATATCTCCAAAGCCCGCGCCCTCGCCGAACACGAACTCAAACTCATCGCGGAGCTTAAGTACGAAGCTTATTTCCTGACGGTGCATGACATCGTGCGCTTCGCGCGTAGCGCGGGCATTCTGTGCCAAGGGCGCGGCTCCGCCGCCAATTCCGCGGTGTGCTATTGCCTGGGGATCACGGAAGTGGATCCCGGCAGGATGGAGTTGCTGTTCGAACGCTTCATGTCCAAGGAGCGCAACGAACCCCCGGATATCGACGTGGATTTCGAGCACGAGCGCCGCGAGGAAGTTATCCAATACATCTATCGCAAATACGGCCGCGAGCGCGCGGCGCTGGCCGCCACCGTCATCACTTACCGGCCGCGCTCGGCCGTACGCGACATCGGCAAGGCTTTAGGCATGGACTTGGCGCAAACCGGCCGCCTGGCGAAGAACATGGCGTGGTGGGATGGATGCGCCATCGATCCGCAGCGCATCCAAGAAGCGGGCTTGGATCCCGGCAGCCCCCTCATGCAGCGCTTGCAACACCTGATGCGAACGCTGCTTAGCTTTCCGCGCCATCTGTCGCAGCACGTAGGCGGTTTCGTTATCTCCCAAGGCACGCTGTCGCGCCTGGTTCCCATCGAGAACGCCGCCATGCGGGAGCGCACCGTCATCCAGTGGGACAAGGACGATCTGGATGCGCTGGGTTTGCTCAAGGTGGACGTATTGGCGCTGGGCATGTTGAGCGCCATTCGCCGCGCCATCGATCTGGTGAACCAGCACCGAAAAACCGCTCTTAGCATGGCGGACATTCCGCCGGAGGATCCCAAGGTCTACGAGATGATCGGGCGCGCCGATACCATCGGTGTATTCCAGATCGAATCGCGCGCCCAGCAAGCCATGCTGCCACGCATGCAACCGCGCAATTTCTACGACTTGGTGATCGAAGTGGCTATCGTGCGCCCAGGCCCAATACAAGGCGGCATGGTGCATCCTTACCTTCGCAGGCGGCAAGGCATCGAACCGGTCACCTATCCCTCCGAGGCGATCAGAGGCGTTCTCGAACGCACCTTGGGGGTTCCCATTTTTCAAGAACAAGTCATGCAACTCGCCATCGTCGCGGCGGGCTTCACGGCAGGCGAAGCGGATAAATTGCGGCGTGCCATGGCAGCGTGGCGGCGCAAAGGCGGACTGGAACCCTTCGAGCAGCGCCTCAAGGACGGCATGCGAGCGCGCGGTTACACGGAAGAATTCGCCGAGCGCATCTACCGCCAGATCCTCGGGTTCGGCGAATACGGGTTTCCCGAATCCCACTCCGCCAGCTTCGCGCTGCTGGTCTACATCTCCTCCTGGTTGAAGTGCTACGAACCAGCGGCTTTCACTTGCGCGCTGCTCAATAGCCAGCCCATGGGTTTCTACGCCCCCTCCCAACTGGTTCAGGACGTGCAACGCCACGGTGTCACGGTGCTGCCCGCCGATGTCATGCGCAGCGATTGGGATTGCACGCTGGAAGAAATTACAGCGGGAAATTGCGCGCTGCGCCTGGGCCTGCGCATGGTCAAGGGGTTATCGCGCAGCGGCGCGCAGGGGCTCACGCAAACGCGCGAATCCCTGCATCGCACCTGCCTGCCGTCAACGAGCTTCGAAACCCTGGCGCACCGTGCCGGCCTCGATACGAAAGATATGAACGCCCTCGCCAGCGCCGGAGCGCTCGCGAGTTTCGCTGGACATCGCCACCAGGCCGCTTGGTTGGTCATGGGAACCGGCCGGCAAGCACCGCTGTTTAGCGAAGCCTCTCCCGCCGAATCCCCGCCAGAGCTGCGGGCACCTTCGGAAACAGAGGATCTGCTTGCCAGCTACGCCTCCTTGGGCTTGACCCTGGGCCGCCACCCGCTGGCTTTGCTACGCCCGCAACTCGCACGCTTGAGAATGCGCACAGCCTTGCAACTCAAGCAACTCCCCCACAAAAGCCTTGTGCGTACAGCCGGGCTGGTGATCGGAAGGCAACGCCCGGACACCGCCAGCGGAGTCATCTTCGTCACCCTGGAAGATGAGACCGGGATGACCAACGTGGTGGTGTGGCACGCCATCGCCGAACGGCAACGCCGCGTTTTGCTCGGCACGAATCTGTTAGGAGTGCACGGGATTCTCGAACGCGAAGGCGAGGTGATCCACCTCATCGCCGGACGCTTGGTGGATTACCGCGGATTGTTCGAGCAACTCACAACCGCCTCGCGGGATTTTCATTGACCCTCTCTCTTGCCTCGTCTGAAAATCAATTTGTCCCTGGACGAAGACTCCCCTCACATGAGAGGATATCTCTGCACAGACCGGGGGAGCACGAGGCCTGTAACCAGAATTCGTCCACAACGATCCGTGCAATGCCAAAAATACTTCCCATAACCCAGGAGATCCAAATGTTTCTTAAGAAGTTGATGCGAGCAATCTTGTTGTGCAGCGCCATTCTGGCTGGCGGCATGGCCACCACGGCATCCGCGCTCGAAAGCAAACCCGTGCTCAGTATCGAAGCCGCCGAGAAAATGGCTTTGGCTTGCGACCGGTACGCCAACAGCAAAGGATGGAAAGTCAATATCGCGGTGCTGGACGATGGCGGTGGCTTGCTTTACTTCCGCCGGCACCCAGCTTCATTCCGGGGCAGCGTTGACATCGCCATCAACAAGGCCTGGACCGCGACTCAATTCGGCTTTCCAAGCCGTTTCTTCGGCAGCACCATCATTAAAGCGGCCCCGGGCATTGAACTCACGCCCCGTCTGATCATCTTCCCCGGTGGCCTCCCGGTCAAGGTAGGTGACGCTTTGGTAGGCGGTATTGGCGTCAGCGGAGTCACCGGCGATCAAGATGAAGAATGCGCCCAAGTTGGCCTGGATGCGGCGAAGGATCTCTTGAAGTAAGAGAATTTGCCCGGTCCAGTTTTACTGGATCGCTAGAAACGCGAATGCCCCAACCTGTTGGTTGGGGCATTTTTGTATAAGTACCCTGACGATGACCTACTTTGGCTACGACGTCACGTTGCGCATACGCGCAACATGAGTCTGCGCCGCAACATCG
>JBJXGQ010000126.1:0-12106 GCA_046160525.1 Burkholderiales bacterium
CGCTACCACGTCGGCGGTAGTCACCTCCCGCGCTGCCAGTGCTCCGAGCTTGGGGAGGATCAACTTCTCGATATGGTGGCGCCGCTGCTTGATGGTGTTGGCGGCCAAGCCGGGGAAGGCTTTGTCCATGTAATGGCCGGCCAACTGGCGGAACGTCTTCGCCGCCGCCCGCTCAATGCTGGTCTTTTGCTTCTCGCGAGCTACGTCCGCGCCTTGCTGAATCTTGGCGCGTTCCTCATGTGCTTTCGCCTTGGCGGTGGCGAGCGTGAAGTCGGGATAGCGGCCGATGGTGAGTTCGCGCGGCTTCCCTGCGAAGCGGTAGCGAAGCACCCACGCCGCCGTTCCTTTGGGCGATAGGGTGAAAGTAAGACCTGGGATATCCCCCTGCGCCTTGGCGATAGGCGCCCCCGCTTTGATCCAGTGTCTTATCTGAACATCCGTCAGCTTTCCCATGGCGCACCCCCGGTAACGTTAATGTGTAGCTAGAACTCTAGCTACGCACCTAGCTACACACATTATATGAGATGGGGTGAAACTTGGTAATCTTAATTGAGACGAAAAACCCAGCAAAAGCCGGATCTTGGCGGGGGTGGTGAAGCCTTGTGTAGCTACACGAAACGCCAGTTAAGATTACAGGTGGCGATTTTCATGGTGGCCTCGGAGAGACCACCATTCTAGCTTGGCCTTATTTTGACGCAGTGCCTGCCGCCGCCGGTGTGGACGGCTCCGCGGGACGCTTCGCCGCGACATTCAACGGAAGGGCGTTGGTCTTGGGATAGCCCGCGATATCGAGCGCACTATGCCAGTTGTCGGGGAGGAAGCCTTTCACGGCATTCTTCCCCACCAGAAGAACCGGAACTTCGAGTTGGCCACCGGTGAGGGCCGCGAGTTCTTTTTGAACTTGCCCATCCTTCGCGTCCTTCGCGGTGAAGGGCACCCCGCGTTTTTCCAGTAGCTGGGCTGCGTTAGTGCATGCGGGGCCGCAGTCCGTGGAGAACAGGGTCACCGGATGATCGCGCATGGCGGTCTGTAAAGCGTAGGGGAGCTGCTGGCTTCCCGGCCGGTCAACGAATCGCTTCTGTTCGGCCGAAGCGGCGCTCGGCGGTGGCGGCAGATCGCTGTAAGTCACACTGCCATTCTCGTCAACCCAGCGGT
Organism: Burkholderiales bacterium; assembly: GCA_046160525.1. GTDB lineage: Bacteria > Pseudomonadota > Gammaproteobacteria > Burkholderiales > SHXO01 > SHXO01. The sequence goes on from JBJXGQ010000126.1 coordinate 1,156, forward strand.
ATAACTCCGCGCCGGCTACCGGCAGCGTGATAAGGGTTAAGAGTGTGATCCAGGTTTTCATCGAGGCCTCGCCATTGCGCTGAACTCCATATCAAGCAACCGCTATGCCGCTGTGCCGAAGGAGCGCATCGATCTTGGGCTCTCGTCCTCGGAAGGCGACAAAGGACTCAAGCGCGGGCCTGCTTCCGCCGACCCCTAACACCTCCTGCCAGAAACGCTGTCCCGCCGCCGGATTGAGGACGCCTTGTTCCTCGAACAAGCTGTAGGCGTCCGCGGAAAGCACCTCCGCCCACTTATAGCTGTAGTACCCCGCGGCATATCCTCCCGCGAAAATGTGGGAGAAGGAGTGCGGAAAACGGTTGTAGGGAGGCGGGAAGATTACGGCAACTTGCTCCCGGATTTCCTCGATTAACTGAAGCGCCGTCCCGGCGGGATCGAAGTCGTAATGTAGCCGCATGTCGAACAGCGAGAACTCCAGTTGCCGCACGAACTGCAAGCCGCTTTGAAAGTTCTTGGCTGCGAGCATTTTGTCGAACAGTTCCCTGGGCAGCGGTGCGCCGGTTTCGGCGTGGGACGTCATGTTGGCCAACACGTCCCACTCCCAGCAGAAGTTCTCCATGAACTGGCTAGGTAGTTCCACGGCGTCCCATTCCACGCCGTTGATTCCGGACACCCCCCTGTAATCAACCTGGGTGAGCAGGTGGTGCAGACCGTGGCCAAATTCGTGAAACAGAGTGGTGACTTCATCGTGGGTGAACAAGGCGGGCTTGCCTTCAAGGGGCGCGGAGAAATTGCACGTGAGATAAGCCACCGGAATTTGCACGCCCTTGGCGAGCTTGCGCCGTGTGATCGCATCGTCCATCCAGGCTCCGCCGCGCTTGGAGGGGCGGGCGTATAGGTCCAGAAAGAACTGGCCAAGGGGCTCTCCGCGTGGCGAGCGAATCTCGAAGAACTTCACATCCGGGTGCCAAGTGGCGCTGTGCGCCGGTACGATGGTGACGCCGAAGAGCGTTTGCACGACGCGGAACAAACCCTCCAACACCTTGGGTTCGGGGAAGTAGTGCTTGACCTCTTGTTCGGAGAAGCTGTAACGCTGTTCGCGCAGGCGCTCGGAGGCGAAACCCACGTCCCAGGTTTCCAGGCGGCCGATGCCAAGTTCCTTGCGCGCAAACTCCTGCAATTCGGCCAGATCTTTTTGCGCGTAGGGTTTGACCCGGGCGGCGAGATCCGCGAGAAACTCCAGCACCTGCGCCGGGGAGCGCGCCATCTTCGGCGCCAGGGAGAGTTCCGCGTAGTTCTTGAACCCCAGCATCCGCGCGCTTTCCCGGCGTAACTGAACGATCTCCTGAATCAGAGCGCTATTGTCCCATTCCGGTTTACCGAATTCGGAGGCACGGGTAACGTAGGCGCGATACAGTTCCTCTCGCAAAGGCCGGTGGGTAGCGTATTGCATGACTGGCAAATAGCACGGCGCGTGCAGTGTGAGTTTCCAGTTAGGCGAACCGGATTGTTTGAGGGACTGTTTGATGTCCTCCGGTACGCCGTCCAGCTCTTTTTCGTCCGTGACCGTGCGCGCATAGCCGTTGGTGGCATCGAGCAAGTTGTCGCTGAAGCGCGAGGAGATTTGGTTGAGTTTTTCCTTGAGCGCCTTGAATTGCGCCTTTTTGTCCGTGGGTAATTCGGCGCCGCTCAAGCGGAAGTCGCGCAGTTCGTTATCGACGATGCGGCGTTGCGCGGGTGACAAGACTCCAAACGCAGCGGATGCGCGCAAGGCCTTGAGTTTCTCGAACACGCGCTCGTTCTGGCTTAGTTCGGTGAAGTAGGCCGTGATCTTGGGCAAGTTACCGTTGTAGGCTTCGCGTAATTCCGGCGTATTCATCACCGCGTTGAGATGGCCTACCTGCCCCCAGGCGCGCGTTAAGCGCTCGTTGGCCTCGTCCAGCGGAGTGATGAAATTGTCCCAGCCGGGAGCCTCGCTCCTACCCGCCAAGTCGCCGATGAGTGTTCTGTTTTCCTCCAGGAGCGTGTCCACGGCAGGTGTGACATGCTCCGCCTTGATTTCGGAGAAACGCGGGAGCCCGGAAAAATCGAGTAATGGATTCATGGCGAAGTGTGTTGATAGACCACGCGGCCGTTGACCAAGGTGTAGCGCACCTGCCCGGGAAGCACGCGGCCGGCGAAGGGCGTGTTGCGCCCTTGGCTGACAAAACGCGAAGGAATCACGGACTCGCTATGAGAGGGGTCGAACACGCAAAGGTTCGCGCGTTGGCCTACTTGCAGCCGGCCAGTGTCCAGGCCCAATACGCGAGCTGGTTCGATGGTGATGCGCGCTAGTGCATCCTTGAGCGCGATGCCGGTTTCCTGCGCCCATTTCAGAGTAAGCGGAAGTAGCAATTCCAGGCCCGTTGCACCGGCTTGCGATTCGCCGAAGGGAATTTGCTTGCCATCGTCATCCACGGGGGTGTGATCCGAACAGATGGCATCGATGGTGCCATCGGCCAGCCCGGCACGCAGGGCATCGCGGTCGCTCAGGGTTCGCAATGGCGGGATCAGATAGCAGTTGGTATCGAAGTAACCGATATCGCTCTCGCTCAGGTGAATATGGGTGGCCGCCACGTCGCAGGTCACGTTGAGCCCGTCGACTTTCGCCCGCCGAATTATGTTGACGCTGTCGGCGCAAGAGATCCTGCAAATATGCACGCGCGCCTCGGCCTCGCGCGCCAGCAGCAAGATGGCGGACAAGGCCACGGTTTCAGCGCTGGCTGGCACCGGCGGCAGGCCAAGCCGGGTGGCTACTTCCCCGTCGTGGGCGACGCCCCCATGGGATAGCGACTGGTCCTGGGGGCGCAGCCACACTCCCAACCCGAAGGTGGACGCGTACTGCAAGGCGCGCAGTAAAACGAGCTTGTCATCCAGGGGGTAATTGGATTGGCCGAAGGCGATGCACCCGGCATCGCGCAGCTCCGCCATTTCGGTGAGCCGTGTACCCTTCAAGCCTTGCGTCAGCGCGCCGATAGGGAGCACTTCCGCGAGGTTGAGACGGCGCGCGCGCGCCTTCAGCATATCGACCAGCCCGGGTTCGTCCAGCGGCGGATCCGTATCGGGGGGGCACACGACACTGGTCACCCCTCCGGCGACGGCCGCGCGCAGTTCGCTTTCCAGCGTCGCCTTGTATTCGAACCCTGGCTCGCGCAAACGCGCACACAGGTCCACAAGCCCCGGGCATATCACCAGCCCGGTGGCGTCGATCTCGCGGCCGGCGGTGAATCCGGCGGGGGGTGTATCCATCCCCACCAGCACTCCCTCCGCGATGAACAAGTCTCGCACTTGATCCAAACCCGTGGCGGGATCAATCACGCGGGCCTGGCGAAAGGCGATGTTGGACTCTTTACTCATGGGCCCCTCCGCCAGCGAGCAGGCTCATCACCGCCATGCGCACCGCGATACCGAAGGTAACTTGCGGCAAGATAACGGATTGAGCGCCGTCCGCTACGGCGGAATCGATCTCCACGCCGCGGTTCATGGGCCCAGGGTGCATCACGATGGCATCGGGCTTGGCCTGGGCGAGCTTTTCGGGCGTGAGGCCATAGTGCTTGAAGAATTCCTGGGCGCTTGGCAGCAGGGCGCCGTTCATGCGCTCATTCTGAAGGCGCAACATGATCACCACGTCGGCGTCGCGCAGCCCTTCGGCCATATCATTGAACACGCGCACTCCCATGGCTTGCGCCTGCTGGGGAATCAAGGTGCGCGGGCCGATGATGCGTACCTCGGCGGCCCCCAGCGTATTCAATGCGTGAATGTCCGAACGCGCCACCCGCGAATGCAGCACGTCGCCGACTATGGCCACGATTAGGCCCGAAAAATTGCGCTTGTAGTGGCGGATGGTGAACATGTCCAGCAGCCCCTGCGTGGGATGGGCATGCCTGCCATCGCCCGCGTTGATGACGTGCACGTGGGATTGAACATGCTTGGCGATGAGGTGGGCGGCGCCACTTTGGTTGTGGCGCACGATGAACATGTCCGCGTGCATGGCGGAAAGATTGGCGATCGTGTCCAAGAGGCTTTCTCCCTTGCTCTGGGAGGAGGCGGCGACATTCAAGTTGATGACGTCGGCGGAAAGCCGCTTTGCCGCGATCTCGAAGGTAGTGCGCGTGCGGGTACTGGGCTCGAAGAATAGATTGAAAACCGACTTGCCGCGTAGCAGCGGTACCTTCTTCACTTCCCGGTCGGTCACGGAAATGAAAGACTGGGCCGTGTCCAAAATCCTCAGCAATATCTCCTTGGGCAGGCTCTCGATGGTTAACAGGTGCTTGAGTTTTCCCTCGGCTGTGAGTTGCGGATTGGTCATTATTCGGTAGCTTGATATTCCAGGCTGAGCTGGCCACCGGGCGCGCGCAGAAGTTCCACGCGCTGGTTCGCGGGGATGTTTAGAACGGCCCCCACGGCATCCGCGGCGATGGGAAGCTGGCGGCCCCCCCGGTCCACCAGGGCGGCAAGCCACAAAGTGCCGGGCCTGCCGTAGTCGAATATTTCGTTGATGGCGGCGCGTACCGTTCTACCGGTGTAGAGCACGTCGTCCACCAAGAGAAGATTGCGGTTCTCCACCTTGAAGGGAATATCGGAGGGCTTCACACCAGGGTGCAGCCCTACCTTCCCGTAATCGTCCCGGTAAAAAGAAACGTCGATGGTGCCCATGGGCAAGACCAAGCCAAGAGCTTGGTGCAAGCGTTCGGCGACCCATACCCCACCTGTTCGGATACCGATGATGCCTAAGTCCGCGTTGGCTCTGTCGCGTAGTTGCTCAACCAGGGTTGCCAGCAACTTCTCAGGATCGGGCAGCGCGGGAAGCAAGCTCAAAAAAAGTCTCCAATATCTGTTGTGCGGCCACCGGGTCGGTGTGTTGTTTGCGCGCCGCCCAGCCGGCCCCCGTTTCCTTCAACAACCCGTCGGCTTCGCTGGAACTGTAAGCCTCATCGACCATCACCGCGGGTAGCCCAAAGCGTTTGTGCGCGCGCTGCGCAAAGGCCCGGCATCCCTTGGCCAAGGGATGCTCGCGCTCATCGTCATACTTTGGCAGTCCCACCACCAATAGGACGGGCCGCCATTCCCGAACCAGGGGTTCGATCATATCCATATCGCTTCGCGGCATTTTCATACCCAACGCCACAAGGGGATGAGCGAGCTTCAACTCCATGTCGCCCACGGCCACCCCTAGGCGCTTCGTCCCCCAATCGAAGGCAAGAACGGTCCCGCGTTCGGGCGCGTGCGCGAGCGTTAGGGAAATACCGGCCGCCTCATTCTCAGGCATGCCCTACGTCGTCGGACAGATGGGCGGCGCTGATTCCCAGCAAATCCATGGCCGCTCCAAAGCGTTCGTTCGCAGGCAAGTCGAACATCACCGAGAGATTTGCCGGTACCGTGAGCCAGGCGTTTTGTTTGATCTCTTGCTCCAGCTGCCCTGGGGCCCAGCCAGCATATCCGAGGGAAACCAGAAGGTCCGTAGGCCCTTGGCCTTCGCCCACGGCTTGCAGAATATCCCGTGAAGTCGTGAGCGCAATATCGTCCCGCACCGTGAGGGTAGATTGCCAGCCGCCAGCGGGCCGGTGCAGCACAAAGCCCCGGTCCACCTGTACGGGACCGCCGTAATACACCGGGAGTTTCCCGCGCCGCTCGTCCCGCAAGGGGATCTCTATCTGATCGAAAAGGGATCTCAACGTCATCTCGATGGGGCGGTTCACCACTAAACCCAGCGCCCCCTGGTTGTTATGCTCGCAAATATAGGTCAGGGACTTGGCAAAGTTCGGGTCCGCCATGTTCGGCATGGCGATCAGAAAGTGGTGAGAGAGGTTAATGGCATCCATGTTCGCGCTCATTTTAGCCTTGTGCCAGGGGCGAGGCCAGCACCAAGATCGTGCGCCACGGCCAAGGCGGCATCCTTTGGTAACATCGCCGCGCTAAAACATGAAGGAACACCCTGGCTACGGAAAAAGAAATCGCGGCTTTCCTCGCGGAAGTGGAGCGCCGGGCGTATAAGCAGGCCGTCTTTGCCGTGCGAGACGACCAGGCCGCATTGGATATCGTCCAGGATTCCATGCTCAAGCTGGCCGAGCGCTATAGCGCGAAACCCGCCGGGGAGTTGCCGCCGCTGTTCCAGCGCATATTGCAGAACACCATTCGGGATTACTATCGGCGCCAGAAGGTGCGCTCGCTTTGGACCACCTTGTTGTCTTCGCTCACGCCAGCGTCAGCCGATCCCAACGAGGAATACGATCCCCTTGACAGGATGATCGTGGAAGACGGCCTGAACCGTGCGGGCACCCCTGAAGAGCAAGTCGGACGGCAGAAAGTCATGGCAACCATCGAAATGGGGATCGAGAAACTTCCCGGCCGTCAACGCGAGGCCTTTTTGTTGCGTTACTGGGAGGAGTTAGACGTCGCGGAAACCGCCAAGGCCATGGGTTGCTCGCAGGGCAGCGTGAAAACGCATTGCTCGCGGGCGACCCATGCGCTCGCTGAGTTTCTGCGCGCCAAGGGAGTCACGTTGTGAACGAGCAAGAATTCGCGCGCAAAGTCGCGCAAAACCTGGATGAGAAACTGGACAGCCTACCAGCCTCCACCGTCTACAAGTTGGAGGCCTTCAGACGGGAGGCGCTCTCTCGGGTCCACGCTGCCCCAGCCCTGGGCGCACGCTTCCCTGCCTGGAAGTGGGCGGCGCCGGCGATGCTGGTGGTGCTTGCCTGCACGGTCTACTTCTTACGCAAAGATAGCGGCGTGGAAGCCTATGAACTGGAAGCCCAGATGCTCGCCGACGATCTCCCCATCCACGCTTACCTTGACGAGGGCTTCGAAACTTGGCTGCAAAAAACCGCGGACGACTAGCCGCATCGATTAGTACCGCTTGCCTCCTTGCCGCGCTCGCGGGACGGGCAGCGGCCGAGGGACCCGAATGGGCAAGCCTGGCGCCTGAGCACCAGCGGATTCTGGCGCCCCTCGCGGACGATTGGCCCAACATCGATTTGGAGCGAAAGACCAAATGGGTCGCCATCGCCAAGCGCTACCCTTCCATGAATCCCGGCCAGCAGGCACGCCTGCAAGCGCGCATCAAACAATGGGCGTCATTGAGCCCCAGCGAGCGCGCACGCGTACGCGAGCAGTACAAGAAGCTCAAGGAGCTGCCGCCCGAAAAAAGAAAAGAGATCCAGCAAAAATGGCAGGAGTACGACAGCCTGGCGGAAGAAGAAAAAGAGGATCTGCGGCAAACCCAGCCCAAGAAGTAAGCCTCATTCGCGAACGCCTACCGTGTTAACCCTTGCCAGCCGGCGCAGGCGTTTTGCCAGCATGGCTTACGAGGCCATGCTCATCACGGCGGTGCTATTCGCCGCCGGATTCCTTGTTGTACCGATCTCTCAGGGGCTTCCGGAAGGTGCGCGCAGAGCCGTCTTACAGTTGTGTTTGCTGGCGGCCGCGGGGGTTTATTGCGTCGCGTGCTGGGTTAGAGGACGCACATTACCCATGAAGACTTGGGGCATTCGCGTCGCCCGCAGCGACGGCGAATCCCTCACGCTCTGGCGGGCCATTGCCCGTTATTTTCTGGCGGTTCTGAGCGTGGGCTTGGCCGGAGCGGGTTTGCTGTGGTCCGTGTTGGACCGGGACAAACAGTTCCTGCATGACCGTTGCGCCGGTACGCGCCTATTCAATGCAAATTCCTCAGCGCCGCTCAAACCTGCGGATCGTTCCGATTCCCACCACGAGAAATAGCAGTGTCGGGAGCATGGCCGTTAGGAAGGGAGGCCAGGCTGCCAGAAACCCCACGTGGCCGAAGAGGCGGTTGAGCAAATGAAAGCCCAAACCCAGCATGATGCCGGCGAAAATCCTGCCTCCTATGCCACCGGCCCGCGCGTTCATGTAGGCGAAGGGTAGGGCCAGCACCATCATCACCAACACGGCAATGGGATAAACGACCTTGGTCCACAGGGCAATCTCGTAGCGCGCCGAATCCTGGCCGTTCTTGCGAAGATGCTGGATGTAGGAAAACAAGGTCCACAGCGACATGCGCTGCGGGGGCACTAGCAGCACGCTCAAGATGTCGGGCGTGAGCACCGAAGTCCATTTCAGATGCCCCTCGCGCTCGACGGAGGAGCGGTTGCCTCCAAACTTCGTCTGCACGACTTCTTGCAGGTTCCACTGGTTGCCTCCGGTGTATACCGCCACCTTCGCTTGGCGGATGGTGTGCAGCCGGTAGTCTTCGTCGAACTCGTAGATTTTGATTTCTTGTAGCGAAGAGTCGTGCATCACGCGGCCGACGTTCACGAAACTCAAGTTGTCCTTGACCCAAAGACCGGAGCGGAAGGACTGCGCCACCACGCTACTGGTTTGTTTGAGCCGTAGTCTTTGCGCCGCCTCCTCGCTGATGGGTGCCAGATATTCGCCCACGATGAGCGTTGTCAGGGCGAGCACGATACCCACTCCGGCCAGCGAGCGGGAAACACCGAGAATGGAAACGCCTGCCGTGCGCATGACGGCGTACTCCGAATGCGTCACCAGTTGCGCGATGGCCAGCAGCGACCCGATCAGTGCTGCGACCGGCAGCAGTTCGTACAGGTGGCCAGGAAGACTGAGCACGATGAAAGTCAGGGCGTAGCTCAGCTTGTAACCCCCCGCACCGACGTCCTTCAGTTCGTAGATCAGGTCGAAAAACCCAAACAGCATGAGCAAGGCGGCCAGCACCAACAAGATGTTCCCGAGAACCAGGTTTCCTATATAGCGCCGTATGATTCTCATGAGGTGCGCCGGTAGAAGGGGCGTAGCGACAAGCGGTGGTAAATCAGCGCCGCGCAAATGAGCGCCATGGCGAGATTGAGACCGGCGAGACCCGTGACGAATCCAAAGCGCTCGCGCTCCACCCACGATTGAACGACGCTCACCAGGTTGTTGTACACGAGGTAAAGCAGGGCGGCGAGAATCAAATTGAAGGAGCGGCCCGTGCGCGGATTCACCGCGGAAAGGGGGATCGCGAAGAAAGCCAGCACAAGGGTCGATGCAGGCAGGCCGAAGCGCCAAACCAATTCCGCCATGTCTTGCTGCTTGTCGCTACGCAAAAGCTCGGTCGTGGGCTTCGATTTATAGGAAGGGAAAAAAGCCTTCGCTTCGCCTTGCTCGATCCGAATGGAATAGCGTGCGAAGTTCACGACCTTGTAGTCCGCTTGCCCAGGAATCCCTTCGTAGCGGCGGCCCTTGAGCATGACCAGATAACGGTCCCCATTTTCGTGGGTCTCCACGAAACCGCGCTGGGCGATGGTGACGCCTTGTTGCTGGTTCTCGATGGAATGCATGAAGATGTTCGCCACTTGCGACAAATCGCTGGTGAGTTTTTCCACGAAGAACACGCGGTCACCCTGCTTGGACTCCTTGAAAATTCCTGGAGCGATGGCCGATATGTCATCGCGTGATTCGATCTGGTGGCGAAATTCCTCGCTCTTACCGATTGCCCAGGGAGTAAGCGACAAGGACAGCAGCGCCACCACCGCGGTCACGGGTACCGCATAGAGCAGCACGGGGCGAAACCAAGCAGGGAGTCCCGCGCCGGTGCTAAACCACACTACCATTTCCGAATCGCGGTACATGCGCGACATCGTGAGCAAAATGGAGAGAAAGAGCGCTATGGAGAGCAGTAGCGGTAGATAGCCAAGCGCCGAGAATCCGAGCAAGGTGAGCACCGCATCGGTGGGCACGCGCCCGCCAGCTGCTTGGCCCAGGAAGCGAATCAGCTGGGTGGTGAAGGTAATGGCCAGCAGCACGACAAACACGACCACGCCCGACGCCGTGAATTCACGCAGTGCCGAGCGAACGAATATCATGATTCATCGATCGAGAAAACGGCTTTGACTTGGCGGGGAGACAACGTTGATAATCCGCGCCTGCTGGCCCAGGGTAACTTAGCGAATTGAACTGAAAGGAAAAACCGCGTGGACTTTAGCATAAAAGTGGGAGCGCCCGAGAAGCAGAAGTCATCGTGCATCGTGGTGGGGCAATTAGAAGACAAGAAATTTCTACCCGCCGCCGTGAGTGTGGACCGCGCATCGAAGGGCTACCTGTCGAAGCTCATGGCGAGCGGTGACTTGACCGGCCGTGCGGGCAGCATAACTATGCTGCATCATGTTTCTGAGGTCATCGCGGAGCGCGTGCTGGTGCTGGGCTTGGGCAAGTCCGCCGAGCTGGGCGCCAAAGCCTATCGTGAGGCGGTGTCGCGAGCCGTGCGTGCGCTGGGCGATGGGGCCATCACCCATGCCCATCTTTATGTCACCGAGTTTCCCGTCAGCGGCAAGGACGAAGCATGGCGGGCCGCCCAAGCCGCACAGATGGTGGACGATGCGACCTACCGTTTCGACCGGATGAAGAGCAAACCCGCCAGTGCGCGAAAGCTGCGCGAGGTGTCGCTGGGCGTATCCGTTCGCGCCAGCGCGGCGATCACGCGAGCTTGGGAGCGCGGAACAGGCTTGGGCGCGGGCGTGAGCTTGGCTAAGGATCTGGGCAATCTTCCCAGCAACGTGTGCACCCCCACTTATCTCGCGGACCAAGCTCAGCAGTTGGCAAAAGCCTACAAGCTCAAGGTGCAAGTGCTGGACGAGAAAGACATGGCGCGCTTGAAAATGGGCTCCTTCCTCGCGGTAACCCAAGGCACGCGCGAACCGGCGAAGTTCATCGTCCTGGAGTACAACGGCGCGAAGGCGGGTGTGAAGCCGGTGGTTCTGATCGGCAAGGGCATCACCTTCGATACGGGCGGCATTTCTCTCAAACCCTCCGGCGAGATGGACGAGATGAAGTACGACATGTCGGGAGCCGGCAGCGTCCTGGGTACGCTCAAGGCCGTGGCGCACATGCGATTACCCATCAATGTCGTGGGCCTTATTCCCACCTGCGAGAACATGCCGGGCGGCAACGCCATCAAGCC
>JBJXGQ010000127.1:0-16014 GCA_046160525.1 Burkholderiales bacterium
GTTGGTCATGCAAGATGACCAACTACGCGAGCGCCTCTTACACCGCTCTCTCGTAATTTAGATTCGGCGCCAGCCAGCGTTCCACTTCTTCCAAGGGTTTTCCGCTACGCCGTGCGTATTCCTGCACTTGGTCCCGGCCGATGCGGCCGACGGCGAAGTAATGGGACTCAGGGTGCGAAAAGTAGAAGCCGCTGACCGCGGCGGCGGGAAGCATGGCGTAGCTTTCCGTCAGATGCATCTTGGCGCGGGACTCGGCTTCGAGAAGAGAGAACAAGGCGCCCTTTTCGGTGTGATCCGGGCAAGCGGGGTAGCCGGGCGCGGGGCGGATGCCACGGTATTCTTCGGCGATGAGATCGTCCACGGAAATTTCTTCGTCCGTGGCGTAGCCCCAGAACTCGCGGCGCACGCGGCGGTGCATGAGTTCGGCGAAGGCTTCCGCGAGGCGGTCCGCCAGCGCTTTGAGCATGATGGCGTTGTAGTCGTCGTGCTTTGCTTCATAAGCCGCGACCCGGTCATCGATGCCGCTACCGCTCGTCACCGCGAAGGCGCCCAAGTAATCCTTCTTCCCCGATGATTTCGGTGCGATGAAATCCGCCAGCGAAAGGTTGGGCCGGTCTATGGGTTTTTGCATCTGCTGGCGCAGGAAGTGGAAGCGGGCGATGACGTGCGAACGAGTGTCGTCCGCGTAGACCTCGATATCGTCCGTGCCATCGATGCGATTGGCGGGGAAGAGCGCAACGACTCCGTGGGCGCTCAACCACTTTTCCTCGACGATGTGCTTCAACATCCCTTGCGCATCGGCGAAGAGGTTGCGGGCGGTTTCGCCCACGACTTCATCTTGCAGGATTTTGGGATAACGCCCGGCAAGCTCCCAGGTCTGAAAGAACGGCGTCCAATCGATGAGATCGCTGATTTCTCTCAACGAGTAGTCGTTGAATTGCATAAGGCCTAGGCGGCGCGGCACGGGTGGCGTGTAGGCGGACCAATCGGTTTTGAGGCCGTGTTCGCGAGCCTGCGCGATGGTGTAGTAGGGGCCTTGGCCCTTCTTGCCCTTGTGTTGTTCGCGTACGCGCTGCGCTTCGGCCTTTACCTTCGCGATGAAATCGCCGCGCAGTTCCGGGCTGATGAGACTGGTGCACACGCCTACGCTGCGCGAGGCATCGGGCACCCACACCGTGGGGCCGTGGTAGCCAGGCTCGATCTTCACGCAGGTGTGAACGCGCGAGGTGGTGGCCCCACCGATGAGCAAGGGAATCTTGAAACCCTGGCGTTGCATTTCCTTGGCAACGTGCGACATCTCCTCCAGTGAGGGTGTGATCAAACCCGAGAGCCCGATGATGTCGGCTTTCTCGGCGATGGCGGTATCGAGAATTTTCTGCGCGGGGACCATCACGCCCAGGTTCACCACGTCGAAATTGTTGCACTGGAGCACGACCGCGACGATGTTCTTGCCGATGTCGTGTACGTCTCCCTTCACGGTGGCGAGCACGATCTTGCCCTTGCTGGACTTGTCGCCACTCGCCTTCTTCTCCGCTTCGATATAAGGCACGAGGTGGGCGACCGCCTGCTTCATCACGCGCGCGGATTTAACTACCTGGGGCAGGAACATCTTGCCGGAACCGAAGAGATCGCCTACCACGTTCATCCCGTCCATCAACGGGCCTTCGATCACTTGGATCGGCCGCTCGAATTGGAGACGGGCTTCTTCCGTGTCCTCGACTACGTAAGCGTCGATGCCTTTCACCAGCGCGTGGGCCAAGCGCTCGTTGACCGGAGCATTGCGCCAAGCTAGATCCTCCGTCACGGATTTGCCTTGGCCCTTGAAGGATTCGGCGAAGGCCACCAGGCGTTCCGTACTATCGGGCCGGCGGTTGAGCAAGACGTCTTCGGCGCGCTCCAACAAGTCCTTGGGAATTTCCGCGTACACGCCAATTTGCCCGGCGTTGACGATGCCCATGGTCATGCCGGCCTGGATGGCGTGGTAGAGAAACGCGGTATGGATCGCTTCGCGCACGGGTTCGTTGCCGCGAAACGAGAAGGACACGTTGGATACGCCGCCGCTCACTTTGGCGTAGGGCAGGTGCGCACGGATGTGGCGCGTGGCGTCGATGAAGTCCACGCCATAGTTGTTATGCTCCTCGATGCCAGTAGCCACGGCGAAAATGTTGGGATCGAAGATGATGTCCTCGGGCGGGAATCCCACCTGATTCGCCAGCAGATCGTAGGCGCGGGCGCAGATGTCCTTGCGCCTTTGCAAGGTGTCCGCTTGCCCTTGCTCGTCGAAGGCCATGACGATTGCCGCCGCACCGTAGCGGCGCACCAGCTTGGCTTGGCGCAGAAACTCCGCCTCGCCTTCCTTCATGCTGATGGAGTTGACCACTGCCTTGCCCTGCACGCACTTCAAACCTGCCTCGATCACTTCCCACTTGCTCGAATCGATCATCAGCGGCACGCGGGAAATATCCGGTTCCGAGGCGATGAGGTTCAAGAACGTGACCATGGCGGCCTTGGAGTCGAGCATGCCCTCGTCCATGTTCACGTCGATCATCTGCGCGCCGTTTTCCACCTGCTGGCGCGCGACGGTGAGCGCGTCCTTGTAGTTGGAGGACAGGATGAGGCGCGCGAAGGCCTTGGAGCCAGTCACGTTGGTACGCTCGCCCACGTTCACGAACAGCGAATCGTCTCCGATGTTGAGGGGCTCCAATCCAGACAAGCGAAGTTTTTTCTCGATTTGCGGTATGGCGCGCGCAGCGTTGTCCTTGACCGCATCGCCGATGGCCCGAATATGCTCTGGGCGCGTGCCGCAGCATCCACCCACGATGTTGAAGAAACCTTCCTGTGCGAACTCTTGCAAGAGGCCGGACATCTGCGCGGGTGTCTCGTCATACTCACCGAACGCGTTGGGCAACCCCGCGTTGGGATGGATGGACACGAAGGTATCCGCCAGGCGCGCCAGTTCAGCGATGTAGGGCCGCAGTTCCTTGGCGCCCAAGGCACAGTTCAAGCCGATGGAGAAAGGTTTGGCGTGCGAGACGGAGTTCCAGAAAGCCTCCACCGTTTGACCCGATAACGTGCGCCCGGAAAGATCCGTGATGGTGCCGGAGATCATGAGGGGCAGCACCACACCATGGCGCTCGAAGTATTCGCTCGCGGCGAACAACGCGGCCTTGCAGTTGAGCGTGTCGAATACGGTTTCCACCAAAATCAAATCGGCGCCGCCTTGCACCAAGCCTTCGACCGCTTCGCTATAGGCGGCCACCAGCTCGTCGAAGCTCACGTTGCGCGCGCCCGGATCGTTCACATCGGGCGAGAGGGAGGCGGTGCGGTTGGTGGGCCCCAGCACGCCCGCCACGAAGCGCGGCTTGTTGGGCGTGCTCTTGGAATACTCGTCCGCGAGCTGGCGCGCGAGCCGCGCACCTTCGCGGTTGAGTTCAAGAACGTGATTCTCCATGTAGTAATCCGCCATGGAGATGCGCGTGGAGTTGAAGGTGTTGGTCTCCAGAATGTCCGCCCCGGCTTCAAGGTAGGCCCTATGAATGCCCGCGATCACCTTCGGCTGGGTCAGCGTGAGAAGGTCGTTGTTGCCTTTCTGGTCGCAGTGGTGGTCGTGAAACCGGTCGCCGTGGTAGTGGTGCGTGTCCAGCCCGTGGCCCTGGATCATCGTGCCCATGGCGCCATCCAGCAGGAGGATGCGTTCCTGAAGGAGATCGTGGAGGCGCTGTGTCGTCTTGTTCATTGCGAATCTATCCAAAAACAAAAAAGCCCGAAGCTAATCAGGATCAGGCAGGATTAGGCAACCGGGCTTGCTGCTCCCGAGTTTTAGCCGCATTTATTGCGCGCCCGCAAGCAGGGACAAATCGGCGCGATGGGGGCTACCTTAAGGATAGACAGGGATTATGTCAATCCGGACCCGCGCGGCCCAAGGAGACCCGCGGGATTCCAACGAGGTCACGCACGGCCGCCACATCGAGAAAGTCGTTGCGCTCAAGGGTCTCGCGCACCGCCTGCGCCTGGTCGTGGCCATGCTCAAGCATCAGCCAGCCACCCTCCCGCAAATACCCGCGTGCGCCCGTTACGATGCGCTCGATGGCTTCGAGGCCATTTGTACCAGGGGTGAGCGCCATGGGGGGTTCGAAACGCAAATCGCCTTGGGCAAGGTGAGTGTCATCCGCTGCGATGTAAGGGGGATTGGACACGATAAGGTCGAAGCGCATCGTGCCTAGCGCTTCATACCAGTCGCTATGCAGCAGGTCCACATTCTCCACATGATGGCGTTGAAGGTTGCTTGCGGCCACGCTCAAGGCCTTCGGCGATGCGTCGGCTCCCAGCACCTGGCACTCGGACGCATGAACGGCGATGGCCAGAGCGATGCAACCGCTTCCGGTACCCAGGTCGAGTAGTTTGCACGGCCTTGTCTTGGGGATATGACTGAGCGCGGTATCCACCAACAGCTCGGTCTCGGGGCGGGGGATAAGAACATGTTCGCAGACTTTCAAGCGTAATCCGTAGAACTCGCGCTCGCCCAGGATGTAGGCGATGGGCTCGCCTGCGACACGGCGTGCTACCCAAGCCGAATAGCGCGATAAGGACACGGCGCTGGCGTCATCGGTGCCGTGCGCCATGACCCACGCACGTGATTTGCCCAGGGCGTGCGCGAGCAGGATTTGCGTCTCGCTGTGTGCATCCTCAGCCGCCAGGCAGAGCGCTTGCCCGATGCGGGCGGCGTCCCGTGCGAGGAGTTGGGCGATGGAAGTGCTCAGAGGGAATGGCTCAAGCCGACTGCTCTTCCGCCATGGCGGCAAGTTGCTCGGCTTGGTGTTCCGCCGAAAGCGCGCTCAGGATCTCGCCCAAGTCGCCGTCCATGATGGCGTCGATCTTGTAAAGTGTGAGATTGATGCGGTGATCCGTGACGCGCCCCTGCGGAAAGTTGTAGGTGCGAATGCGGTCGGAGCGGTCGCCGCTACCGACCAATGATTTACGCGTGGCCGCCTCCCTGGCTTGTTGTTCGCGTACTTGCTTATCCTTGATGCGCGCGGCGAGTAACGACATGGCGCGCTCCTTGTTCTTGTGCTGCGAGCGGTCGTCCTGGCACTCCACCACGATTCCCGTGGGCAGGTGAGTCAAGCGGATCGCGGATTCTGTCTTGTTCACGTGCTGGCCGCCCGCACCCGAGGCGCGGAAGGTATCGATGCGCAAATCCGCTGGGTTGATGGTAACGTCGCTGATCTCGTCCACCTCCGCCATGATGGCCACGGTACAGGCGCTGGTGTGAATGCGGCCCTGGGCCTCGGTGGCCGGCACGCGTTGCACACGGTGGCCGCCGGACTCGAACTTCAGGCGGGAATAGGCGCCTGGACCGACGATGCGCACGATGACTTCCTTGAAGCCGCCCACATCGCCCAGGCTTTGCGACACGACTTCAACGCTCCAGCGCTGGCGTTCGGCGAACCTCGTATACATGCGGAACAAATCGCCAGCGAAGAGCGCGGATTCGTCGCCTCCCGTGCCGGCGCGAATCTCGAGATAAATATTGCGCTCGTCGTTGGAATCCTTGGGCAGCAAGCGGCGCTGGAGATCTTCTTCCAACTGGTTTACTTGCGTGCGGCTAGTCTGGATTTCTTCTTGCGCAAGCTCCTTCATCTCAGGGTCGGAGAGCATCAACTCCGCGGCTTCGATGTTCTTCAGCGTTTGCTGGTAGGTGCGGTACAACTCCACCAGGGGTGCTACTTCGGCGTGCTCCCTGGTGAGTTTCTTGTAGTTCTCCATATTGGCCGTGATGCCTTCGGCGCTCAATAGGCCATTCAACTCCTCCAAGCGCGCCGAGAGTTGGGCGAGCTTGGCGGCTATGGTAGGTTTCATTCGCCGCGGTTCAGTTGGTAAATGCGCTCGACCAGGGCGCGTTGCTCGTCTTGGCCGGGAGTCTGGTGAAGCGCGGCGGTGGGCGGGTGAATCAATTTGTTGGTGAGGGAACGGCTCAGTGCCTCCAGCACTTGCTCGGGCGCATCGCCGCGGGCCAGCCGCTTGATGGCGCGCGACATTTCATTGCGGCGCGCACGCTCGGCTTGGTCGCGCAGCGCGCGAATTGTAGGCACGCTCTTGCGGCTTTCCAGCCATTGCATGAAATCCACCACGCCGGCTGTGATGATGGTCTCGGCTTTCGACACCGCCGCCTTGCGCGATTCGAACCCTTGTTCCACCACCTTGCCCAAGTCGTCCACGGTGTAGAGAAACACGTCATCCAGGGTGCCCACTTCGGCTTCCACGTCGCGCGGCACGGCCAGATCGATCATCAACACCGGCCGGTGGCGACGGGCCTTGAGCGCGCGTTCCACCAATCCTTTCCCGATGATGGGCAGAGGGCTCGCCGTGGAGGTGACGATGATGTCGTGGGCGGCGATGTAGCTCGCAAGATCGCTCAACGCTTGCGGGGTACCTTCAAATCTCTTCGCGAGTTCCTGCGCGCGCTCCAGGGTGCGGTTGGCGAAGGTGGTAGCGCGCGGACGTTGGGCGGCGAAATGCGTGGCGCACAATTCGATCATCTCGCCCGCGCCGATGAAGAGCACGCGCTGCTCGCCGATGGCAGGATAAATTCTCTCCGCCAATTTCACCGATGCCGCCGCCATGGAAACGGAATTGGCCCCGATGTCGGTTTGGCTACGCACCTCCTTGGCGATGGAGAAAGTGAGCTGAAAGAACCTGTGCAGCACCGATCCCAAGGTGCCGGCCTTTTGCGCCGAACGCACTGCCTGCTTCATCTGCCCCAGGATTTGCGGTTCCCCAAGAACCATGGAATCCAAGCCGCTGGCGACCCGTATGGCGTGGTTGACGGCGCCTTCTTGCGGCAGCAGGTAGACGAAGGGCTCGACCTGTTGCGGCTTCAATTGGTGATAACCGGCGAGCCAGCGCACGGCCTTCTGCGCGTCGCCCCCGTTGCAATACACCTCCGTGCGGTTGCATGTGGAGACGATGGCGGCTTCGCCGATCCCCTCGCTATCGGCGAAGTTTCTTAGCGCCACGGGCAAGGTCTCGGCCGAAAAGGCGATGCGCTCCCGAACATCCAGGGGAGCGGTCTTGTGATTCACGCCGAGGGCGAATAGCTGCTGGGATTGGGCCACGGTTAGGGGAGGGGTTCGGTCGCTACTTTCAAGCCTTTGAATTATAGGGCAGGAGATCTAGGGCCGGTACATTTCTTCTCATGGCATGGCCGAGGGAATGTTTTATTCATTGCCCGATAATGCCGCCCCATGCAACACCCAACCCAACCTCAATCATCCGCCCTCAAGCTTCTGCGCGCGACCTTCGGTTTTCCCGGGTTTCGCGGCGCCCAGGCTGAAATCGTCGATCACATCGTGGCCGGCGGCGATGCCTTGGTGCTGATGCCCACGGGGGGTGGAAAATCCCTCTGCTACCAGATCCCTTCCCTGTTGCGCGAGGGCACGGGTGTGGTGATTTCGCCCCTCATCGCCTTGATGCAAGACCAAGTGGCCGCCATGAAGCAAGTGGGCGTACGCGCCGCGTTTCTTAATTCCACGCAGGACTTCGCGCAATCCAGAGCCACCGAACAGGCTTTGCTGGCGGGCAAGCTGGACCTGCTCTACATTGCCCCGGAACGCTTGACCACCCACGGTTGTATCGAACTCTTGGAGCGCATAAAGATCGCGCTTTTCGCCATCGACGAGGCGCATTGCGTGTCGCAATGGGGCCACGATTTTCGCCCAGAATATCTCCAGCTTTCCATCTTGCACCAGCGCTTCCCCGGCGTACCGCGCGTGGCGCTGACGGCCACGGCGGATCCGCAAACGCGCAAGGAGATCCTGTCGGGCTTGGTGCTAGGCAATGCACGCGAGTTCGTGTCCAGCTTCGACCGCCCCAACATCCGCTATACCATCACCGACAAAGCCGATGCACGCGCACAACTGCTGCGCTTCATCCGAGAAGAACACGCGGGGGAAGCCGGCATCGTCTACTGCCTGTCGCGGCGCAAGGTCGATGAGACCGCGCACTGGCTCGGGCAACACGGCATTAGCGCCTTGCCCTACCACGCCGGAATGGAAACCGCGCAACGCACCAAGCACCAATCGCGCTTTCAGATGGAAGATGGCATCGTGATGGTGGCCACCATCGCCTTCGGCATGGGGATCGACAAACCCGACGTGCGTTACGTGGTTCATCTGGATCTGCCCAAGAGTATCGAATCGTATTACCAGGAGACGGGCCGTGCTGGGCGCGACGGGCTCCCCGCGGACGCGATGATGACCTACGGCCTGAGCGACGTGGTGCAGCAACGCCGCCTCATCGGCCAATCGGACGCCGGCGAGGAGTTCAAGCGCGTGAGCGCCGCCAAGCTCGATGCCTTGCTGGGCTTGTGCGAAACCGCGGGCTGCCGCCGCGTGCTGTTGCTAAGCTATTTTGGCGAAGATAGCGCGCCTTGCGGCAATTGCGACACCTGCCTCAACCCGCCTCACACCTGGGACGCCACCGAGGAGGCGCGCAAGGCGCTCTCCGCCATCTATCGCACCGGCCAGCGCTTTGGCGCCATGCATGTTATCGACGTGTTGCGCGGCAAGACCAATGACCGCATCACGCGCTGGGGCCACGAAAAGCTCAGCGTCTTCGGCATTGGGGCCGAAATGAGCGACACCGCTTGGCGCGGCATCTTCCGCCAACTGGTGGCGCTGGGGTATGTCCGCGTGGACCACGAATCCCACGGCGCCCTGAAACTTTGCGATGCCAGCCGCCCGGTGCTCAAGGGCGAGGAACAGGTGCAAATGCGCCGGACCGATCCGCCCGCGAAGCGCCGCGAGCGGACTTCAGCGCCTGCGGCCGCAACGGATCTATCCATTGGGGAAATGGCGTTGCTTGAGCAACTGAAAACATGGCGCCGGGAACAGGCACGCGTCCAAGGGGTGCCCGCGTTCGTCATCTTGCACGACAAGACCTTGGCGGAGATTGCGCGCCAGCAACCCCATAGGTTGGGCGCCCTCGCTCAAATCAGCGGGATCGGCGCGGCAAAGCTGGAAAGGTATGGCGCGGACCTTCTAGCGCTCATCGCCGCCTCGCCTCGCCCCTAACGCACACCGGACGGGCATGTCTACCTGTCGGCGACGGGCTACGAACCCGGATTAACAAAGCCCTCCCTAAAGGCTCCGCACCTCTCCCATCGAACCTGAATCTACCCCTGCAGCGGGCGCTGGTGCCCGTTGCAGGGGTGCGGAAGCGGTGGATTTCGCCGTAATAGACGTGGGACTTTCTCCGTGGCGAGATAGAGCTAGAAGATGAACGAACGACAGGGCATAGGTAACAGCATCGCATCGAGCCTGCGCGATCACCGTATGGCGTGGGGCGTTTTGCTTGTCTCATTGGTCATCACCGCCGGCGTGTGGTGGGGCGCCCTTCATCATGCAAAGCATGCGGACCAGGAGCATGCCCAGCGCTATGCGAGCGAGATGCGGTTCAAGATCGAGGAGCGCATGCACGCCCGCGAACGGGTTCTGACCGGTGCCAGCGCATTGTTCGAAGGGGACGCCAGCGTGAGGCGGGAGCGCTGGAGAAAGTACTCGGCCCGGCTCGATCTTCCCGCTCGCGTGCCTGGCACCCTGGGTTTCGTGGAGGTCATCTCGCGCCGCCAAAAAGACGAAGTCACCAATCGCATGCACGAACAAAAGCTGCGCGATTTCAGCATTTATCCGGCGGGCAAGCGCGAGGTCTACGCACCGGTACTCCTGCTGGAGCCAGGAGATGGCGCCAATGCCAAGGTGCCGGGCTTTGACATGTGGACCGAACCCAGCCTGCAAGCTGCCATGAAAGGGGCGGCGGACACGCGTGCGGCGGTGCTCTCCGCGCCAGTCACGCTCACCCAGGACTCGAACCCGGTGGCAATGCTATTCCTTCCCGTCTATTGGGAAACGGACATCGGCCCCAGCGTGTGGCGGCCCTTGGGGATGTTGCGGGGCTGGGTCTTTAGCCCGGTCTTCGCCGTGGATCTGGTTCGGGCCGCCGAGAATTCTGGTGATAGGGGGGCGCAAATCGAAATTCGAGATAACGCTGAAGCGCAAGGCGGCTCATTGCTCCTCACAAGAGACCAACCCTCCTCCAGTGCAAAAGCCAGCGATTTCGCGCAAGCCTCGGTGAGCCTTCAAATGTTTGGGCGCACCTGGGATCTCACCGCGCGCCTGAGCCGGGATTCCTCGGCATGGATCTGGGCGCATTTGTTGGGCGTTACGTCCTTGGTGGCCAGTTGGGTCCTTTTCGTCCTCATGCTGCGCTCGTCACGGACGAATCTCAGGTTGATGGCGTCTGCCAAGGACTTCGAACAGCGGCTTCAGGTCAAGACCGATGCATTGAACATCGTCCACGACCATGCTCCGGTGGCCATCGTGGAGATTTCCTCCGATAGCAAAACCGTGCGCTTGAACAAGCGCTGTGAAGAATTGGTGGAATTAACGCACGACCAAGCGCAAGACTGGGGTTGGTCAAGGCGCATCCATCCGGACGACCGCCAGGCCGTGGCGCAGGCTTTTCAGAGCGCCCTCATTCGCGGAACGCAATTCGTAAGCGAACACCGCATTCACAAGGATGACGACTGGGTCAAATGGGTTCGCATCAAAATGGTGCCCATCCGGGAACAAGACCGGGTGTCACGCTTCATTGGGGTCGTTGAAGATGTTTCGGAGGCGAAGGAGGCCACGAAAGCCTTGGAGGAAGCCCTGGAGCAAGCCGCCCATGCGGAAGTTGCAGGCAAGGAGATCGAAGAGAGGCTTGCGGTCATATTCGATTCCCTGAGCGCGAGCCTGGTCATCACCAACGAAGAGGGCATTATCCAGTCCGCCAATGCCGCAGCCTGCCGCCTGTTTGGTTTCGAGCAGGAGGAATTGCCTGGGCAGGATCTATGCACGCTGATTTCCGAGAGGAGCCGCGAGCCTTGGCTTCGCGGATTTCAGAACACTTCTGTCCCGCTACCGAGGTTAACCGGCCTTCGCGGCGGCGGCCAAGAGTTCCCGGTGGAGATCGTCGTAAGCCAGATGATGTTCGGCGAAGCCAGGATGTTTCTGTGCGTCCTACGCGACGCCACGGATATCGCCGCCGCCGAGGCGGAACTCAAGAAACTTCATGTACGCGTGCGGGAGTTGGAGGCCAACCCTCCCGTTGCTCCGGTTGCGCAAGTAGCCACCAGGGCGCAACCCAACCCCGAGTTTCTCGCAGGCAAGATCGATGAGGTTGGGCAGCGTTTGATGTCATCCCTGGGCGAATTGCTCAACATCTCCAAGCTCAGTGCGGGAGTGACCACCTTTGGCGTGCACGAAATAAATGCCCTTGTGCGCGGGACGATGGACGAATTGAGCGCGGTGGCCGCGCGGCGCGGAGTTCATGCCGCCGTGGAGTACTCCAGCTTTCCTGTATACGCGTGGTGCAATCCGGAGCGCATCCGGCAAGTGCTGCGAATCCTCCTGTCCAATGCCTTCAAATTCACCCCGGCCGGCAAACCTATCGCGGTGCGTGTCGCGCAGTCCTGGCTACCCGAAGGGCGCCGGGCGCAGGACATGGGGATCGTGGAAGCCGCCGAAGTGAGCGTCACCGATGAAGGCGCAGGTATTCCCGAAGGCGAGTTGGAGCGGATTTTCCAGCAGCGCGAAGGAAGTGCCCTTCACGCACCGGGCGCAGCTGAACCCGGTCTGGCGGCATGCAGCGAAATATTGCGCGAACACGACGGCCACATCAACGCCTCTCATAATCCCGCGGGAGGTTCGGTGTTTACCTTCGTCGTGCCTTGCCGCCAGCGGCACCCGCAAGATGAAAAAGCGATTCCTGCTACCACCGAGAGGATAACCTAAGCCTTAAGCCGGACGAGCAGGCCCGCCCGGCGGTTCAGCGATGCCGCGCCGCCGCCAACTCGCGGGATAGCACCTCCCAAGACCGGGCCGGTTTGAGCGGTGGAATCACGTGGCGGACGGCGGGATTGATATGCGACATGGGCCACATGCCGCTCGCGATCCGCACGGCTTCCTCGCCGAGCTGAGTTTGTGCCCGCTCCCACGCCACTTCCGAATAGCTCGCGTAATGATTGGTCACCGAGACGTTGTCCATTTTGAGCAGAGGATTATTGGGATCCACGGGCTCTTTCTCGAACACATCAAGGCCCGCGCCCGCGAGACGTTTTCCCTGAAGCGCCTCGATGAGGGCGCCTTCATCAACCACACCGCCGCGCGAGCAGTTGATGAGGTAAGCGGTGGGCTTCATCACCGCGAACTGCGGCTTACTTATCAGATAGCGGGTCTCGGCATTGAGATAAACGTGCACGCTGAGGTAATCGCAACGCCGGCACAACGCTTCAAGCGTGCCCATCATCTCAACGCCGCTCTCCAGCGCATCCCACGACGCGACGTAAGGATCATAGGCAATCACATGCAGGCCGAAAGCCTTGGCCTTGCGCGCCACCGCGCGCCCGATATCTCCTAGCCCAACGATACCGAAGGTTTCGCCAAGCACGTGACCCATCGGCCCCAGGTTCTTGCGCGTCCAGGCGCCGCTTCTCACCAGTTTGTCGTGCAGTACGAATTTTCGCGAACACACGAGGAAGTGCATCATCGTATGGTTGGACACTTCCTCGGTGCCAAAGGACGCCGTGTTCGCCACCACCACACCGTTTTGCGTCGCTGCGTCCAGATCCAAGTGATCGTAACCATGGCCGAAAGAAACCAGACCCTTGCAGCGCCCGTTCAACCCCATGGCGTTGAAGGCAGCCCGGTCGAATCCATGGCCCTGAAGCATGGCTACGTCCACATCGCGCAAGGCCTGAACCAGCTCGGCCGTGCTCTGGCCTGCGTAACGTACAACCATTCCTCCCGCATGCAGAATTGCACGGCTTTGTTGTTCGATGGACGAGGTGTCGAAGGCCTCCGGCTTGGCGGGGGCAATGTGCAGCACTCGAAAGGATTGAGGCATGATTTCTCCTAAGAGGTAAGGGGACCAGGTGATTGGAACTGAGTCTGCCGGATTGTTTTCATATCACTCCGCCGCCAAGAGCCTCATTCTTAAAAGCGCCTGCTTGGGAGAGCATGCCGTTTGAAATTCGCTGCCACAACTTCTGAGGAAACTCTGGCGCAAGACGCTTTTCAACCGCTGCGAGCGATCTCGGGACGTTATCGATCAACTCAATCATCTTATTCCACACAGTGGGTACACCGCTGTGCCGGGCCAGTTCGCGAAAATGGCGGGCGCGAATTTCCTTCAGCCTGTAATGCATATTCTTGGCGCGCAGCCCCATCGCCAGCCGCGCCTTCTGGGGCGCCAGCGAACTGGCGCCCTGACCGATGATGGGCCAGGCCGA
This sequence comes from Burkholderiales bacterium, assembly GCA_046160525.1. Lineage (GTDB taxonomy): Bacteria > Pseudomonadota > Gammaproteobacteria > Burkholderiales > SHXO01 > SHXO01. The sequence goes on from JBJXGQ010000127.1 coordinate 13,328, forward strand.
GAGCACGTCGTACAGAGGCGTGAGGCGATAGCTGTCGCCAGCGTTGAGGAATACGGAGAAGTTCTTCGCGTGCCCGTCTGTCGCGGCGAGCAACCAGAAGGCCAGTTGCGCGAGCAGAAACTGTTCGCGATCCGCGTTAGGCGAGGCGCTGCCGGAGAGTAGTTTCAAGGCTTCTTCTATTCCTGGCCCGCCATCGGCTTCGTATTTTTTGTCAGGTGGCACCGCAAGCGTCTGGCAAAAATCTTCTTGAGGGAGCCTCGCAATCCAACGCTCCTCCATCCACTGGCGGTCGAAACGCTCGACGACGAGCACCTTCTGCGCGCCGAAGACCGCCATCTCGGTATTCGCCACGGAAAAGCCAAGCTCGCGAAGAATTTGCGCGCACAGCCATTCATTCTCGGCGGACTCGGACATATCGAGCTGCAGCCCTCCTCCGACAACGCCGAGCGGTAACTTCAGTATGTGCGTCGTTGGGGTTGCGCCGCGCGGACGGAACCACTTTCCATGTTGCCGCAAGAGGGCAGTCTTTTCCTGGGCACCTGCGATTGAGATACGAAATTCCTCGTTATCTTCGCCGGTACCGGGCAATGGTTCGGCGGTGACGTTGTGAAGAAGGCGCTCGACTTCCGCGTCGTTGACCAGCACGCCGTCAACGCGATCATGTCCTTCTGGAACCGTATCCGGGGGCAATAGTTGAACCGCGCCCACGCAGTCGCGGCCGATGGCAGCCAGCAGTTCGAACGCTTCAGTGCCGCGGATGCGAAAGCGCGCGCTAAGCCGGCGCCGGATGTTCTCGTTGTCAGGCAGTAGATTTTCGAAGTAACTCGATACCGCCGCTCCGCTGTTCTCGCGAGACGGTCCAATGGGGAGTGAAAGCGAAAGCGAACGCCGCCGCGGGGAGTGCAGCCAAGTCTCCTCGTAAGTCATACGATGGCCTCCGGTTCGGGTTCGCGACCAAACCCCAACCAGTTCGCCGTTCATCCAGATGTTGAGCGCGCTGCTCACCAAGAGCCTTTGGGCGCACTGTCTGGCTGCGGGGGTTCATCGGCGCGCGCGTCGCGCAAAACGATGTGTGCATCCAATGCGGTCAATAGCTTGAACAACTGCGCGACACTGATAACCGATGGATCTCGCTCGATTTCAGCGATACGAACTTGTCCCACGCCGAGCAATTTGCCGAGTTGTGCCTGGGTTAGGCCCTTGGCTTTGCGTAGTGCACGCAACTGTTGCCGAATCTGATCGGGGAAACGGATTGGATAGTCCATCGGCGCATGTTATCGCCTTCAAGCGATATTGGCAATGCATCGCTTTAGGATGATTTTAATATCGCTTTTAGGTTATATAGTCATAATATCGCCTTTAGGCGATGGCACACGCGCTACCGCCAAAGGCACTGCTTAAGCGATCGTCCATTCCCCAGAAAGTAATTCAGCTTGCTCCAATACGGTCTGCGTCGCTCTCTCCTGCATATCCGGCGGGTAGCCGTACTTGCGCAGGATGCGCTTCACGAGCACTCGCAATTGCGCCCGCACGTTCTCGCGCAGCGTCCAGTCAATGGTGACGTTGGCGCGCACGGTCTTCACCAACTCCTGCGCGATGGTCCGCAGCGTCACGTCGCCCAACACCTTCACTGCACTGTCGTTGGTCTCCAGCGCGTCGTAGAAAGCCAACTCGTCCTCTGACAGCTTGAGCGCATCTCCGCGGGCATTGGCTTCGCGCATTTCCTTCGCGAGTCCGATCAGTTCCTCGATCACCTGCGCGGCTTCGATGGCGCGGTTCTGGTAGCGGCGGATCGTCTGCTCGAGCATCTCGGCGAACGAGCGTGCTTGGACGACGTTCTTACGCCGGCGGATGGCCAGTTCGCCCTTCAACAGCTTTTGCAGCAGCTCCACCGCCAGGTTTTGCTGCGGCATCCCGCGCACATCGGACAGAAACTCCTCCGACAGGATCGAAATGTCGGGCTTTGCCAGGCCCGCCGCCGCGAAGATGTCGATCACGCCCTCGGGCGCCACGGCGCGCGAGATGATCTGCCGAACCGCGTGCTCGATATCCTCCTCGGGCCGCGCGTCGCCAGGCGCGCGCTTGGCAAGCACTGCCTGCACCGCCTGGAAGAACGCCACGTCGTCACGGATGCGAAGCGCCTCGGCGTGCGGCACTGCCAACGCGAAGGCCTGCGACAGTTCCCGCACCAAACTCACGCATCGATCTTTGCCACGCTCCTGCGCGAGGATGTGTTCCTGCGCGCGCGGCAACAGGCCGAGCCGCTCAGGTGGCGTGCCGGTGGTCCACTTCGCCCAATCGAATCCATGGAAGAGCCCGGCGCAGACCTCGTACTTTCCAAGCATTGCGGCGACCGCCTCGTCCTGGTCCAGCGCCGTGCGTCCGGTGCCGCCGCTCTCGGTGTACGTGGCCAGCGCCTGCTTCAGTTCCTGCGCGAGGCCCAAGTAGTCCACGACCAACCCGCCGGGCTTGTCCTTGAATACACGATTGACCCGCGCAATCGCCTGCATCAGCCCGTGTCCGCGCATCGGCTTATCGATGTACATGGTGTGCAGGCTGGGCGCATCGAAACCGGTGAGCCACATGTCGCGCACAAGCACGAGCTTGAACGGATCCTTCGGATCGCGGAAGCGATTCGCCAGTGCCTCGCGCCGCGGCTTGTTGCGGATGTGTTGTTGCCAGTCGGC
>JBJXGQ010000128.1:0-16980 GCA_046160525.1 Burkholderiales bacterium
ACTTCCAAATCCGCGCCGGGCCGCCCAGCGATTTGCAGCGAGAACGGTAAACCTGGCACCCATTCGTCGCATGGCAAGCTAAGAGCGGGTAAGCCGGAGAAATTGAAGGGGCCGGTCAGCCGCGTCATGGCGCCGGGCGTGGGAATCTTGCGGCCGCCGAATTCCACGAAGCGCACGCCCTTCTGCGCCGGTACGATGGGCAAGGTGGGGAGCACGAATACTTCGCCGGGCTTGAGCGCCGCGATCATGTTGTCGCGCAATTGGCGGCGCAGGCGCTGCGCGTTGATATAGTCCATGGCGGCGATGAACTGCCCGATTTCCAGGCGTATGCGTACATCTTCACCGATGCGCTCGCCGGCGCTGGTGAGCAGATGCCAGTTGGCCTGGCAGCCTTCGGAGGCCAGGGTGACGAACTGGGTGCTGGCGGCGTACTTGATGTCGTCGATACGGCGTTCTTGAATGGTCGCGCCCGCCTTCTCCAGTTTGGCCAACACGCGGTTGAACGCGCTTGCGGTGTCGCTGTCGAGATAGTCCAGGAAGAAGGGGACGGGCCGCACGAATTTCAGTTTTTGCGCCGGCGCCAAATTTCCGGACCCCGCCTTGAGCCCCGCCATGACTTCGAAGGCAAGGGCCGCATCGCTCACTGATCGAGTCAACGGGCCGATGTGGTCCAGCGACCATGCCAAGGGCAACACTCCCTCGCGGCTCACCTGTTCATAGCTGGGCTTGAAGCCCACCACGCCGCAACAGGCGGCGGGAATGCGAATGGAACCGCCGGTGTCGGTACCCACGGCTATGGCGGACAGACCCGCGGCCAACGCCGCACCCGAGCCGCCGCTGGAACCGCCGGGGATTCGTGACGGTGCTCGTGGATTCACCACCGCGCCAAAATGCGGGTTGGCACTGGTGACACCATAGGCGAGTTCATGCAAATTCGTCGTGCCCACGATGAGCGAGTCCGCGCCGCGCAGCTTTGCCACCGCCACGGCATCGGTCTTGGATATTTCGCCAGGTAACGCACGGGTGCCGCCCGTGAAAGGATGATCCTTCACGCGCATGAGATCTTTCACCGCCACCGGTACGCCAGCGAGCGGGCCCAGAGCCTCGCCACGCGCGAGCTTGTCCTCCAACGCTCTGGCGCGTGCCAATACCGCTTCCGGATACAGGCTGATGAAGGCATTGAGATCTTTCTTCTGCTCCGCTTGGCGCAAGATGGCGTTTGCAACGTCCACGGGCGAAATCTCCTTGCTCTTGATGCGCGCGGAAACTTCACGGGCACTGGCAAAACATAAATCCCCGGATTGCCCAGCCACTGGAGGTTCGGCCGTCGCGCTGGCCGGCTGCAACCTGGCCACGGGCGGCAGTCCCAGTGGCTCGCTGGTGGCGTGTTGCTTGACTACCGGGTCAATGTCGGCCGCGTGCAGGAGCACGCGCTCTTCCCACAGAGAGGCCCGCTCCAGGAATTTATAGTCGCGCGCACTACTGGCGGCGGTGAGTAGCTCCTTCAACTCGGGACGGCTCATGATTGTTCTCCTAATCTATTTTTTCGACCGAAAGGGCGCGCAAGGCAGGCGAACGAAATTCTCTCAGATACAGCACCAATACCACCCAGGCGGTCACCAGCATGAACAACCACGTGGAGACGAACCAGGACAATGCCGCCAGACCGAAGTAATAGGCGCGCAATCCGTAGTTGAAACTGTCCGCCGCCAAGGAAGTGATCTTGGCGGCACGGCGAATGAAATGCGCTTCGCTTTGCGAATCGTCCGTGACCTTGGGCGCCGCACCCACCAATATGGAGCTGAATCCAAATTGGCGCAGCGACCATGTGAACTTGAAGAACGAATAAACGAAGATACCGATCAGCAACAGGATCTTCAACTCCCAGGGTTGGCCGGACAATCTGGAGTGAAAGGGCAAGCCCTGCACCAGCGTGACGATACGGTCGGTGGCCCCGAGCATCGCCAGTAGGCCACCCAGAATGAATAGGGTGGTCGAAGCAAAAAACGTTGCGCTGTTGGAAAGCATCGTGAGAATGCCGGTGTCGATCACGCGCAGTTCGCGCCCCATAACGTTGGTCCACCAGTCTCGCCGGTATTGCCCCATCACCGACATGAGACTGCGCTTGCGCGGGGCTTGAATGCGCGCGTATTGCTGGTAGCCGGCCCATAAAGCGAAAAACCACACCAGGGCCGCGGCGTCGAAGGCCGTGAGATCGATGTATTCCCAAACGTAGAATTTCTGGAGGGTGATCACGAGGTCAAAGGAATAAGGTGAGTACGCCGGTGTAGCCGTACAAACGGTCGTGGGAAATCTCGCCGTTGCCGAAGAATCCCACCAGGGGAACCTCTCCCAGGTGATCGCGAATAATGCGAAGTTCCTGCGAGTCGCCGCCAAACAAGTTAGGACCCCGCCCCAAGCACGAGTAGTAGAGCGCCCCCTTGGGTACGCGGTACAAACCGGATTTGATGCTGCGTAGCATGCGTTCCAGATCGTCGCTGGCACTGGCCTTGTCGCGCGTGCAAAAGAACACGCTGGCGCCCGTCTCCACGGTGTCCGCGATAGCCACCAATCCGCGCGCGCTATCGGTGCCGATGAGGTGGCGGACGAGATAATCTTCGGTGTCAGAGGTCTTCACAGGCAGGCCGGCAAATACGTGGTATTGCACTGAATCGAGACTCGCGGACGGGCCGCCTAGATCTTCGCGCAACACATCCAAGGCGGGACGCCCATCGATGGTAATGAGAATATTGCGCTGCGCCCGCGTGATGGTGCGCCGTGGGCCGATGGGCGCGCACCCTTGCGTGAGGCGCGTGGCCACGACGACGTCGCCGGAAAATACGACACCCGAGAGTCCGGGGCGCTCACCGTTGGGTACCCGCGGACAAGCGCCGCGGGAACTCGTGAGCCCGCCCACGACAAAGCCGCTCTCCAGTTTTCCGGCCAAGGCCTTGATCATGGGCGCGAGCTCGGGAGTGGCCGGATCTCCATGCACCACGGCGAAATTCGGCGTCCCGGCACCGACACTCACCACCGCGAGTTCGGTCTCCCTGAGGGAGTGCAAGGAGGGCAGCACCGTGAAGTGCCCTTCGCCGATATCGCACAACATGACCGCGAGCGCGGGCCGGCCGAAATATTCCTTGCCATTGGCACAGATGCCAACGCCCACGGTCCCGGTCCAGTGCGTGACGCCGGTTTTCACGACCAGCTGTGCGCGAATCGCATCCAGATCGTTCGCGAAATGCTCGCTCGCGTAAACAAAACCAAGCGTCGCGCCAGACACGGGCATCCGGCACTGTTCCAAGCAACGATCCAATGCCTCGCGCCAATCGTTGGCACTGGCATGTCCATGAGCAAAGGCGCGGTCAAGAATATTTGCCGTCACGGTACTGGCCTGGTTTGAGGCGGAAGGCCGGATTGTACTCAGTCCCGTGGGGTCTCGGCCTATAATCCGCGGCACTCCCACAACTCAAAGTGAAGCCAACGATGAGCACGGTATCAGTTCCCCCTTCCGCGCAGGTGTCTGGGCAAATCCTGCTTCGGCATGACCAAGACGGCGTCGCCACTCTTACGCTAAACCGGCCCAACCAATACAACGCGCTTTCGGAGGAGATGCTGCGCGAACTCCAGAGCGCGCTAGAGAACATCGAACAGGACGATTGCGTGCGAGTTGTCGTCATCGCGGGGAATGGCCCTGCCTTCTGCGCCGGCCATGATTTGAAGCAAATGCGAGCCACTCCGCGCAAGGACTACTACGAGAAGCTCTTTGCCCAGTGCAGCCAGATGATGATGACCCTCACGCGTATTCCGCAGCCGGTCATCGCGCGTGTGCATGGCATCGCCACCGCGGCCGGCTGCCAGCTGGTGGCGCAATGCGATTTGTCGGTCGCCTCCGAGAACGCCAAGTTCGCCGTGTCCGGCATCAACGTTGGGTTGTTCTGCTCGACCCCAAGCGTCCCGCTGGGAAGGAACGTCCTGCGCAAGCAAGCCATGGAGATGTTGCTCACCGGGGACTTCATCGACGCGCGCACGGCCAAGGAACGCGGGTTAGTCAACGCGGTAGCGCCCCTTGAGGATCTGGACACAGCCGTCGCCGACCTCGCGCGCCGCATCAAATCCAAGTCCGCCGTGGCCGTGGCCACGGGAAAAAAGATGTTCTACAAACAGATGGAGATGGGATTGGAAGGTGCCTACCGCTACGCCGCCGAGACCATGGCCTGCAACATGATGGCCGAAGATGCTGCCGAGGGCATCGATGCCTTCATGCAGAAGCGCCCGCCGGAGTGGAAGGGCAAATAGCCCTTTATCGGTGAGGCGGGAGGCGTGAGGCGCAAGGCGCCGCCCCCATCCCAGCCTTCCCCCGCAAGCGGGGGAAGGAGCGAGTGGGCGCATCATCCACTCTCCCGCCTCACGCCTCACGGCATTCCCATGGCATACCCCCTGCTTTGTGCGCCCACTCAGGGAGAATGACATGCTGTCTTGGATCAACCTCAAACGTGCCGGGCATCCGCTGGAAGACGCGCAGGACGCCAAGGACGTTGCCGCCGAACTCGCCGCCGCGGAGCCCTTCCACGCGCTAGGGCAGATCTCCGCCCATCTGGACGCCGTAAAGACCGCCGAGAAGCTTCAGCCGGCCCGGGGGATCGAGATTACGGATCTCATGGACCGCGCCGCCCGCGTCCCCCAGCGCCGCCTGAACTATGAATACGTGACGCTTGGGCGCCGCCTCACGCGCTTTCAAGAGAACCGGATTTGGTCGGCTGTCTATGAGTTCTGGACCCAGCTCGCGGAGGCCTATCGTTTCTGCTTGAGCACCTACGAGGTCGGAGCCCTGGGCTCGCAGGCACTCAAACCTCATCTTCCCAAAATCATTGCCCGTACCATCCGGGCGCGCGGCAACCAGCTCAAATGGGCGCTCATGCGTTACGACGCCGTGGACCTGAAGATCTGGGAAGATTTGGGCCGGTTGTATTCGATCGCAGAGGCCTATGGAATCCAATCGAACCAAGTCCAGGTCTACCGTGCCAGCCAGCAAGATTCCTCCATTGAACGCGAGCTACTGCGGGTATTGACCCTGGCGGTTTCCGCTCCCGATGTGTTGCTCCCCATACAAATCGAAATCGCCGACAGGGTGGTCAACCGAAGTACCGAGAATTTCCAGATCAGCGCCAAGCGGCAGCCAGAATTACTCTTCGCCTTCGATCTTGAAAACCCGCAGGCCCCCGGAAGAGTTTCTTCCGCGCACCGGGCATCGGCGTCCATGCGTTATTTCGGCGCCGCGCACGCCGCGAAGGGCATCTTGAAGCCCCTGATCGCCTCGCTGCGCCACCACAAGATCATTCCGCGCGATCTGAACTTGGGCATACATCCCTCAACGGAAGAAGTCCTCGATACCGTTCAGCACCTGGAAAAGAACTGGTGCGCGGAGCCGCCACGGCGAACCGTCGTGCGAAAGCGCCGCGAGGAAAAGGTAAGTGTAGTTCACGATTACGAGGAAGTCGTCGCCAATGCCGGAGGGTTGTTTCTGGAGTACCCGTTCGTCAGCAACGACGAAAAATGGATCCTGGAGAACGAAGGCGGTGGCGGCTTGGGCGCCTTCGTGGCGAAACCCCATGGCGCATGGCTGCGCGCAGGCAGCTTGATTGCCCTGCGAGCGGACGACGGACTCTCATGGTCCATCGGTGTCGTCAAGCGCGTGAGCGCGGATCGCGACCGAAACCGCCTTGTGGGAATTCAGTTGATCTCCACGGGGGGCACTGCGGTGACATTGCTCCCCGCCGCGGGAACTGGCTGGGCGGATTCTCCCGATGGCGAAATCTGCGTGCTCCTGCCCTCCGAGAACTCCATCGATTCAGGCACGGTAACGATACTTCTTCGGCCAGGGCTCTATGCCACCGGGGCCATGGAAATGCGCGCCCACGATCATCGCTACTTCTTGACGCCCATGAAGCGCATCATGCAAGGCGAGGATTTCGAGGTCGCGAAATTCTCCGTTCACTCGTTTCAGGAGCCCCGCTAGCCCGCATTTCTCACAGGGGCGGCTTGTGAGGAATGCGGGCTAGGGTCATCTCCCGGGCGCTTCGCCGCCCAGCCGGGCGTGAAGATCCGCGCCTAGCCGTTTCACCGCGCGAATCCACGACGGATCGGTGTTTCCCCGTAGGTCCACCGAGCGCGTCACCACGTAGCCGCCGCTTTTCACGTCCTTGATTCCGGCGTTCACGTTAAGGATCAAGTTACTTACCTTCTGCACCCAGCCCACCAGCACATAGTCCGCGCCCGCCTGGCGGGCGATCTCGATCTCGCAGCCGTTGCAAGTGTGCAGTGCCTGGCTCTCGCGGACTTTCGCGATCATCGCATCCACCGAGGACTTATCGGCCAGCCGAAAGACCGCTCGCTCCTTGAATACTTCGGTCATCACGCCATGGGCCAAAGCCAAGCGCCGTTCGTTCTCCGATACGTCGACCGGCGCACCTTGCGTGAGCAGGTCGTCCTCGATTTCGAAATTCAGGATGAGGATCGTCCCCTGCGCAGCTTGCGCAAGGGACAATTTGAAGAGCAACAACAGAATAAGCAGCCGGATCATGGAATGAGTTGGAGGCGGGCGCTGAATATAAGGCGAAAGGTTTGCGCTAAAGACCGAACTTCCGCCTCCTGAAGAAACCCGTGCAATTGGAGCGCCCGGTGCAGACCGGGCAGGTTGTAGTGGGGCACGGCCGGGTATAGATGATGATCCAGATGGTAGTTCACGTGGTGCGGGAACAGCAACGACCGTATAAACCAGGGCGCTTGGTTGGTACGCGCGGATTTGAGCGGCGTGGTGGTGTCGCTCACCGCGCCGTGTTCGCAGATCGCGCGCAGCCTCAGTATGGCCTGCAGCACGGTCAGCATGGGTAACAACCAGAGCACCAAGTATGGCACCAGGAAGCCTCCAAGAAATGCCGCGGCCAGCATCGCGGCGTGAACGAACACAACGACCCACCGGTCTTGCCGGGCTTGCGTGCGCAGGCGCTGGGAGGTGTCGTTCAAGGGGCGGCGGGATTCTCCTGTCTCGGCATTGATGGCGGGGTTACCGAAGAAGTAGGAGTAATTTTTCCAGGCGGTCAAGCCGAGGAGGTCTTTCGCCAGCTTCTTTAGCAAGTAGGCACGCCCGCGCGGATAGCCGCCGTGCAAGGCCACGTCGGGATCCTGCGGTCCGTAGAGGTGGTTGTGATGCAAGCGGTGAATCACGCGATAGGTGCGCATGGATATGCCACCCGCTATTCCGAGGGAGCACCCGATCGCGTCGTTCCACCAGCGCGACTCGTAAAGCCGGTAGTGGGCCGCATCATGGGCCAGGATGAAGAGCGCGTGCTGAAGGGTACCAATCAGCAATACGGCTGGGATGAGTATCCAAGGCGTCCAAAGCCAAGACGCCACCGATATCACGGCGGCCAAGGAGATCACCGTGTGCATGATGGCCAGCGAGGAGCGCCACGCCGAGAGTTTCGTCAGCGGCTGCAATACCTGCGCGGGAAGCCGCTTACTGGCATCATCGCGGAATTCCTCGCCGTGATGCACGGGTGCCTGCCTCAGGCGCTGCGGTAGCGCGTACTTCGCGTGATGAATATCACGAGAAACGGGACCGCGAAGCCAATCAAGATCACGGTGATGAGCAAAGTTCCCAAATGGCTGTAGTCCGCCGCGACTTTGATGGCACCGGTCGCGGCGTCCTTGACTTCACGCTTCACCGTGTAGAGTTGGTTGAGATACTTGGTGCCCAACTGTGAGAACGCTAACGCAAGATTGGTGAAGGAAGCCATCACCGCGAAGTAGGTGGCCTTGAGACGCTCCGGCGCCGAATGGGCGATCCACGCCAGCATGGGCACCATGGCGATTTGCCCCAAGGGCGATTCCAGCGATTCGTTGACGACGGCGATGAAGCGCGCATCCACGACTCCATTGGTGTGGGCCGCGGTCCATTGATGAAACCCGAAATACATGGCGAGCGTGGGCATGCTCAGCACGGTGAGCAACAGCGTCAGGAATCCGATCACGTAGGCGATGGATTTCTCCGCCACGAAGCGGCGAAACAAGAACAGGCCGGCCAAGGTCAGCGTGGTGGAGATGAGCGACAGTACGGAGATGAATTGCTCATCGAATTTGAGCACGTCGATTTGCCACCAACCCAGTCCAGGGCCTGGCCCCGGCAGGGCGCGATACACGAAAATCAGTATGGCGGTGCCAAGTAACGTATTGCGCGCCACCGGATCGAGTTCACGCACGAGCCTGGACATCAGGAAGATGATGATGGCCATGGAGCCCGCGAAGATGATTTCCTGTCCGAACTTGACCTTGGACAATCCCATCCCGACGGAGAACAACACGAACACCAGGCTACCGCCAAGAATCCACCAGTTCACAGGCGGTCTATCCACGCGGCCGTACAAGGTGACATCGATCTCCTTGGCGGACATGCCCGCCAGCCCAAGGCGCCGCCCAGCCCTGCGTTTCAGATGCCCCGCCAAGAGCACTCCGGCGATGGAGATCGCGGGAATGACGAGCGCCAGCTTGTACACCAGTGCATAGACTTGCCGCTTGTCCTCCGCGGACATCGTCTCCACGCCATCGAACAGATAAACGTTCACGAGCGATACCAATACCGTACCGCCGATGATGGCCACACGGCCTAGAGTCTGCATGGTCACATTGCCCAGCTTGCGCTCCGCTTCGGGGACGGGAACGGCATTCTCGTCCACGCGAGGGACAGCTTCCACGGTCATGGCATCGGCCACCACGTCTTGCAGCATGTACCCCACCGGCGCCAGGATGGCGGACAAAACGAACCACGCTTCCGCCGGCATGATGGCGCGCATGGCGGCGGGATCGGTCAGCAATCCCACCATGATCAACAGGCTGATGGCAATCAAACTCGCGCCTAAATAGACAAGCCCTCCCTTGTATCGCCAGATGAGATCCACCAGATGCCCCACCGGCATCTTGAGCGCCCACGGCAAAGTGAGCCAGAACCCTAGCGCCGCCAGAAACTCCGCCGGCAATCCCAGATAGTCCTTGATGAAGAACATGCCCACGATGGAGGTGAGGCCCTGCACGCCGGCGGCAACGTACACCATCAAGGGCGGCAGATAGGACCAGCGGAACTCCTTGCAAAGCTCGATGAAGGTGCGGTCAAACCAGCGCCACAGGGCATTCGCCGGGCCGGTTGAGGAGGAATTGGACGAGGTCACGAGCCGCCTGCACGATAGGAAGGAGGAAGCATTCTAGAGTGCTTCCGCAGGCAGTTGCCGTAGACCCCCAGCCCGCAGCCCCAAGCCCCCAGTCCCCAGCCTCCGAAATCTCAGCTATTCGGCGTCCATATCCGCGACCCCGTTCCCGCCAACGCGAGCATCAATCCATTCAAACGCTTCACGAAAGTTCCTGGGTCCTCCAATTGTCCGCCCTCGGCAAGCAAGGCTTGGTCGAACAGTAGGTAGCTCCAATCGGCAAAGCGGTTGGTGTCGGACTCGTACTTCAAGCCTTGCACCATGGGGTGCTTGGGATTGATCTCCAGGATCGGTTTGCTTCCGGGCACTTTCTGGCCCGCGGCTTTGAGCATGCGCTCCAAGTTCATGCTCATGCCGAATTGGTCCGACACCAGGCAAGCAGGGGAATCGGTGAGGCGGTGAGTGACCCGCACCTCCTTGACGCTCTCGCCCAACACGCCTTTGATCTTCTCGGTGAGTTCCTTGTAATCGGTGGCGTCCTTCTCCTGCTCCTTCTTCTCCTGCTCATCGGCGAGTTTTCCCAGATCCAGATCGCCCTTGGCGACGGATTGCAATTTCTTTCCATCGTATTCCGTGAGATTGGAGATCACCCACTCGTCCACGCGATCGCACAGGAGCAGGACTTCCAATCCCTTCTTGCGGAATATCTCCAGGTGAGGACTGTTCTTGGCGGCCGCGAAGGTATCCGCGGTAATGTAGTAAATCACTTCCTGGCCTTCCTTCATGCGGCCAATGTAATCGGCCAAGGAAACAGCCTGCTCTTCGCTGTCGGTATGGGTGCTGGAGAAGCGGCACAGCTTCGAGATGCGCTCCTTGTTGCCCCAGTCCTCGCCTAGGCCTTCCTTGAGGACGCGCCCGAATTCCTTCCAGAATTTGGCGTACTTGTCCTTGTCGTTCTCCGCCAGATCCTCCAGCAGGCCCAGCACCTTCTTCACGGACCCGCCGCGAATGGACTCGGCGACCTTGGACTCCTGCAATATCTCGCGCGACACGTTCAGTGGCAGGTCGTTGGAATCGATCACGCCACGCACAAAACGCAGGTAGGCGGGCATCAACTGCTCGGCGTCATCCATGATGAACACCCGGCGCACGTAGAGTTTGATGCCATGGCGCCGGTCGCGGTCCCACAGGTCGAAGGGCGCGTGCCCAGGAATGAACAGGAGCTGGGTGTATTCCTGTTTGCCCTCGACCTTGGCGTGCAAGTGGGCGAGCGGCCCTTCGAAATCGTGGGAAACGTGCTTGTAGAACTCGGTGTACTGCTCTTCGGTGATCTCGGATTTGGGCCGCGTCCAGATGGCGGCGGCCTGGTTGACTTGCTCGTCCTCGTCCGTCAGCTCGCTTTCCTTCTTCTCCTCGTTCCACTTCTCCTTCTTCATCAGAATGGGAAGGGTAATGTGGTCGGAGTATTTCTTGAGGATGGCGCGTAGACGGTAGCTATCGGCCAGATCGTGCTCGCCCTCCTTCAGATGCAGCGTGACTTCAGTACCCCGGCTGTCTTTCGTCACGGCATCGAGGATGTACTCTCCCTGGCCATCGCTCTCCCAGCGCACTGCCTGGTTCGCTCCCGCACCCGCCCGGCGCGTGGTGAGCGTGACCTTGTCCGCCACGATAAAGGACGAGTAGAAGCCGACACCGAATTGGCCGATCAGATGGGCGTCCTTGGCTTGGTCGCCCGTGAGCTTTTGAAAGAACTCCCGGGTGCCGGACTTGGCGATGGTCCCGATATTTAGGATGACCTCTTCGCGCGACATACCGATGCCGTTGTCGGATACAGTAACGGTGTGCGCGGCTTTGTCGTAGCTCACACGGATCTTGAGTTCGGTATCATTTTCCAGAAGCGCGGCGTTGCCAAGGGCTTCGAACCTGAGCTTATCGCAGGCGTCCGAGGCGTTGGAAACCAGTTCGCGCAGGAAAATCTCCTTGTTGCTGTACAAGGAGTGGATCATCAGATTGAGGAGTTGCTTGACCTCGGCTTGGAAACCTAACTTTTCTTGTGTTTCGCTCATCGTTTTCTCTCCCTACGTTGGACCCTCGCGGATTTGGGGCCGAACCCGCCAAATTCAAGACCCGCCATGAAAGGACATTCTGCATGACTCGCCCACTGTTGCTTCGCCTGCTCGCCCTAGTCATAGCCGCGCTACCGGCCACTGGATTGGCCAAAAATCTGCCCCTGGACCGAATTAAACTCCCGCCCGGATTCGAAATCGGCGTCTACGCCGAGGTTCCCGGCGCCCGCTCCATGGCTCTAGGTAGCAACGGGGTAGTCTTCGTGGGCACGCAGCGTGTGGGCAAGGTGTACGCCGTGGTCCCTTCCGCGGGGGGGAATAAGGTAAAGACCATCGCCAGCGTGTTGAACTCGCCCAATGGCGTGGCTTACCGCAATGGCAGTCTCTACGTCGGCGATATCGACCGGATTCTGCGCTATGACCGGATCGATTCCCAGCTGGACGCGCCCCCCAAGCCCGTGCTGGTCACCGACCGGTTTCCGCGCGAGGGCCACCACGGCTGGAAGTTCATCGCCTTCGGGCCCGATGGCAAGCTCTACGTACCGGTGGGTGCGCCTTGTAACGTGTGCGAGGAAGACCCGGACCGTTATGCGCTGATCTCGCGCATCAACCCCGACGGCTCGGGGTACGAGGTGTTCGCGCGCGGCGTGCGCAACAGCGTGGGGTTCGATTGGGATCCGCGCACTGGCGAGCTGTGGTTCAACGACCACGGCCGTGACCACATGGGAGACGATCTGCCTTCCTGCGAACTCAATCACGCGCCCAAGGCTGGCATGCACTTCGGCTTTCCCTATTGCCACCAGGGCGACACACCCGACCCCGATTTTGGCAAGCGGCGTGCGTGCGCGCAATTCACGCCCCCCGCGCTCAACCAAGGAGGGCACGTGGCACCCGACGGGTTGCGCTTCTACACCGGGAAAATGTTTCCCGAGGAGTACCGTAACGCCATCTTCATCGCGCAGCACGGCTCTTGGAACCGGAGCAAGAAAAACGGCTATCGTCTCATCGTGGCAACAGCGCAGGAGGGCAAGGTCACCAAGTCAGAGGTGTTCGCCTCGGGATGGATGGAGAATGAGCAGGTATGGGGACGCCCCGTCGATTTGCTGGTCATGCCAGACGGCGCATTGCTGGTCTCCGACGATTACGCGGGCGTGATCTACCGCGTGTCCTACCGGCGTCCGTAAAAAGAGGTTGCATGCAGGCGATGGAGGTTGCTTTACCGTTAATATGTAAATGGCATGACAGGTAGTAGTATCCCGGCGAAGTCCGCCACGTGCACCAACGGGAGCAAGATAGCTCCCGCCAACAGAACCAGGGATGAGCGAAGTACAGGGGTCAAATTCACCGGACACCGAATATTCCATTCGGGACGCTTCCATGAGGCTCGGGGTACCGGTTCAGAAACTACGGCGCTGGGATGCCCAGGGTGTGCTCGTTGCGCGCCGCACGGACGGCGGCCACCGGCGCTATTCGCGCGAGATGATCGAGAGTCTCATGCGCGCTACTCCCAAGGCCGCGCGGGCGGTGGAGGAAAAACCCGCCATCGCCAAGAAAATTCTTCAGGATAAGCGCAACGTCACACAACTCCTGATCGAAAGCGAGAACCGCTTCCGCGATCTGGTGGAAACCTCCCACGATCTCATTTGGACCACGGATACGCAAGGCCGGTTTACTTATTTGAGCAACGCCACGGCGGATATTTTCGGCCTGGCGGCGCAACAGTTACTGGGCCGTAACATCTTCGATTTCGAATCCAAGTTCTCCCGGTTTTCCAACCGCCGTTATTTGGCGGTGTTGTGCAAAAGCGGGGAAGTCAAGGACTACGTCGCACGGGTGATCTCCTCGGATGGAACCGATCGCTGGGTAGGCGTCAATGCGCGCGTCACTCGCGATGAGAGCGGGCGCATTGCCGGTGTGCGCGGCACGGCCAGAAACGTCACGGCGGAACAAGAGGCCGCGCGCACCATCGAATTCTTGGCGACCCACGATTCCCTCACGAACCTACCCAACCGCGTGAGCCTGCAACGCACGCTCGAACAAGCGCTCGCGGCGGGCGATGTCGGGGCCGTGCTGTTCATCGACATCGATCACTTCAAATACGTCAACGATAACTTTGGCCACCGGGCGGGCGATCATCTCATCGCGGGAGTGAGCGGTGTGCTGAAGGAAGCGGCCAAGGACCATGGCGGCCAGGTATTTCGCCTGGGCGGCGACGAGTACGCCGTGCATCTTCCCGAAGTCTTGCGCAGCCAGGCCGTGCGCGCGGCGGACCACGTGCTCGAATCTCTGCGCCATTACCGCTTTCTCGCACTGGGCCAGCACCGCATGTCCAGCGTCACGGCCTCCATCGGCATCGCGCTGTACCCACTTCATGGTGTAGAAGTCGCCACATTGCTGACCAGCGCCGATCTTGCCATGTACCAAGCGAAAGACAGCGGCCGCAACCGCCACTTCCTCTACGATCACGATGCGCGCAGCCTGCGCCAAACCCATAACCGCGTGCAGTGGTCAAGCCAGCTTCGCCACGTCTTGGACGATGACCGTATATCGCTCTACTACCAACCGGTGGTGCGCCTGTCCGATTTGCGCGCGGTGCACTGCGAAATCCTGCTGCGCATCCACGACGAGGAGGGCGCCATAGTCTTGCCCAGCCAGTTCATCGAGCACGCTGAGTCTTTGGGGTTGGTGCAGGAGTTCGATATGCGGGTGGTGGAACGGATGCTGGAGTATCTTGGCCAGTGCGCTGACCGGGGACCTAAGTGGCGCTACTTCGTGAATCTTTCACGCATCAGTATTTCGGATCCGCAGTGGGTGCGAAAATTTCAACACATGCTCAAGTCGAGTTCCGCCGACTTGAGCCAGCTGGTATTCGAGATCACGGAAACGGCCGCCATGCACGACGTGGATGTGACCGAGCAGTTCATACGAGAACTCAAGAGCATGGGCTGCCGCTTCGCGCTGGATGACTTCGGCGCGGGATTCAGCTCCTTCTATTACCTGAAGCGCTTCGATGTGGATTATCTAAAGATAGACGGCGGATTCGTGCGCGATCTGGCCACCGACGAAGCCAATCGCATCTTCGTACGCGCTTTGTGCGATGTGGCCGAGGGCCTGAACAAACAAGTTATCGCGGAATGGGTGGAAACCCAGGACGTCATGAACATCCTCAAGGAGATGGGTACCCCTTTCGGCCAGGGGTACTACTTCAAAACGCCCGCGCCCCTGTGGGAAAACATGCCGAAAAAAATCGCCCTCGCCGGGAACTGAGGCTTCGCCGCGCAGCTACCCTCCGGGTATTCCTCCTCCTGCACGCTGATCTACTGGATTACGAAATCGTGGAACGCGAGCGACAAGTGTTTTTCCGGCCTGCCGGCCCCTCTCCAAGCGGTGGCGCCACTTGCAGCGTGCGCACAAGTTCCGGGCGTGCGCGTATTTCGGCGGGGCTTAGAAACTGAAAACTCAGGGGCGCGTTACGGTCAATGAGGGCTTGCAGTTTTTCCGTAAGCACCGCCTTGCCGAGAATCGATTCCGGAATGTCGAAGTCCAAGCGGCCGCTATCCGCCCTCACACTGCCGCCGGTAACCGGAAAAGGAATCAGGGAACACAGAAGATGCAAGCACGTGTGGCAGCGCATGTGGCGGTAGCGAAGATCCCAATCGATCTCAGCCTTGACCTCGTCTCCTACTCGAAGCTTCTCCAACGCGGGCCCAGCCTCCGGCACATGGATGACCTCCCCGCTCGCACGCTCGCGGATCGTGTTCGAGATGTCTATGCGACCATGCTCGCTATCGATGAATCCACGGTCGCCGGGCTGGCCTCCGCCGAGGGCATAGAACGGCGTGCGCCCGAGCTGGATGCCGCGCTCGTCGGCCTTGACGACACGCGTTTGGGATACCGTTTGATAGGCATCTTCGAGGTAAAGCTCAGCGGTATTCATGCATAGTCATCCTCGGGAGGGTGAGATTATGGGGCAACGGAAGACGCCAGCATTCTGAAAGCCCGATGCACCGATCGAGATCAGACCTACTTCGGTGGGTCTCAATTCCCTCCCCTGCTCGCGGGGGAGGGCGAGGGTGGGGGCAAACTCCAATGGAGGGCAATCGTAATCCATGAATACCTTCCAATTTTGCATCGAACCTTGAAGTCGCCGGGGGTAGCCCGGCAGCTACTCACCTTTTTTGCGCGGCCAAAAAAGGTAAGCGAAAAAAGGCCGCCCCAACTGAACCGCCCCTATCGGGGTACCCTGCGTTACTCGAAGCGATGGGCGCCTGCGGAACTCGCCCGCGCGAAAACCGTGCGCGGACTCAGACAGTCCTCGGCGACATCCCCCATCACTTCTGCGTTACTCGGCGGTTCAGAAGGGGAGGGCAAGTCAACAGCCAAACCCAAGCCCAAACCAAAGCCCCAAGCCAAGAACGGTACTCTTCGCAAACCGGTGGTTTGCTTTACCTTCCCCTTATGCCGCGCCGAGCAGCTCGGTGGGCTCGCGGGGTTTCGCCGAGGACTGTGCGAAGGCCGCGCATGCTTCTCGCGCGGACAAGTTCCGCAGGCGCCGCGAGTCCACCAGGCAGCGCAGGAATCAAGCGGCATTGGGGTGCCCTTCTCTTTGGTTTCTTTCTCTTGGGCAAGCAAGAGAAAGAAACTAGCGGCCGGGCTACCCCCGGCGAATTTGGATTGATGTGTTCTTACGGCGAGGCCTTGATACATGCTCTATCCCAATTTTGACTACGCCAACCCAAGAAACTCAACATCTGCTTGTAGCGCCCGCCCGGTCACTCCGTGAATGGCATTGCCGTTCAACAGTTCCATGGTAGAACGTACAACATGCACGAAGACATCTATGCTTGGTAACGCTAGTAGAGCATATCCAATCGTTGACCACACGACGAGGATCGCAAGTGCCAGTTTCCCTCTCCCATTCTCGCGTAGAAATGTATCGCCAAGAATTCGTCGTAATAAGCTTCCATTCTGAAGCTTCACGGCATCCCAATTCTCAGTTGCAAAAGGGTGCTGAAGCTCTCCTGCCCTTCTTACCGATTGAGAGAACCCATCCCAGTCCTTGCCGTCGTAGTTTCCGTCTGGCGAAAAATGCCCATGAGTTCGAATACTCTCGTGCATACGAAGAAAGTCTGTGTAGGCGAACACCTTGAGCCCAATTCTTGTGAATTGAGCTTTCGTTGCACCAAGTCTTAATCAGGTATCCAAGGATCGGGACGAAAAACGCAAACCTCGGAACCCATCCATCTACGTATCGCTGACACGCTGACCATCCGAAGTTGTACCAAAACGTACGGAAGGATTTCATTCCAGCCTCTACTCTTGTGGACCACGAGTACATTCGTAGACTCTTCGGCCTAACGAAAAGTAAGTACCAAAAAAACACTAAAACTTTTAGCATTCCAAGTGGCCAAGGCATCCTCGCCGCTTAGACGGCGAAACGCTTTCCAATTGCTCGACGGCGAATCACCATCACTACGTCCTGCATACCCAGCAGGCGAACTTATCCTATAAGCGCTCATGGCCTGCGCGGTTAGCGGAACTCTGGGTTACACCTCCTCCCTCCTCCCTCCTCCCTCCTCACTCCTCCCTCGTTACATCCACTCCCCTCTTCTAATCTTCTCCGCCCACAGCAAGCCCAGCATGGTCTTGACGTCGCTGATCTCGCCGCGCCGGACCATCTCCAGCGCCGCATCGAGAGCCACTTGCACGGTCTG
>JBJXGQ010000129.1:0-6996 GCA_046160525.1 Burkholderiales bacterium
ACTTCCAAACCTCGCCAGTACGTGCACAGGCCTTCGAGGAAGTGATAGCGTTTGATGTAGCAATTGTCGTCGGACCTGGGAACATAAGGCGGATCTAGGTATACCAAGTCAGCGCCACTTGGTTCGAGATCGAACACGTCCGCTCTTCGCACACTATGGTGGCGGCCATTGTCGAAAACCACATCATTGAAGGCTTCGACCTGCTCTAGAAAATGCTCCTCTATGGATAACTTCAGATCCCGGCGCCCATCGTCATAACGGTTGCCAGTGATCGTAAAGACCCCGCGAGGCTGTTTTTTCAAACACGAACGAATGAGCGCCGCACGGGCAAGCGCTTGTTGGTGCGGGTGTTCGAGTTTCTCGATGTTGTGGCACACACGATCGAGAAAATGCAAATCCTCGGGGTTGAAAAAAATTCCCGTAAACGTTCGTGCGATGAAATCCGGTGCATTCCTGGCCGGCTCCAGTAGTGTTTTTAGCATCCCCTCGTCGAGATAGATGCTGCTGTTCTCCAACGTGGCGGCCGCCAATGTTGCCGGGAAGTTAAGAAAATCGGAGGCCTCTACGCTCTTTCCCATGCACTTGAGCAAATACGCCACACAACCGCTCCCAACAAAGGGGTCGGCTGCGGTCTCGAACTCAAGAGTGCTCAGAACGGAGTGAATCCATGGAAGCAAACGGTGCTTTGAACCCATATAGCGTAATTCTGGATAGGCCTTAGCACGTCCAGGAAAGGCTGTACTAAGCAGTTCGCCCTGGGTATAAGTAACGCGACGCTGTGCGGCGGAAGTGTCTTGGATTATTGTCGTTGGCGTCAGCATGACTCTTGGTGGTACCGGCCTGGTTCTTCGGCCACGTTACACCGAAGCAGCGTTGAAGGGGAAGCAGATCGCTATGATCTCATTTTTTCGATGGCCGCTTGGCGGTTCAATATATTGCGCGCCTGGTCCACGATGGGTAGATCCACCATGCGGCCCTTGTAGGTAAAGGCCGCATGCCCCTGGCTTACTTGGCGCTCGAATTCCCCGACGAGGCCTTTCGCATGTTCGATTTCATCGGGAGAAGGGCTGAATTCCTCGTTGGCGATGACCACTTGCTTCGGATGAATGCAGAAGGCGCCGGAGAAGCCTAGCTTGCGCGCGCGCCGTATGCGGGCACGAAAGGTTTGCTCATCGGAAAAGTCCGCGATGGAACCGATGAAACCGATGGGTTCGATGCCCGCGGCCCGGCAAGCCGCCACGCCAAGTACGTTGGGGACGTAGAGCGCATCTTCCTCCACGGCCATGCGCATGGAGGCCGAAAGGTCTTCCGAGCCTACGATCATGCCGCAGACTCTTGAGTGAGCCGCCGCGATCCCCGGCATGTTCTGCAAACCTTCCGCCGTTTCCACCATGGCGATGAGGCGAGTGTGCCCAATGGCAAGCCCCCGTTGCGCTTCGCACTCACTCAACACTTCAGCGATGGCGCGAATATGAGAGGCATCGGGCACTTTGGGCAGGGAAATGCAACTCACCGATGGGCGAACGGCGGCTTCTATGTCGCGCACCGCGCGGCGCCAAGGACGGTTGATTCGCACCACCACGTCGTAGCCCGCCTTGGCGAACTTGTCCGCGATGCCAGGCAAGCGCTCGCAGGCCAAGTCCTTCTGGTCCGGCCCAACGCTATCTTCCAAGTCGATCTGCAACGCATCCGCCGGCTGGCGCAAGGCGCTTTCCACGAAGCGGTCGCTGACGGCCGGTACGAAAAGAATCGAGCGCCACAGCATCGTGCTCATGGTTTTTTCCTTTTGAGTTCTTCGAGAATTTCGTTGGTGTGTTCGCCCACCTTGGGCGCGGGCCGGCGCATGGCACCGGGGCTGCGCGAAAGGCGGGGCACGATATTGTGCATGGGGATGGCTCCCATCTCCTCATCTTCCATGTCCACGATGACTTCGCGCCCGCGCGTGTAGGGATGATCTAGGAGGTCCATCACCGTGCATACCGGCCCCACGGTCACGTTCGCGGCCTCGAACAGCGCGAGATTTTCCGCCTGGCTGCGCGTGCCGATGAAGCCGCCGATGATTGCATCCAGTTGATCGCGGTTCTTCACGCGCGCACCGTTGTCGCAAAAGCGCGCAT
Source organism: Burkholderiales bacterium (assembly GCA_046160525.1). Classification (GTDB taxonomy): domain Bacteria; phylum Pseudomonadota; class Gammaproteobacteria; order Burkholderiales; family SHXO01; genus SHXO01. Next base: position 2,118 of record JBJXGQ010000129.1, read on the forward strand.
CGGTCTTCATCTCCGGGCGCCCGATGGTGTCGAAAATGCGCAGGGCCATGGATTGCATGGAGCCGGATAGCGCGACATATTTTCCATCGCGGCAGGAGTAGACATTACGCGGTGCGGCGTGGGTGGATTGGTTCCCCGCTCGTTGCGTGGGGGTGCCGGTCAACTTGCTCTTGGCCGCTTCCGATGCCACGGTGGAGAAAATTGGCTCGAAGAGCGACAGATCCACCACCTGCCCGCGCCCTTCCTTTTCAGCCACGCGCAGCGCGGCCAGCACGCCAGCCGCACCGTAAATGCCGGCGATCATGTCAGCAAGCGCCAGCGGAGGGAGCACCGGTGGCCGGTCAGGAAATCCATTCAAGGCTGCGAAGCCCGACATGGCTTCCACCAAGGTACCAAATCCTGGTTTGTGACTCAAGGGACCCGTCTGTCCCCAGCCAGATCCGCGCGCGATGATGAGACGAGGATTGATTTCCAGTAATCGTTCCGGTGCCAAGCCCATTTTCTCCAACCCGCCCGGAACGAAGTTCTCCACCAGCACCTGGGCCGTTGCAATCAATTGGCGCAGTGTGTCCAAGCCCTCTTTGGATTTGAGGTCAAGCACCATGGAGCGCTTGTTACGCCCATACACTTTCCAGTAGATATCCACGCCTTCTTCTTTCCAATGGCGCAGATCGTCGCCGCTTCCAGCCTTCTCGATCTTGATCACATCGGCGCCGTGATCGGCGAGAAACCCGCTCAGCATGTTGCCAGCGACCAATCGCGACAAATCGATCACACGGACGTCCTTAAGGGACCCCGAAGGACTGGCATCGAACTTCTTCACTTCCGAATTTGTGAGCACGGCATTACTTTCCTTGTACCCACTCCTTGGTCTTCTTCGCGGCCTTGCCCAGCGCCTGCCCGGTCTTATTACCAGCCTTATCCAGGGCGCCCGCGGTCTTCTTGCCCGCGTGCTTGAGTGCCTTGGTGGTCTTACCGATGACCTTCTCGGTTCCAGTGCGCGCTTTCTTGCCCGCTCTTTCGATTTTGGGACCCACGCCGCCACCGCTATTCGCGGATTGTTCCTCGGCGTACCCCGCACTCGTGGCGAGCATCATGATCACACAGCAGAGTAAGGTTCGCCTCATGACGCGGCCACCTCGATACCCGCGCGTTCTGTTATGACTTGGCCGCGATCGTCGGTCCACGTGAAAACAAATTCTCCTGACGTGGTGGCCACCACATGGAAGGAGAAATAGGGGTTGGCGGTAATGGCCGGATGCAAGGTCACGGAGAACACTTCTTTTCCATCGTAGTGGCAAGTGAAACGCTTGATGATGTGGCGGGGAACCAGCTTGCCTACGTTATCGTGCCGGAATCCGGATTCCATAGGGTGGATGGCCAAGGAGCGAATCTCGATGACCTCGCCCTTCCTGGCGCGCTCTGGCACCTTGACCTTGGCTCCCGCCATGACTTACCCGCACCCGGTGATGGTGACCACCACTTCCACGCTCGCTGACCAGAGCGATCCGTCGCTCAAATCCGCCACGGCGATGACACGTTGAGTATCGGCGAGGCGAATGCGCGTGGATACGCGCGCCTTGCCGTTGTGGGGACCCAAGCGAAACTCCACGATGTCCGGCAGGGGATTCTTCTCGGAGAAAAGATGGATCGCCTTCACATGATCCTGCGCGCTCATAGGGGACTCAACCGTAACGGTGACGGGAACCACGTTGCCGTTTTCGGCGAGCTTGGGAAGATCGAGGAGGACCCGGCCTTCCTGAATGGGGCGCGAGCCAAACGTGTGTTTGATGGCTAACGCCATGTCCTCCGGTGCGGCACGTACCCCGCGAATAGGAACAAGCGCGAGCGCCATGGTGGCGCCCGCCGCTTGTAGAAGCTGCCTACGCTTCACTGAATCCCCCTCACCCCAACCCTCTCCCCGCGGGCGAGGAGAGGGAGTAGGCATGCGGGTAACGGACGTAGGGTGGGCAAAGCGCAGCGTGCCCACGTGTCCCCCGCAATATCACGCGTAGGACAACCCGTGATGCTTGAGCGGCATGGAGCGAAGCCGCTTGCCGGTGGCCGCGAAGATGGCATTACCCAAAGCTGGAATTACAGCAGCAAGAGGCGGTTCGCCTACCCCGCCCCAGAAACCGCCGCTCGGTACGATCACCGGTACGACTTCCGGCATGTGCGCCAGACGTAGCACGGGGTAATCGGAGAAATTGCTCTGCTCCGCGCGGCCATCTTTGATGGTGGTTTCCTCCAGCATGGCCGAACTCAATGCCCACACCACCCCGCTCTCGATCTGCGCGATCACGGCGTCGCGATGCACGATGTAGCCGCTGTCGATGGCCACGTAAACCCGCTTCACACTGACCTCGCTGTCTTCGACGGACAGGTCCACCACCGCAGCCGTGTAGCTCCCATAGGCATCGGACAAGGCGATGCCGCGGTGAATGCCTTGAGGCATCTTCTCTCCCCACTTGGCGGCCTTGGCCACCGCGTCGAGCACGCCTAGGTCCTTCGGCTTCTTGGACAGCAGCGGGCGGCGGAACTGATAGGGGTCGGCCTTGATGCCAGCGCAAATCTCGTCGATGAAGCATTCGCGGAAGAAGGGGTTCATGGTGTGCGCCACCGCGCGCCACGGCCCCACCGTGACATGGGTGTTGCGCATGGCGTACTCGTTCAAGAAGTTCGGCACGTCGTAGGGATTGTCCGAGAATACGCGAGTGCCAATGGTATCCACACCGTCCTTCACCAGGTTGGGCAGGATGACCGTGGCAACGGATTGCTCGGCCTGGCGCACTTGCCATGCCACCCATTTGTTGTCCTTGTCCAGGCCAGCCTTGAGCTTCACCAGCGATACGGGCCGGTAGCGGCCCTGCCACATATCCTCTTCGCGCGACCATTGCAAGCGCACCGGTGTCCCCGGCATGGTCTGGGCGATGCGAATGGCCTGTACGGTGTACTCGTTGAACAACGTACGCCGTCCGAACCCGCCGCCTGCGTGCATCTTGTGCACGATTACATTCTCCAGGGGTACGCCCGCCGCTTCCGAGGCCGCCGTGATGGTGGACTCGCCGTTTTGCGTGCCCACCCATACTTCCACGCCCTCCGTGGTGATGAGAGCGGTGGCCGTCTGCGGTTCCATCGTGGCGTGATTTAGGAAGGGAGCGTAATACTCCGCCTCGAAAGTCTTGGCCGCGCCCGCCAGTGCCTGGACAGCGTCGCCATCCTTGCGCCCAACCGGCGCGCTTGGCGCATCGATTCCGGTGCGCAGGAACTTCATGATGGACTCGCTTGATACGTTGCCGTTGCCGCCATCGGTCCACTCGATGGGGAGCGCCTTCAAGGCTTCATTGGCGCGCCACCAGTTGTCAGCCACCACGGCCACCCAATCCGGGCCCGCCACGACTTTCTTTACACCCCTTCGGCCGAGAATCTTGGGCTCGTCGTAGCTCTTGAGCTTGCCGCCGAAGACAGGCACTTGGCGAATAGAGGCGTGCAACATGCCCGATAGGCGCACGTCGGCGGCGAACACTTGTTCGCCCGTGGTCTTCTCCGGGATGTCGAAGCGTGGAGGCGAGGTACCGATCAAGGTCCAATCCTTGGGATCCTTGAGCTTGGGCTCCTTGGGCACTTCAAGCTTCGAGGCCGCGCCCGCGACCTTGCCAAATGTAGTCTTGCGATTGCTCGCCTTGTGAGTGATGACGCTGTTGGCCACGGTCACTTCGGATACCGGTACACCCCACTCCTTGGCGGCTGCGCTCACCAGCATCTCGCGCGCGGAGGCGCCCGCCTTGCGCAGATACTCTTGCGAATCCCGAATGGCGCGGCTGCCGCCCGTGCTCATGTTGCCCCATATGCGATTGCGCCGTACATGCTCGTTGACGTCGGCGTACTCGGGCTTCACCTTGTTCCAGTCGCACTGAAGCTCTTCGGCCACCAGCATGGCCAGCCCGGTGAAACTTCCTTGGCCCAGCTCGGAGCGAGCGATGCGGATGGTGATGCTGTCGTCGGGGTTGATCACGATCCAGTGCGTGACTTCCACGCCCTCATGGTGCGCGGCTAGGGCCGCGCCCCATCCTGAGAATTCCACGGCGATAGCGCCGGTAATCGCGGAAGAACGGATGATAAAACTACGGCGGTCAGGATTGATGATGTCGTTCATGATGTCTCCTTAGGCGCCCTTGGCCGCTAGTTTGATGGCTTCGCGAATGCGGGCATAGGTTCCGCAGCGGCAAATGTTGGTCATGGTGGCTTCGATCACATCGTCCGAAGGCTTCTTGTTGGCGCGCAGCAATGCGGCGGCCGACATGATTTGCCCGCTCTGGCAGTAACCGCACTGGGGCACTTGCAGCTTGACCCAGGCTTTCTGCACGGGATGGTTCCCGTCCTTCGATAGACCTTCGATGGTGGTGATGTTGCGGCCCGCCACGGCGGACACGGGCAACACGCAGCTACGCGCGGGTTCGCCGTCGACGTGTACGGTGCAGGCCCCGCACACTGAGATGCCGCACCCGTACTTGGTGCCCGTCAATCCCAATTCATCGCGCAACGCCCACAACAGGGGCATTTCGGGTTCCACGTCCACATCGTAGGACTTGCCATTCACTTTCAAAGTCGCCATCGCTTCCTCCAGCCTCGTTGATGAATTGTTTCGCTCTTACAGCTTTGCGTATCTTACAGCGCCGCTCTGCCTCACGCCTCACGCTCAGACTCAAACTTTACGCCCGTAGTTCAGTAACCCGGTCGCACCCTTTGGTGGATGGGCCCGAATGCCCTCTTCGTTGGGCTCGGTGCCCCAGCCCGGCCGGTCCGGCATGACCAAGTGGCCGTCCACGAATTCGGGCACATGGGTGAAGATCTCGTGGTCCCACGCAACGCGGTCGAT